>JAQXDK010000032.1 GCA_029251405.1 Flavobacteriales bacterium
TTTTCTCATCCGTTATATCGTTCAGATACAATAAATCAAGTTGTTCTTCAAAATGATTCAATAACATTACTTGACATTTTAATGTACTCTTTAACCCCATTAAATCTTAATGTTGAGAGTAAGATTACTGGCCAAAACAATCCGCTATCAAATGTTGACTTTACAATAAGCAACGATGATTTTAGTTACGATGGATCTACAGACGTAAATGGTACTTTTACTATTAATAATTTAATTCCAGGATCTTATAATATTTATGCTGGTTCTTGGGGTTATAAGGATTTTTGTTTAGAAAATTTTAATATTATAGACGACTCTTCTCCACTAGTAATGAATTTTGATGAAGGGTATCAAGACCAATTCAATATTGATCAGGGATGGACTGTAAATTCTTCTGCCCCTTCTGGAATTTGGGAGAGAGCAATTCCTCAAGCAACTGTTTACAATAATACGGATACATGTAACCCAGGGTTTGAAACCAATGACTGTGGTAATTTTGCATATGTTACTGGTAATTTAGCAGGTGCTCCAAGTTCAGATGATGTTGATTTAGGTTTTGTACAAATTGTATCGCCTTTGATTTCATTGGATACTAGTTTAACCCATTATTTACACTGTAATATCTGGTGGAAAAATTTTCTTGGTGGCTCAACGCCAAACGACACACTTTTTATTGATTTAGATGACGGTGTTAATACAACAAATTTATTTTTTGTCGAAGGAAATAATCCACTTGAGTGGTATAAATTCACTTTTGAAATTCCAGATAATTTTAATGATTTTAATGTTGTAATTACTACAGCTGATTGGTCTGTTGATCCAAATAATGATAATTTAGTTGAAGCGGGAATTGATAACTTTTATATTGATAATGATCCATCAACATACCTAACTGAAGATAATATTTCAAATATTACAGTATATCCGAATCCAACTAATGATGGAGTACTTTATTTAGAGGGAATGAATTCTAATTACAGTTACTCACTTTATAACTTATCAGGAAAATTGATTAAATCGGAAATGAATAATCAAATAGTAGTACCAAATAAAGGAGTTTTTATATTAAAAATTGAAACTGAATCTGGGGTTTTATTCAAAAAGGTTATTTTTTAAATAATTTAAATCTAAAAATTTTAAAAAACAATCCTGAATTTTCTAATATTTTCCTTAATATATCAAAATAAAGTGTAATAGTAAGTAGAATGGTCATTAACCATATTACTATAAGGTTAGCTGTTAATGTATCAATTTTTTGACCCATAAAATATTTAGATGGTGCATAAAATTGCGCTCCTAAATATTTGTTTCCTACAGGATCTAAATAAATAGGATCAGACTTTTGAATAAGACCAGTTTCGCTTTCATCAATAAAGCTTAGGGAATTAGAATTGGTGACAAAATCTTCTAAACTATGATTGTTGTATTTGTTTTTAAACTCCTGAAAATCATAGTTTTTTAAGTAAGAAATTAATTTTTTGTAAGATCTATATTCTTTAGACGTAATGGTTTTGCTGTCTTTTAGGGATTTAAGTTTATTTACTAAGTTTTTTCCAGGTTTTATATAAGATCTAAGTAAACTGTCTTTAGACAAGTCAGCCTTATTATACATCGCTTTATAATAGTCTCTGGTACTAGTGAAATAGTTATGGAATTGCATGTAATCTTTCTTTTCCATATTGTTGTTTTCTATGGTAGACAGGAGTTCTTCCATTTTTTCATTGCTATAAACAACAGAGGAATTAAAGTTTTTTAATTCCTTTCTTACTTCATTAACTATAATTTCACCATCTCGCTTAGTTTTTCTTTTTTCCATTTCTAGAGGATTATCTTTCTTAGAGACTCTATAGAAATTAGTAAGCTTAGTATCTAAATTACTTTCCCACTGATCTTTTTTCCAGTTGGCAAATGACATTTTTTTATCGTATTTAAAAAACTTTTTTTCGTATTTATTGTCTTTAAATTGCGTAACTGTTAATGCCTCATATGCCCATCTAGAAGCCATAACATTTCCAATCATAGGAACTTCAGATTTAGATGAAAAATAAGGGTGAAGTTTGTCAAAAGGAACAATAATACCACTAAACAACAGCTGTGGAATAATACATATAGGAATAAGTATGTAAATCACTTTTACTGAATTAAAACTAGATGAAATATTAAGTCCAAGAAGATTTGCAAAACATGAAGTAGAAAATAATATCATCCAATGTGCAAAAAACATTCCTTCTATTTCGAGTATAAAATTCCCAATTAAAACATAGAAAAGAGTTTGAATGGCTGATATTAAAAACATGATACTAATTTTCGAAAATAAGTAACTTCCTTTACTAAGGTTTAAAAACTTCTCTCTTTGTAGTATTTTAAGATTACCTATTATTTCTTCCGAACTGGTTGTTAACCCGATAAAAAGAGCCACTATGACAGAAATAAATAAATATTGAGGGAGATTGTCACTATTGTAAAAAGCATATTCAAATTCATGCTTTAAATAATTAATTTCTAAATATTTCATGAAAAATGCTAAAATACCAGCTAATATAGGAGCCTCAAATAAGGTGATTATCATATACTGCGTATTGGTAAGCTTGGACTTAACATCTCTGATGAAGAAGACTCCTAACTGACTTATTAAATTAGGTATTTTAAAAATACTGTCAGGAATTTTCTGCTTTGGATTTTCATTGTTTTGAGGGTTGATGATCTCATGGTAATGTGTGTTCCATTCTTCAGGTGAAATTTTTCTGTCACCAGTAAGTTCTCCATATTCATCTACCACTTTCATGTCAATGATGTTGAAAATCTGTTCTGGATTTACATTTCCGCAGGTTTCACATTCACTTTCTTCAGCATTTGCATGATGGATTAATTTTTTAAAATAAACTACAGCATCTACAGGATCTCCCTTGTATATAGGATAACCACCAACGTCTAAAATAATAAGCTGGTCGAACATTTTATAAATTTCAGAAGATGGTTGGTGAATAACTACAAATATTAATTTCCCTTTAAGAGCTAATATTTTTAATAAATCCATAATAATTTCGGAGTCATTTGAGGACAAGCCTGAGGTAGGTTCGTCTACAAATAGAATGGACGGTTCTCTTATTAGTTCTAAAGCAATGTTTAGTCTTTTTCTCTGTCCACCAGAAATAGTTTTAGATAACGGGTTGCCCACCTTTAGATCTTTGGCTTCATAAAGTCCAATAGCAATTAAAACTTCATTTACTAAGCTCACTAATTTTTCATCGTCGTAGTTTCCAAAGCAAAGTTTACCGTTGTAATATAAATTTTCAAAAACAGAAAGTTCTTCAATTAATAAATCGTCTTGTGGTACAAAACCTATAACTCCCTCCAAAGATTTAGAATCTTTATATAGATCGATTCCGTTAATTTTAATTTCACCAGCTGAAGGAGCATAATTCCCATTCAAGACATTTAGTAGGGTAGATTTTCCTGATCCAGATCCGCCCATTATTCCGACCAGTCGACCAGATTCTTCTTTAAAGGTGAATTCATAGAGTCCCTTTTTACCAGATGAAAATTTATATTCAATAGAATTAGCAGTAAACTCTATTTTTTCAGTACTTTTTTCAGCAAGAAATTGAGCGATGATGTCGCTGTAGTAAATAGGAGTAATCCTAGAATTTTTGATGGACGATCCTTGTCTAAGTACCTTAATTATTTTTGGAGCAATAATTTGTCCATTTAAAAATAATTCTTGATTTCCAAAATATCTTAAAAAGAAAGTATTTACTGAGGAAACTCTTAAAATTGAAACATCTCCTACCAAACCATTAGCCGATATTTTTTTAGACAATAAATCACTCTCGTTGGAATTGGAGCTGATAGATAAATGATTTTCGTGGGAGGCTAATTTTTTTGAACTAGAGCCTACATATTGAAATATCTCATTATACTCTTTGGAATCAATATTAAATGTTTCAGAAACGGTCTCAGCAAAAGCTAATTCTTTATCCGTCGGCAGAGGACCGGCAAAAATAAATTCTAAAATTCTTATAAGAACTATTACTTTTTGTTTTTGTTCTAGCTCTTCATTAATCTGGGTGCATATTCGAAGAACTTTCACAGAATTTACAGACGTTCTCTTTTTCTTGCTGTCTTTTTTTATTTTGGTTCCGTGTCTTTCAGTAATGAAAACATCAAATATTTTTAAATATTTTTCAATTAATTCTGAAGAAAGATCTTGCTTTAAAAAAAGTTCCACGATATTTTTAGATGAATCAGCGGCGACGATTTCACCTGTATTTTCAATTATTTCTACTTTTGCAACAATAGCAAAGAGTTGCATCAGTGCTTTTAGAATCCGTTCACTCATCAGTTAGATTTGCTATGAATATACCAAAAAATTACACCCTTTTTTTATATTTTTAAAAGAATCAAAAAATGATTTAATATTTTATTTAAATATTTGTTAATCTTTACATTAAAAAGAAAAAATTTTGATGGTGAAAAGCCAAGATGTTTTAAATAAAAAAAACAAAATTTATTATGTAGATTTAATTCTACCTTTAGCTATTCCTCAGCTTCTGACCTATGAGGCTTCATTCAACCCATTGATCGAAATTGGACAAAGAGTTTTGGTGCATGTTGGTAAAAAGAAAGAATATTCAGCTATTGTATTTAAAATCCATCAAAAAAAACCAAGTTATCCTACTAAGAAAGTTATCGCTGTAATTGAAGGGAATCCAATAGTTCATGCCAACCAGCTTTCATTATGGTCGTGGATGTCTCGCTATTATATGACTTCAATGGGAGAGGTGATGAATGCAGCACTTCCGAGTAGTTTAAAATTACAAAGTGAATCTGTTTATTTGCCAAATACTAAGGAATACAACGATCAATCTTTGCAAGCACTTAAACCTCATGAGCAATCAATTGTAGACGCATTAGAATACAATCAGCAAATGAGTTTAAAAGAAATTTCTGATTTGTTAAACTTGAAATTTCCTCATTTATATATTCAAAGCTTATTAACTAAGGGTTGGATTAAATGCTATGAATCTCATTTGGAAAAGTACCGACCTAAAACAGTTGCTAAAATAAATTTAGATCCAGAATTTATAACTGATGCCACTTTACTAGAAGCTGTATTTGATGGCTTAACCAAGGCTCCTAAACAAGAAGCATTACTTCTTAAATTTTTACAACTAAACCAAGATTTAAAAGGTAAGTCTGTACTTAAAAAGAAATTACTTAAAGAATCTGCTTCATCTGAAGGGGTATTGAAGGCGCTATTGGATAAGGGGATTTTGATTACAGAGAATGCTGCTGTAGGAAGAATTAGAGATTCCTCAGTAAGTAAGTTTAATATGCCTGTTTTATCAAAAGATCAGCAAATTTCTTTAAATACTATTAATTTAAATTTTAAAGAAGACAGAAAGGTTTTGTTACATGGTGTTACTGGAAGCGGTAAAACAGAAATTTACATCCATTTAATTAATGAACAGCTACAGCAAAATAAAAAGGTACTTTATTTGCTGCCAGAAATTGCTATAACTACTCAAATTATTCAACGACTTCAGTCGTATTTTGGTAAACGAGTTGGTGTCTATCACTCAAGGTTTAATATTTCTGAACGAACAGAACTATGGCACTCCATGTTGGATGAAAAGCTGCATAAATTTGATATTATTTTGGGTGCTAGATCTTCAGTATTTTTACCGTTTAAAGATTTGGGCTTAATAATTGTTGATGAAGAGCATGAAGCTTCTTATAAACAATTCGACCCATCTCCAAGATATCACGCTAGAGATGTTGCTTCTAAGCTTGCTCAAATATACGAAGCCAAACTATTATTGGGTTCGGCTACACCTAGTATGGAAATGATGTATTTAGTGAAAGAGAAAAAAATAGGTTATGTAGTTTTGGATAAAAGGTTTCATAAGGTGCCTATGCCTGAAATACAATGCGCAGATTTAAAGCAAGCACATAAAAAGCGAAAAATGGTAGGTATTTTCACTCCTTTGCTATTGGAAAATATAAAAGCCACTTTAAAAGCGAAAAAACAAGTTATTTTATTTCAAAATAGAAGAGGTTATGCTCCTCGTGAAGTTTGTATGGTTTGTAGCTGGACACCAACTTGTAAAAAGTGTGATGTTAGTCTTACCATACATAAATATCAACCTGTTTTGAAGTGTCATTATTGTGGATATTCTACCAAACAAGTTGAGAAATGTGGAGCTTGTGGATCACCAGAAGTAACGATGTTGGGAATAGGTACGCAGAAAATTGAAGAGGAGCTTGTTAAGCATTTGTCTGAAGATGTTCGAATAAAAAGAATGGATTGGGATACCACTAGAAAGAAGGCCTCTTTCCAGAATATAATTGATCAGTTTGAACAAAAGGAAATAGATATTTTAGTAGGTACTCAAATGGTTAGTAAGGGTTTAGATTTCGACCATGTAGGTTTAGTTGGTGTACTCCAAGCAGACGATTTATTACATTATCCAGATTTTAGAGCTTATGAGCGATGCTTTCAGTTATTGACTCAAGTAAGTGGTAGAAGTGGTAGAAAAAATGAAAGAGGTAAAGTTATACTACAAACCTTTGATCCCTATCATTGGGTAATAAAAAGAGTAATGGAATACGACTTTAAATCTTTATATAAGCAGGAGTTAGCAGACAGGAAGCATTTCAATTATCCTCCTTACTTTAAATTAATAAAGATGGTTTTATTACATAAAAAGTCAGGTTTTTTATTTACTGGAGCTCATAATTTAGCTAAAAAACTAAAAATTCAGTTAGGGGATAGGGTATTGGGACCAGAGTTTACCATTATACCAAGAATTAACACGTATTATCAGCAGCAAATATTATTAAAAATAGAAAATGAAATTTCTATGAGTAAGGTGAAGGAATATATTCAGAATACGATTGATGTTTGGGGTAAAGAGGAAAGTAGTAAGTCTATAAGAGTAAAAATAGATGTAGATCCTATGTAAAAACTATGCTGCTTGTGCTTATTTGGGGTTAGCTCCCCACGTATTTTCAACTTTTTGCCGATCATGTATATCGTCAGGCGGTTACTGCTGCTGGTACTGGTTGTATGGCTGCACTAGATGCAGAAAGATATTTGGCTGCTAAGGGTTTGCATTAAGAATTAGATAATTCTCGTCAAAAAGTGGGTAGGACAATTTTCTGGTAATTTGTAGGTATTCATGTTTTAGTTTTCTACTTGCTGACGCGTTTGCAAATTGATGTTTGGCAATAATTATAAACATTTCTAACATTTCTTTGTAGGATGTTGATCCGGCTTCTATTGAAAAAAGCTTCATATTTTCTTGGAATTTTTTCTTCTCTTTTTTGATGGCAAAGTATAGAGATTTCATAATGAAATAGTGTTGAATATGTCTTATATGAAAAATGTAATTTTCTTCAGTGTTGTCTTCAACTTTATTAATTGTCCATTCCATTACTTCGCTATTTTTAGTAATCATTGCGGTAATTATTATTTCATAGAAATATTCTATAGGTAGTTTAGAAATGTTTTGTTTTTCATAATATTTTTCTAGAAGTTTAATTACTTTTTTATTTTTTAAAAACAGCTTTTGTGCAATGATTCTACTTTTTAAAATGGGGTGATAATGTTCTTTAAATTTAATATTTAAATGCTGTATTTGATTTAAATTTAAATAACTGTGTAAGTTTTCAATACATAAGGAAAACGCCACTAAATAATCTTTTAATTTTAGAGTTTTAAAAAGCTTAATATGCTTAAAATAGTAGGTGTTTAAATTCGCATAATCAACAAACATGGTAAACACCAAATCTTGATAGTTTTTAATGTTAAGCAGGTTTTTAATTACATCTTCTTCTAGTTTAATTTTTCTTAACAAAAGTCCAATTCCATTTCCAATATGAGTTACTTCATCATAAGTAAGTTTCTCTATTTTAAGCTCTTTTAAAGCAAGTACTTTGTAGAGCTGGTTGTATTTTTTTTGTAGTAATAGTTCTCTAAGAATTTGAATTACAATAGAGACATGATTTTCTTTAGATTTGAGTACTTTATTTAGGAAATTTATTAGAAGATTTAGATCGTTGCTGTTTTGAATTTCGTAAACATCGTTTTGTAATTTCCATTTGTTTTCAAATTTATATGTTTTGATAAAGTGTTGGTAGTTGTGGTATCCGTTAAATCGGGAAAGTATATCCAATGTTTTTTTAGAGGGTAGGTCAGTACCCTTAACTATTTTGTACAATCTTCTTAAGGTGTTGTAGCTAACAAATTCATCATTATTTTCTAAAATAATATTGCTTAGTTGAATGCAGGAACTTAAATCTATAATTTTAAATCCTACTTTTTCTGATGTTTTTTTCTTAAGAATCTTAAGCACGAATCAAATGTACTACAGATGTACTAAAAAATGAATATAAAAATTGTATAATTATAATTAAATTTAATAATATGGAAAATCAATTTGCAAACGACAAAGAATTTATGCTTGCTTTACTTGCATACAATGGAACCTATTTGCAACATGCTTCTGAGGAACTAAAAGCGGATAAAGAGGTAATTATGGCTGCTTTAAAGTCTGGGTATAGTTTACCATATGAACATGTCTCTGATGCTTTAAAAAC
>JAQXDK010000043.1 GCA_029251405.1 Flavobacteriales bacterium
TATGGTTATCAGGCTGGATGGGGTAATACTAGTGGTGATGCAAATGTCTGTTTGGGTTACCAAGCAGGTAAAAACTATACTACAGAAAGTAATCAACTTGTAATTGGTAATTCAGCAACCAGTGAGCTAATATACGGGGAGTTTGATAATGAAATTGTAAAGTTAAATGCTGCTGTTACTACCACAAAAGCAATATATACAAGCGCAGTAGAAACAATAACTGCCGCTTCAGATTTGTTAGACAATACCAACCATATAGTTTTAGCAGATGCTTCTTCAAATAATGTAACCCTAAATTTACCAGCAGCATCAGGAAATACAGGACTTACTTATATTATTAAAAGAACAGATGGCGCTGGTTCGTTTACTGTAATAATTGACGCCAACGGTTCCGAAACTATTGATGGTAGCGCTACTTCAAATCTAACTTCGCAATACCAAGCAACCACAGTAGTTTGCGATGGTTCTAACTGGTTTAAAATGTAGTTTTTATTTAAGAAAGAAGAATTTTGCTATTTAGAATTAGAATAAACTAGCTTCATAATCGTATTACTTTTCTTTTTTGTCTAAACTTTTCTTAAATTTGTTGAACAAAAAAAATTAAATTATGTCTTTATCTTCTAATAATGTATGTTTCAATTGTGAAAATCTTACAGATTCCGTTTCCTGTAAAAAACATGACTTCAGTGTTAATCTTGATAACTATTGTAATGATCACAATTACAAAAAATCTCTAAATAAAAGCTCCAATTGTGGAAATTGTTCCAAGTTTAAAACGGATAATTGTCCTAATTCAAGTTATGCTTCAGAAGGATTACTTTGTTTTTCTTGGGCTCTTTAATAATTGATTATTCTAGTGTAGAATATTGCTCGGCATAATACATCATTTGCTGTTCAAAATTCTGATTATTTTCAATCTTAATATCCATAATATCTCCTTGGTCATTGATTAAAGGAACAAAAACAGGGTTTACAAATCCACCATAAGGAGCTTTGTCTAAAGGTTGGGTTCTTTCTAATACCTGAGTATGTGTATTTAAATCAACATTTACACCATAATTCTCAACCAGCTTCATTCCTGCTTGGTAGTCACCTTCAGATTTAATTCTTTGAATTTCTCTAAGAAGTTCTCCGAAAATAGCTCTAAGTTTTTCATAATTATTGATGTTGTAAAAAACTTTTCCATCTCTTAAATTTTTTTCTATTACATTTTCTGCTTCTCCTTTTTCAATTGCCCAAGACGCAACTAGTTGTCTATTTTGCATATGTTCCTCTTCAATCTTTTTACCCAAATCAATTCTAATCAACTGCGTTAGCATTCCATTTCTTATGTAATTATCATAAGATGCTTTCCCAACGTCTAGAGTAGTAATAAGTCCTAGTTCTATTAATTTAGTGTCCATAAGGTAATACAAGCCTACTAAATCCGCTCTGGCCTCTTCTAATGTACTAGCATAATTTTTTAAAGTTTCTGCTGGTTGTCCAATCCCTGGGTTAATTTGCCCAGAAGCATGACCAACAACTTCGTGGAGTGCTGTATGTAATTTACCAGCTAAATAACCGTGTTTATTGGCTAATGATATTTCTAGGCTATCGTGTGCAAATTCTTCCAACATTCCTGGCCCAGAAGCTTTATCATAAGCAGCTATAATGTTTCCTAAACTTACCGACTTAGATCCATGGTCTTGTCTTATCCAATTATTATTGGGTAAATTAACACCTATTGGAGTGGATGGAGAAGCATCTCCAGACTCGCTAGCTACCTGAACTACTTTATAACTTACTCCTTTTACATTTTTCTTTTTATGACTTTCAATTAAGGGGGAGTTGTCTTCAAACCACTGAGCATTTTGAGTTACAACTTGCATTTGTTTTGAGGCTTCAAAATCGGTAATTTGAACCATGCTTTCATAAGAAGCTCTTTTACCAATAGCATCTCCATAGGTCTCTATAAAGCCGTTTATCCAGTCAATATCTCCTTGGGTAGATTTGGCCCATAGAATACTATACTCGTCCCATGTTCTCAAATCACCAGTTTTATAATATTCTATTAGTTTGTCAATGGCCGCTTTCTGATCTTGATTTTCTGCGAAATTTGAGGCCATTTCTAAGTTGTAAATAATCTTGTCAATTGCTTTACCGTACTTCCCACCAGACTTCCAAACATCTTCTTTTAAAGAATCATTTACCAACACCATTGTTGAATTCAAGCCATACTCAATTGGGTAGGGGTCTAGAGTATCAATTTTTATCTTATAAAAATCTTCTACCATAGAGAGAGTAACGCCTTCTCCATAAAAGTTATTTGCAGAAGCAATAATCATATCTACATTCGGATCTTTTACTTTTCTTTTTCGATCAACATCCTTATTAAAAATAGTTGCCACTGCGTCTAAACTAATACTGACATTTGTGGACTCTAAAAGTGTAGCAAAATATTCTTGGCTGAATTTTGGGGTAAATTTCTCCATTCCGTAGTGGTGGTGAATTCCATTGGCAAACCATACTTGCTTAGCATAAGTCATAAATAAATACCACTGGTCGCTTTCTTTATCCCCCTTGTAGGCTTTAATAATACCTTCTAAACATCTTCTTATTTCTAAATTATAAGCATTGTTTTGGTCATAAATGATGTCTCTACCACTTAATCCAGCTTGTGAAAGAAAATAGACTAATTGTTTTTGAGACAAGGAAAGCAGATCAAAACCTTTGATTTCATATCTTAAAATTTGAATATCTGCAAATCGATCTACCTGTCTTTCGTTAGGAATCTTTCTTTCCAATAAAGAAGTTTCTTCAATTTCTTTTTGCTTGGTTTCTTTACAAGCACTAAGGGTGAAAATTAATAAGAGCGCGAAAAATGGAGTTGTTTTTTTAATCATTTATTTTTATTTAATTGGTTGAAATTTATTCCTAATCCTAAGGAGTAATACCAGCCATTAAAGCCAATTTTAGATTCCTTTTTAGCATTTTCAATATTGTCTGGAGTAATCACATTGAAAGTTAAATTGTCTACATCTATATTTTCAACTGCAGATGTTTGATCACCATTCACGTCGTCACCACTAAAGCCAATATTTACTATAGATGCGTTAATAGAATATCCTATATGTCCAAAGATGCTGAAAGCTTTGTTAGGTACAAAAGCAGCAAAAAAAGACGGCTTCAATCCAAACCATACATTTTGAAAAGATAATTTTACTTGATTACTGTAAAACTTGGTATTATTTACCTCAATGTAACCCGTATTGTTATTTAAGTTGCCAATTTTTTTGTTAGAAAAACCTAAAAGAGTAACGTCTAATCTTGGCCCAAACTGAAATTGATCACTTGGCTTAATAAGCAAACCACCAATTAAGTCTAAATTAAATCCAAAAAAATCTTTTAAAAATAGATCTGCTTTAATCCCCATTAAAAACTTTTCTTTAAAGTTATCCTGAATCAGTCCAATAGATAAGTAATTAACAGAATTAGATGCCTTTAAATTAAAAGTATCGGTAATGAAATCCGGGACAGGGGATTCGTCTTCGTAAGTTAATTCTATTTCTAACGCATTTGTTTCTAGAGGTTTATTCCCATACTCGAAGGTGGTTATAATAGATGCTTGACTGTAAATAACAGACGGAAGTAAGAATAGTAGGATCGCGTTCTTCATTAGCAAACATTAATTTATGAAAATACTTTTAACTATTTTTTTTTGGTAAAGGTTTATGAGTTGCATTCCATACATCCAATATTTTTATAGACTCTCTAATTTCTTGAGGATTTTCTCCCTCTTTTACTTCCATAAATATTGTTTTTTGTCCTTGTGCGTCGAGGTCAAAAAAGTTTTCACTAAAGTTAGATTTACTTTTTGAAGAAATAAAAACTCCTTTGGCGAAGCTGCTGCTATTTACATCTAACATAATTTTATTTTTATTAATAAAGGACGTGTAGGAAATTTTCGGTTGGGGATTATTTAAGGTTTTAAAGGGAGCTAAAAAGAGGTTTTTTCTGGAAATTACTTCACCGTTTTTTCTAAAAATGAACTGCAGGTAAGAATTTTTTTTGTCGTTGCTAAACTCTTCGTAAGGAATCATTAACTCTTTGGAGCTTTCAAATGGTTTTAAATTAGTTGGTTGAACCCAACTTTTAATAGCTAAAGAACTTTTAAAGTTCATTAAACGAATCTCTATTTCCCCAATAAAAGTTTCGTTTAAATCCGAAATAGCTGTTACATGCAAATTACTATCAATAAATTCATGTGAAAGTATAACCGGTTCAAATGCTTTTTTAATTTGGTAGTGAAGAGCTTTCCATTTACCATAATAATCGATACTAGACCAGGATGCTCCTGGCCAACAATCATTTAATTGCCAATATAGAGAACCCATACATTTTGCTTTATTTCTTCGGTGAGCTTCGATAGCAATTTTAATACCGTCTGCTTGTACTATTTGACTCATGTAAAGCAAAGACTCAAAGTTTTTAGCAGGCAAGTATTCTCTCTTCATATATTCTTCAATTGTTGCATTTCCAATACTTGATCTCTGGTGGTGTTTCATCACTTTCGAGTACATATCTTCATCTTTTTTCTTACCAAATTGTTTAAATGTTTGATAGCTTGGAAAAGATTGAAATCCATATTCGCTCATAAAAGAAGAAATTTTAGAGTTGTAATTTTCAAAAGGTTCTTTCCCCCACCAAACACCCCAATAATGGGTATCTCCAATTTTATAAGATTCGGGGATTCCTTCACTTGCACTTGGTGAGGAACTCCAATAGTCTGTCCAATCATTACTTCTGCCAAAGCCATGTTCTGGATGATTTTCAAAAACTACTTTAGGTAAAATATGATGAAAAAGAGTATCGTAATGGCTCCATATTTTATCAGCAACTTCTTGTGATTGATCTTTTATGGCTGTCCTTTCCCATCCCCATC
This sequence comes from Flavobacteriales bacterium, assembly GCA_029251405.1. Lineage (GTDB taxonomy): Bacteria > Bacteroidota > Bacteroidia > Flavobacteriales_D > Parvicellaceae > MED-G20. The sequence goes on from JAQXDK010000043.1 coordinate 4,922, forward strand.
TTTTCCAAGCAGCTAAATTTTCGTTATTTCCACACCAGAGAACAATGCAGGTGTGCTTTTTCAGGCGGTTATAATTATCGGTAGCCTCTAATCGAACATTTTCTAAAAATGCTGAATCTCCTGGGTACATAGCGCAAGCAAACATAAAGTCTTGCCACACCATTAGCCCTAAAGAATCACATAGTTCATAAAACCGGTTGTTTTCATAAATTCCACCACCCCAAACTCGAATCATATTCATATTCGCTTTTGCAGCGCCAACTAATAAGGTTTCATAATCGGAATTTTTAACGCTACTTAAAAAAACATCTTGTGGAATATAATTTACACCCTTAGCAAAAGTTGGAGCCCCATTAACGTTAAAATAAAAATTAGGCGACTGGGTGGTGTCTTTTACTTCCAAAAAAATTGCTTTAAACCCTAGTTTTTCTTCAATTGAGCTTATCCCATTATTGAATTGTATTTCCGCCTTAAAATCATACAAATTTTGCTCTCCCATACCGTTAGGCCACCAAAGTTTGGTGTTGTTTAATGAAAAGTGATTGACTGAACTCTGTTCTCCTTTGACTAATTTGAATTCTTTTGAAACTACTGTAGAATCGTTTACAGAAATTAAAAGTGAAGCATTCTTATTTTGAATGGAAGACTCAATTAATACATCTGTTTTAATAAAAGTGGGACCGTCAAAGCTATAGCTGATATTAAAATCTTTAATTCGCACATCATCCCAAGAACGAAAGGTAATGGGCCTCCATATACCTGAAGTCACTAGTCTTGGTCCCCAATCCCAACCATAGTGAAAGCCTGCTTTCCTAGTAAAGACACTCACTCTTTTTCCGCCATCAACTTGTCCTACTTCTGCTTGATCGTTAGCAGAAACAGGTATGGTGTAATTTAAAGTATTGTAAAGTTCTAATCCCTTTCTAATGGGTGATTCTAAAATAATTTTAAGATTGTTTTCTCCTAATTTTATATATGATTTTACATCGACAACATACGTTCTGTGCATGTTATTAGATTCTAGTATTAAAGAATTGTTCAAATAGACGGAAGCATAGGTATCCAATCCCTCAAATTCAATCTCATGATGCTGCTTTTTGTAACTCTCATTATTTAAATTAAAAGAGCTTTTATAAATCCAATCTTCTTTATCAATCCACTGAATTTTTGATTCATTGAGTCTGTAGTATGGATCTTCTATAATTCCATTAGCCAATAAATCGGTATGGATACATCCTGGAACAGTTGCCTTGTACCATTTTTTAGTACCTTTTTGTTGGAACTGCCAATTTGTGTGGAGCTTTTGTTCCAAAACAGTTTTTTGAGCAAAACTATCAAGGCTGTAAAACAAGAAGAAAAAAGTAATAAAATGAGATAGCTTCATCAATTAAATATAATTAAAGTTGATTTATTTGTCTTCATTTTACTTTAAATCAGTTAGCTATAAATAAGAATCAACCTCATTTAATGTTAATGTTTATTTTCATGTTTTAGATGAGGTTTTTAAAGTTTTATTTATTTCCAAAAGTTCTTTTTTGGTAAAGTACCTCCATTCCCCAACTTTCATATCGAGATTAATATTCATAATTCTAACTCTTTTTAGTTCCTTGACATGGTACCCCAGATATTCACACATTCTTCTTATTTGCCTATTTAGGCCCTGAGTTAGCACTATTTTAAACTTTCTACTAGCTAATTTTTGAACCTTACATTTTTTGGTGACAGTTCCTAAAACTGGTATTCCGTTACTCATTTTAGCTACAAAATCATTATTAATAGCTTTATCTACACTTACAATATATTCTTTATCGTGGTGGTTACTGGCCCTTAATATTTTATTAACCATATCACCATCAGAAGTTAAGAAAATGAGACCTTCACTTGGCTTATCTAACCTACCTATTGGGAAAATTCTTTTAGGGTAATTTATGAAATCAATAATATTGTTTTTCTCTCTCTTGGTGTCTGTTGTACAAACGATACCTTTGGGTTTATTAAATGCGATATAGATGAATTTATCTTTCTTGGCTTTAATATCTTTATTATCTACCGAAACCCTGTCACCAGGCATCACCTTTGTTCCAATAAGTGGTACTTTTCCATTAATTTTAACTCTGTTTTTATCAATTAATTTATCAGCTTCCCTTCTAGAACAAAATCCAGCTTCGCTTAAAAACTTATTGATTCTTACGCCTTTATTTTCAATCATAAAAATGGTGGTATTCAACCAAATATAAAAAGACTTGCCATCATACAATGCAGATTATTCGCTATTCAGTTAAAAATTGCTAGTTTTAATTAAAAGATATGGTTCATGGCTAACGAAATTAAAGATCCTGGAATAGGCACTAAAATTGACGAAAAAGTAAGGAGAATGATTAACGCCGATGGTTCTTACAATGTTATAAAAAAAGGATCAGCAAAAGGAATTAGAGATATTTTTAAATATTTAGTCGAAATTTCTTGGACCTGGTTTTTTACCATATTATTTGTAGGCTACATTATTTTTAATTTAATATTTAGTCTTATCTACACCTATTTTGGACCTGAAAATATTTTGGGGCTTGACTCTGAAAATGGTTCTGTTTTCTTTCAAACATTTTTTTTCTCCATTCAAACATTCACAACGGTTGGTTACGGAACGTTAGCCCCTTTGGGAATAGCTACACAAATAGTAGCCTCTATTGAAGCTTTTGTTGGCTTCCTTTCTTTTTCACTAGCTACTGGATTGTTGTACGGACGCTTTTCAAGACCAAGATCTAAAATTAAGTTCGCTGATAATTTTGTTTTTTCAAAGTATGAACAAGGTCATAGTTTTAAATTTAAATTGACCAATTTAAGAGATGTTGTTCTACAAGATGTTGAGGCTAAAATAATAACCATGTTTAATAAGGAAAATGAAAACGGTCAGTTGGTAAGAACTTATTATGAGTTACCCATCACGCTTCCCAAAATAGATATTATGGCTTTAACATGGACGTTAGTTCACAAAATTGATGAAGAAAGTCCATTTTGGAATAAATCAAAGGAAGAAATTATCAGTCAGCACCCAGAGTTTTTAATCTTTGTCAATGGTTTTGATGAAATTTATTCTGAAAGAACTAGAGCTAGAAAATCCTATGTTGTAAAAGATATATTATGGAATAAAAATTTTACAACAAATTTCAAGTCCTTAGAAAATGGAAAATTATTAATGGATGTTAGAGATTTAAATAATGTAGAAAATGAGTAATAAATTATATAGAAAAGAAGGGTATATTGGAGGAGTTTGTGAAGGGTTATCCGAATGGAGTAATATCCCTAGTATACTATGGAGAATTGCATTTGTTTTTTTTATACCAGCAGCCTTTTGGATTTACATAATTCTTTGGTGTTTTTTAAAAAAACAATTTTAAAATCACCATCCTTTTTTTAGGTTTTAGTCACTGTTAACTCAAATTAGTGTAAATTGTACACATTATGAAAAATATATTTACCATAGCTTTACTTTTTAGTATTAATATTTCTTTCTCTCAAAACATTCCTATAGACTTTGAGGCTAATGGCCACGGTCTAAATTGGACTTGGACTACTTTTGAAAATGACACCAATCCACCTTTAGAAATTGTTGCAAATCCCGATCCTTCTGGAATTAATACATCTGCAACTGTAGCAAAATTCACTGCTTTGCAATCAGGTGCTGCATGGGCAGGTTGTGAATCTATGCACGGATCAGATATTGGTTCCTTTTCTTTTAATAATTCTAATTGTACTGTTTCTATAATGGTATGGAAATCGATAATAAGCGATGTGGGTATTAAATTCGTTGATGCAGCAAATGCAGCTCAACCTGAAATTAAAATAGCTAATACTTTAACGAATCAGTGGGAAGAAATCGTCTTTGACTTTTCATCAAGAATAGGAGTTTTTCCCATTACGAAAGACCAAATAGTGATATTTCCAGATTTTAATTTGAACGGCAGGACACAAGATAACATTATTTATTTTGACAATGTTTATGGTTCTAACTCTAGTACTGCTACAGATGCTTTAAACACATCTCATGCGGTAATCTATCCAAACCCTTCAAAAGAAACAGTCTTTATAGAGCTTGGCAATTATCAAGGACAAATTGATGTAAAGGCTTACGACCTTATGGGAACTCTAGTAGCTTCTTCAACAAGTAGACGAATTAATATTCAATCTTTTCCAAAAGGAGTGTACTTATTTGAGATCAAATATCAAGGTGAAACAGTAGTTAAAAAAGTTATAAAAGAGTAATTTCGAAATGTACTCTTTTTGCCTAATATAATTTTTATTTGTAAATTTAAGATATGAGAGTATTAATATTCTGTTTTTTTTCAGTGTCTATCTTTTTCTCTAATTGTTCTAAAATTGATAAAGATTTAAAGAAAAAGTACAATTGTGAAAAATTATCGGGGTACCATAAGTTTATTTACGAGCCTATTGTAATTTCTGAAGATTGTAATTGTATTGTTTCCGGAAGTGTTAAGTACATTAAAGATTGTCAAACAGTAGCTTTAGTAGAGTACGGAAATGGTGAATGTGATAATGTTGCAACTAAAATAATCTGTAAAGATGGCAATTGCTTTGATAAAGAAAAAAATCCAATAAAATCATTTAATTACACCTTAGATTGCAACGGCAATAGTATAAATGACGGATTGGTAAGTGATCAAGAAATCCAATTATTACACGATCCTAACTCTGGACCTCAACCCTAAACATCATTTTCTCATTTCTAAATTTCTAGCGCCTTACTAGATTAAGTTATGATACCTTTACTTAAATGAATGCGTTAATAAATAAATCTTAAATTAAAAGAATGTGCGGAATTGCTGGTTTTGTAGATTTTAATAAAAACTCAACAGAGTTAGATGTAAAGGCAATGATAGCTCCACTAAATCATAGGGGGCCAGACGGAGAAGGTACTTTACTTTTAAAAAACTCAGAAGCGGTTATAGGATTCGGTCATAAAAGGTTATCCATTATAGATCTTTCTAATAATGGTAAGCAACCCATGTCTTTAGACCATTTGCATATCACTTTTAATGGAGAAATTTATAACTATAGAGAAATTAAAATTGAATTATTAGAATTAGGACATCAATTTCGTGGGGAATCCGATACGGAAATGATTTTACATGCTTATAAGCAGTGGGGCATAAATGCGGTCGACAAATTTATTGGAATGTTTGCCATTGTTCTTTATGATGATCTAAATAAAGAAATTCTAATTTTAAGAGATCGCGCTGGAGTTAAACCACTTTTTTATTACCAAAAGAACGATTTATTTCTATTTTCATCAGAGCTAAAGTCATTTCAAGAACACCCAAATTTTGAAAAAAACTTAAACTTAGATGCAGTTGCTGCTTTCATGCAATACGGAAATGTACCTACCCCTCATTGTATTTTTAAAAACTGTAAAAAAGTTAATCCTGGACACTTTATAAAATTTGATTTAAAATCAAAAAATAAACAAGAAATACAATATTGGAATGTTTACGACTATTACAACAAGCCAAAATCAAAAATTTCTTATCAAGAAGCTAAAAAAGAAACAAAAAAAATTCTTTTGTCTGCTTGTAAATATAGAATGGTAGCGGATGTACCGGTAGGTGTTTTTTTAAGTGGGGGTTACGATAGTACTACAGTTGCTGCTTTGTTGCAGTCGGAATCTACTAAAAAATTAAAAACATTTACAATTGGTGTTCCAGACATTGGTCTTAACGAGGCTCCTTATGCAAAAGATATTGCACATCATTTAGGAACAGATCATACGGAGGTCCATTGCACGGAAGAAGAAGCTTTAGAGATGATTAAAGACCTCCCTTTTTATTACGACGAACCTTTTGCAGACTCTAGTGCAATCCCTACGACCTTGGTCTCTAAGATGGCTAGAAAAGATGTAACGGTTGCCCTTAGTGCAGATGGTGGAGATGAAATATTTGCTGGTTACAACCGATACGATTTCATGGTTAGATATGGAAAAAAACTCAATAAAATACCTTCTTTTTTCCGCAACTCTTTGGTGGGAATAATGAATAATGTTTCTTCAGAAAGTTTACCTATTTTAAAAAACAAATACAATTTTCATAATAGATATGAAAAACTAAAAACAGTTCTTAAAGATCCTTCAAAAAAAGAGATTATGCTTAGTCTGAGCCAACAGTTCACTAATAAGCAAATGAGTAAAATCATGAAAAACAACTTTTCAGAGTTGAAGACTATGTACCAAAGCAATGAACTTTTGAAAGATTCCAATTCTTCCTTATCTTATATGATGGCTGTTGACTTCCAAACATATCTTTTAGACGATATTTTACAAAAAGTGGATCGAGCTACGATGACTCACAGTCTAGAAGGAAGAGAACCCTTTTTAGATCATAGAATATTAGAATTTGCTGCACAACTACCAGACAATTTTAAATATGATAATGGGATTAAAAAGAGAATTCTAAAAGATATTACACATCAATATATTCCGCAAAAGCTTTTAGATAGACCTAAAATGGGTTTTGCAATTCCTATTGCAAGCTGGCTCAATAACCAATTGAAAGATTATGTAGAAGAATATATAAATAAAGACAGGATTGTAAAGCAAGGTATTTTCAATTGGTCTTATATAAGCCAACTCAAAACTTCTTTTTATTCTGGAAGAAAAGAGTACGATACAAAGCTTTGGTATTTTTTAACATTTCAAATGTGGTATTCAAAATGGATGGAAAATTAAAGCTACATTTTTTGTTTTCATATTAAGAAGACACTAAGTTTTTTCATTTCAAGAAGGGTGGTCTTGTTTAACCTCTTTTTTATTTGTTTAAAAACAGTTTTTGTGCATACTTAAAGAGCAAAATAATTTTATTTCTAGTATTTTTTTGTTTAAACAACTTGTTCAAAAGTTAAACAATATTTAATTTTGTTTGAGTTTAACAACAAAAATATAAACAAAATGAAAATAAAAAATACTTTAACAAGCTCATTATTTGGTTTAATAATGACATTTTCCAATATCTCATTTGCTCAAACAAATGTTTTCGACGATGTGATAGCAACCTCACCAAATCATACCTACCTGGAGACAGCACTCTTACAAGAAGGTTTAGATGCAGCACTTAGACAGAATCCAAACTGTACTGTATTTGCACCAGACGATAATGCATTTAACAATTTAGCTACTGCGTTGGGTGTTACAATATCAGATCTTTTGGCATTACCTAATCTCTCAGACATATTGATTTATCATGTTTTAAATTCTACTGTACTTTCAACTGGTATTAATAATGGAGCAATTGTTAATCCTCTTTCTACTACTAACACTTTAAAGTTAACCAAAACAAGTACGGGTGATGTATATATAAACCACTCCCAGGTTTCTACCGCAGATATAACAGCAGACAACGGAGTAGTACATGTAGTTTCAGAATTACTTTTACCAGACGAAACTGTTGCTGATATTGCAATAGATAATGGCTTCACAACACTAGTTACTGCTGTTGTACAAGAAGAATTATTACCTGTTTTAACTAATCCTACTTCATCACTTACAGTATTTGCACCATCAAACACTGCATTTGACGAGTTAGCACTTAAATTAGGAATTACTGTAAATGACATATTAGCATTGCCTAATTTGGCTGATATTTTAACATATCATGTAATTGGATCAGAAGTCGTTTCAAGTGCTTTAACTAACGGACAAATAGTGCAACCAGTAAGTGCAACCAATACCATCAAAATTTCTGTAAACAGCGACGGTGTATTTGCTAACCAATCAAAAGTAACCACTGCAGATATAACATCAGATAATGGTGTGGTACATGTAATCAGTGAGGTTGTATTACCTTCAGAAACTGTAATTGATATTGCAATTGATAATGGATTTACATCTTTAACCGCAGCAGTGGTACAAGAAGGTTTACTGTCTACATTAACCAACCCACATGGACAGTTTACTGTATTTGCACCAACAGATGCAGCATTTGACGATTTAGCTATAGCATTGGGAACAAACTTAAGCGGCGTATTAGCTAATCCAGATTTAACAAATATTTTATTATATCATGCATTAGATTCAAAAGTACTTTCAACAGACTTAACTAATGGCACTGTAACCACTTTAAATGGACAAAACATTACAGTAGATTTATCAATGGGAGTAATGATTAACGATGCCAATGTTACATCTGCAGATATTCTTTCAGATAATGGTGTAGTTCATGTATTAGATAGAGTATTATTACCAACGGCGACAAGTAGTGAATCTATGGATTCACCAATAGTCACAGTTTTCCCTAACCCAGCTGTAGATTTTATTAACGTAAGTAATATTGAAGGAACATATACTATATTAAATATGAATGGAAAGTTAATTTCGAAAGGTGGAATTAACAACAATCCAATAAATGTAAGTTCGTTAAGTGTTGGAAATTACATATTGAATGTAGTAAATAACAAAAGCAATTTTTCATACAATTTCATCAAAAAATAGAGGTTATAATTAGCTATTTTTAGTAAGGTGCTCAGAATTCTGAGCACCTTTTTTATTTACGCGATCTGGTATGAGTGTGAATAATCCTTTTATTCTCTAACTTAACCTCCTTAGTTTTTCTGTGATCCCAGATTTTTGCTCTTGCAAGCCTTCCTGAACTAACTAAATCTACAATTGGATTCTTATAATTATAATTTAACTGGTAAAAGATCTTATCCATTTCGGTCATCATCCAAGGTTCATGAATAAATTCTTTAGGGACATCCTTTAATTCTTCTACCCATTGCTTAATAAATAACCCCTCAGGATCATGGTCTTTTGATTGTTTAATAGGGTTGTATATTCTTACTGTATTTATTCCTGTTGTTCCAGCTTGCATTTGAAATTGGGGATAATGTATCCCCGGTTCATAATCTAAAAATATTTTAGCCATGTGATATACCCCTTGTTTCCAACTGCAATCTAAATGATGACATAAAAACGAGACCAACATGGCCCTCATTCTAAAATTGATCCATCCTGTTTTAATTAAACACCGCATACAGGCGTCTATTAAGGGAAATCCTGTTTTTCCTTTTTCCCATGCACGAATCAAATTTTCATCATTTTTATGAGGGAGTTTCTCAAATCCTCTATTTATACAGCTTATCTCATAGTCACATTCTACTTCAAACTTTTGAATAAAATGATCGTGCCATTTCAACCTTGTTAGTATTCCATTAAAACTTCTTTTATTGAATTTATAATTAGGATGAGTTTTAATAAACTGTACAGCTTGTCGAATACTTATATTGCCCCATGAAAGATAGGGGGAGATTCTTCCGCACGATGTTCTACTTTCCATTGGCTTGGAGATGTTTTTGCTGTAGTCGGCACCTCTTTTTTTACAGAAAGAGTTTAAATATTTCCATGCCAGTTCTTCTCCTGCTTTTTGAAAAGAATTAGGATAGTTGTCCAACTTTTTTTTAAGAATTGGTTTAATTGTGAAAGGGTTTTTAATTTTCAATATTCGCTGTTCCTTGAAAATATTTTTAAGAACATTTTGATTCATTATATGATACCAGTTCTGATCCCAATTTTTTCTTGTTTTAATCCCTCTAATAACACCACCTTTTTGAACTTCTCTCCAAATAATCTTCTCATTTTTAAAATATTGGGATAGTCTTTTATCTCTTTGCCAAGTTTTTCTGATCCCAGTTTCTTGATAAGAAAAAACATTTTTTACTGCAAAAAGATTGCAAAGAAATTTAAAAACTATTTCGGCCTCCTCATGAAAGATATGAATTTCTTTATTGTATTGAGATAGTTTTTTATTAGCATCTTTTATGGACTGGTACACAAATTGTAAATGTCTTAAAGAACAATCCGGATGCTTTATAATAGAAGGTTCAAATAGATATACAGTTAAATAATTAAGCTTATTTTTCTCAGCTAAATCAAAAGGCTCGTGATCTTGAGTTCTTATATCTCTTTTTACCCAAACTATATTTAGTGATTCCTTCAAAGCGTTATCAATATTTACACTAAATAATAAAAAGATTCTCTTGGTTTTTAAACTGTTCTACTTCAAATAGTATTAAATAAAATTATATCCTTCTTACTTAAGAAAGTTAATCAACTATATTTGCCACTTTTTTAGAAAATTTAGTATCATGAAAAAGTTGTTTAATAATTTCACTTTTAACCCAAAAAATGACATTTTATCTGGGATTACTGTTGCTCTAGCTCTTGTCCCTGAAGCAGTTGCTTTTGCTTTTGTAGCTGGAATAGATCCATTAGTAGGTCTTTATGGTGCTTTTATAATGGGAATTATTACTTCTTTATTTGGCGGTCGTCCAGGAATGATTTCTGGTGCTACTGGAGCTATGGCGGTCGTGATGGTTCACCTTATTAAAGAAGGTAATCAAGTGGGGTTAAGTTTAGAAAATCCAGTAGATGCACTTGGTTTGCAGTGGTTATTTATAACCTTACTTCTAGTAGGTGTTATTCAAGCCTTTGCGGGAATTCTAAGGTTGGGAAAATTTGTAAGATTAATACCTCACCCGGTGATGATGGGATTTGTCAACGGATTAGCTATTGTGATATTCTTGTCTCAGCTAAATTTATTTAAGACCAACAATAACGGGGTTCAAGAGTGGTTATTTGGAAATGAGCTTTATATAATGCTTGGCTTAGTAGTCCTAACCATGTTAATTATGTATTTAATTCCAAAGTTGACCAAAAAAATACCAGCTGCTTTAATAGCCATTATTTTAGTAGCATCTGTTACCATCTTTGGAGATCTTGGTGTAAGTACAGTTGGCTCCTTTATTAAAGACGGAGGAGGAGCTGGATTAGAAGGTACTTTGCCCATGTTTCAATTTCAAATATTTGAGTTATTTCACACCATACAAGGTCATTGGAGTTTGGTAATTTCAACCGCTTTTTTATTAGCAGCAGTTGGTTTAATAGAATCGCTAATGACACTTAATTTAGTAGACGAACTAACAGAAAGTAGAGGAAGTGGAAATAGAGAAAGTTTAGCACAAGGATTAGGAAATATATTAAACGGTTTATTTGGCGGAATGGGCGGATGCGCCATGATTGGGCAATCCATTATTAACGTTAATTCTGGCGGAAGAGGAAGGCTTTCTGGTGTAACAGCCTCTATTTCTCTTTTAATTTTTATTCTTTTTGCAGCACCCTTAATTGAAAAAATTCCAATAGCAGCTTTAGTAGGTGTAATGTTTATGGTCGTTATAGGCACATTTGCATGGAGTAGCTTTAGAGTGATTAGAAAAATCCCAAGGGCAGATGCTTTTGTATTAGTAGCAGTTTCTGCGATAACTGTATGGCAAGATTTAGCAATTGCAGTAATTGCTGGAGTAATCATATCTGCTTTAGTTTTCGCTTGGAAAAATGCAATCATGATTAGAGCTCGAAAAAAAATAAAAAAAGATGGGACTAAGGTGTATGAAATTTGGGGTCCACTTTTCTTTGGCTCAGTTCAGAACTTTAGTGCAAAATTCAATGTTAAAAACGATCCTCAAAATATTGAAATTGATTTTATAGAGTCTAAAGTTAACGACCATTCAGGAATCGAGGCGATAAATAACTTAGCTAAAAAATACCTTAAGGCAGGAAAAAAGCTTACACTTACTCACTTGAGTCCTGAATGCAAAACCCTTCTATTAAAGGCAGATCCATCTTTCAAAAAAATTATTCAAACTTCTGTAAATGACCCTAGATATTATGTGGTAACAGACCAAATGGATGTAGAAGTATAAAATAAATTATTAGTCTTTTCGCTCTTGATTTATTATCTAATAATCATTTTAATTTTGTTTTCATGTTTTATAGTCTTTATTTAGGTATTAATTTGGTTAAAATCCTTAAAAATGAATTACTCTAATTTAAATTGGCAATTATCTAATTCTGACTTAAATATTTGCTTACCCATTATTCTAACATTAATATTCTTCTCGTTATATTGGTTCGTTTCCAAATCTGAAAAAATTAAAAAGAAATTTTACGCCAAAAGTAATTTTGATGAGGCCTCTTTAAAACACATTTTTTTCACCAAATACTTTGGATTAATATCCATGGGGATTTTACCAACTATTTTATTATTAGTTTTCATTCCGAGTATGTCTCTTGAAAAACTGGGGTTTACCATAAAACACGACACAAGTTTATTTTCTTTTCTATGGATATTAGGACTCTCAATATTAATTGTCCCACTGGTTTATTTTTCTGCTAAAAACCCAAAAAACTTAATCAATTACCCTCAAATAAGATCTAAAATCTGGACTCGTAAAACAGTGTTTTTAAATGCTTTGGGGTGGTTTTTATATTTATTTGGATATGAATTTTTATTTAGAGGAGTTCTACTAATTCCTCTTTTAGATCCTCTTGGAATTTGGCCTGCAATTGCCATCAATATTGCACTTTACTCAGCTACCCATATTCCTAAAGGATTGGATGAAACTATTGGAGCTGCTCCTTTGGGACTTGTACTTTGCTTGCTTACAATTTCATCAGGAACTATTTGGATTGCTTTTATTGTTCATGTTGTTATGGCTTGGACTAATACTTTTACAGCATTTAAATTTCATCCAGATATGCAATTTCAGGAAAAATGAAAGATTTAAGAGGAAAAGTAGCCGTTATCACAGGTTCCAGTCGAGGTATAGGTAAGGCAATTGCAATAGAACTGGCAAAGAACGGCGCCTACATAGTTTTAAACGGAAGAGATGCTTCAAGACTTGAAGCTGCTACGGAAGAAGTTTCAAAAATTCATAACAAAGTAGTTAGTTATTGTTGCGACGTATCTCAACCTGAACAGTCTGAAGAATTAATAAAAGCAGCTATAGATAATTATGGAAAGTTAGATATTCTTATAAACAATGTTGGAGTTTCAATGAGGGGAGATGTAGCAGACTTAAAACCACAAGTTTTTAAAAAAGTCTTTGAGAGCAATGTCTTTGGCTCTGTAAATCCTACTATCCCAGCACTTAAGGAAATTAGAAAGACCAAAGGAAGTATTGTGTTTATATCAAGTTTAGCCGGAATCAGAGGATTACCCTATCTTTCTGCATACAGTTCTTCAAAAATGGCTCTCAGAGCTATTGCAGAATCCATCAGAATTGAAGAAAAAAGTAACGACGTTCATGTTGGTTTAATTTTAGTTGGTATAACGCAAATTGAACATAATAAAGAGACAATAGCTTCTGACGGGTCCAAAAAAATCCTTAAAAAAAGAGATGCATCTAAAGTAGATTCAACAAATACGGTGGCAAAAAAAGTCGTCAATAATATCAAAAAAAGAAAATTTATTACAACGCTTACGACAATAGGAAAAGTAAATAAATTTTTACAAGCAAGATTCCCCATGTTAGTGGAAAGAATAATTTTAGGAAACCTAAGTAAGTTTCAAGAAAAAAGCGAGTAATTATGTTAATTGGGTCGGATTTTGATAAAATAGAATTTTCTTTTTTGGGCTTGGATTTGTTAGAGCCTAATGCATTTATTGGTGATACGCTTATACTTATTACAGCCATTACTCTTGGCTATAAAACCAAGAAAATAAACAAGCATCTTCCTTTTTTTATTAATTGGAATATTTTCTTTTGGTTGTTTGGGATAGGAATGTTTCTTGGTGGTATTGGCCATTTAATGTTCAATTACTTTGGATTTAGCGGTAAATATTTCCCCTGGTTAATGGGTATTCTGGCTATATTTTTTGTTGAAAAAGCAATGATTAGTTTAATGAGTGTAAAGTACCAACCGTATTTTAGTAAGGCAGTACTTATTAAGTTAATTATTTCTCTGTTTTTAGAAATTTTGGTTTTTGTATTTATAGACATGTCTTTAGACCACTCAATAGGGCTAAGAATACCTGCAATTAATTCTACAATAGGGTTTATTTTTGCTTTAGGTGTATTGGGATATAAGTTTAGTAAATCTATAAATCCTCATTTTATTTGGCTTTGTTACAGCGTTCTTTTAATGTTACCCTCCGGGCTATTTATTGCTCTAAAAATAAACATCCACCAATGGTTTGATAAAAATGATTTTGGACATTTAATTTTGATTTTATCCATGTTGTTTTTTTATAAAAGTATCAAGTCTTACGGTCTTAAAATCAAAGTTTAGAGTATTATATCTCTAGCAATCTTAATTGAAAATCTTTATAAAAATTGATTACAATTTGCTAATTTGAAAAATGAAAATTACCTTAGAACTAATGAATTATAAATACCTAATTTTATTATTACTTACCATAAAATTTAATTCATTTTGGGGTCAAAATAGATACCCAGAAAAAGATGTAGTTACTGAGCACGACACTATGTTTTTAAAAATTAATATGAATAAAATAACAGGTGTTGTTTACAACAAACATGGAGATATAGGAAAATTCATTGTTGGGTTAAAGGACGGACTTCATAGAGAATGGTTTAGAAATGGGAATTTAAAAGACGAGATCACCTACTTAAATGGTTATAAAAATGGAGCATTTATGTATTGGGATGATAAGGGTCAGCTGCTTAAGAAGGGTCAGTATTTAAACGACTCTTTGGAGGGTTTTATTAAAGAATGGTACCATAACGGAAATATTAAATTAGAGGTTCATTATATTAAAGGAAAAATGCATGGTCTCAGAACAGAATGGTATAAAAGTGGTCACAAATGGTCTGAACAACAAATGGAAAAAGGGTATGTTGTTTCAGGGAGACATTTTTATAATGATGGGACTGAAATCACACACGGGAACTTTCTAAAACATTGAATAAAACCAAAATAACTCTTCAGATTTGCGGTTGGTCAAGTCTCTTAATGGGAGGAATATTTTTTTTAAATCCTTATTTTTATACGGCTTTAGAAGGTGCTAACAATGAAAATATTGCATGGTTGAGGAATTTAGGTGCTGCTTTAATAGCGGTCAACGGAGTTGGGGCTTTATTGGCCTCCTCAAACCCAAGAAAAGAAAAAAAATTATATGACGTTGTTTTGCTTGCTTCATGTTTGGAAACCATTGCCTTCTCTTGGTCTACATATAATTGGGAATTTTCAGCTACTTTATGGTACTACATAGTTTTGCCACTATTATTAGCGGGTTTGGTGAGCGTGATGCTCTTAATTTTTAGACCTAGTTAATATAGTTTTTGAATTTAACTTCTTCTTTTTTTGGTTATCCTCATTTTAGATTTTCTTATTTATTGTACTTCAATAATTTTCTTTAGTTAAAAATTATTTTCTTCTTTATTAGTTTTGTAGATTTAATAAAATTTAAAAAAAATGAAAAATATTTTAATATTACTAATAGCATTACCATGCTTTATTTTAGGACAAGATCAACTTTCTTTCAGTGACATTTTAAAAATTAAAAATCAGGATGCATTTTTAAAAACAGTTATTGAAAAAGGATATTCAGAAGGTAATTCAACTGCTGAAAAATCATATTATGGTTTGGGTTTATCTAAAGACAAAACAGAAGCAACAGATTGGGCAGAATATACTGCTTTAAGTAATGAGTTCTATTTTGAACAAAGTAATTTAGAGTATGCAAGAAAGTCAGCTAAAGGAAAAAATTGTTATTACGATCAAGT
>JAQXDK010000025.1 GCA_029251405.1 Flavobacteriales bacterium
CATTAAAGTATTCATTTTATTATTCACATGTATTAACTCTTTTAGTCAAGGTACTATTGAGTTTACAATTGAAGCCCCTTCATCAATAGGTGGAGCTTACGGTTTTTCATCTACCAATGATGTTGCCGGATGGGGAAGTCCAGATTTAACTGATACAGCAAATGCTATCATGGATACTTTAATGTTTGTCGAAGATGGTACTGCAGGAACAAATCCACAAGGAAATCCTATTTCTCAAGAGGGTTGTTTTCCGTTAACCAATGACTTAACTGGAAAAATAGCTGTTATCTGGAGAAACACCTGTCAATTTGGTACTAAAATATATTATGCAGAGCAAGCAGGAGCTAGAGCTGTTATAATAATTAATAGAGAACCAGGACTTGTAAACATGGCTCCTGGGGACAGTGGTGCAGTTTGTACAATTCCAGCAATCTTTATCGAGGACGCAACTGGTGCAGTAATTACAGCTGAAATGGCAAATGGACCAGTAGTAGCATTTATAGGTGCTAGAAATTTTGATAACAATCTTTCTATAACAGCTGCTGATGTAATTAGACCAGAAGCTGCATCAACTCCAGCTGCATATGCACAAGATAACTCAGAATATGATGTTCAAGTTGGAACTTGGGTTGTAAATAAAGGAAATCTTGACAACAACGCAATTCTAAATGCAAAAATCACCTTTGGTGGTACTACCTTATACGATCAGTCTACAGCCTCTACCCCAATATTAGCTGGTGATAGTGCATATTTTTCATTGCCTACTTTCAGTCAGGCATCATATAGCACAGGAATGTATAATTTGACTTACAGTGTGGATACTACTGGAGATGAATTTACTAGTGATAATGAAATATCACAAGATTTCCATATTAGTAATACAAAATATTCTAATGTTCCTTTAGACGCTAATGAAGAAATGGTATTAAGTCCATTTTACAGGCCAAATAATGCAACTGGAAGTGTTAGTGTTTGTGCACCTTTCTTAGATCCTAATGCAAGCAGAATGGCAGCAATGGGATTAAGTTTTGCTGCTGTTTGTAGTGGTTGTGATCTTTCTAACAGGTACTTTACAACTTACCTACATGAATGGGGTGATGCATTTCTTGATTTAGATGATCCTGCTGCTGACATAACAATGATAAATACAATTGGAACAGGTGAATATACTTACCCTTCAGATTCAGCTTACGCAGAGATTTATGTACCATTTACTGATCCTGTAGATTTAGTAGATAATCAGAGATATTTATTTTGTGTAAACACTTACGATACAGATATTTACATTGGATTTGATGACAAATTAGATTACGTCCAAAATATTGAAAATGTTTACAAACAACCAGTAAGTGTTGTTGAAAATAACGGATCATGGTTTTTAACTGGGTTTGGTAGTGATGTTACTGCTGGTATTTCTGTTGAGTTAACTACTAACCTAAAAGTTGAAGAGAATCAACTATCTAAAATAGATGCTTATCCTAATCCTGCTGCAAACTTAGTGACTATACCATTAGATGGATATAAAGGAAAAGGAACCATTAATATTTTAGATGTAACAGGAAAAGTTATTGCAACAAAAAATGTTAATGTAAATAACTTAGTATCTGTAGATGTATCAGAAATTTCAAATGGAAATTACATATTTGATTTAAATTTAGAAGATGGTAGATCAGCTAAACTTAATATTATAATCAATAAGTGATATAGCATTACTTATTGTAAATCATTAAAAAAGGCCTCTATGAGGCCTTTTTTTTTGCATAATTTAAATCTACTTGGGTTTTATATTTTGTAAAAATTTTGAAACGTAAACAAAATCGTGAAGTTCTTTGACCTTTACGTTGAGAATTTCATTTTTGCTTCCCTCCCATTTTTTTATACCATTATCTATAAAGAGTATATTGTCACCAATTTCTAGGACAGAATTCATGTCATGTGTAATAACAATCGTCGTCATTTTATACTCATCCGTAATTTCTTTGATAAGTTCATCTATAACAATTGCTGTAACAGGGTCTAATCCCGAATTTGGTTCATCACAAAACAAATATTTAGGTTGAAGAGATATCGCTCGAGCAATAGCAACTCTTTTCTGCATTCCTCCACTAAGCTCTGACGGGTACAAATTGTTTTTATTTAAAATATTGACTCTATTTAAACAAAAATTGACTCTTTCCAATATTTCGTCTTCCAACATATTTGTAAACATTCTTAAAGGAAAGGCGACATTCTCTTCAACAGATTGTGAATCAAAAAGAGCACTACCTTGAAATAACATACCCATTTCTTTTCGAAGATCTTTTTTTTCTTTAGATTTTAAAGCTAAAAAATCTCTATTATCATAAAATATCTCACCTTCATCTGGTTCAAATAAACCAACTATACATTTAGTTAAAACTGATTTACCAGAACCACTTTTACCAATAATTAAATTAGTTTTACCTTTCTCAAATCCAAATGAAATGTCTTTTAGAACCTGAGTCCCATTAAAAGATTTAGATATGTTTTTAACGGTTATCATATTAACATTAATTGAGTTAATATATAATTAGCAAATAAAATAAAAATACTACTGTAGACAACAGCATTGGTACTAGCCTTACCGACCGCTAAAGAACCACCCTTTAAATAGTAACCAAAATAACTTGAAATACTTGTGATTAGAAAAGCAAAAACTACAGTTTTAGTTAAAGCGTATCTGATAAATGTGAAATTATCTTCAGAAAAAGATCTTATACCAAGAATATATTGATTTACAGGTATAATTTCAGTAAAATAACAAACTAATCCACCACCCATAAAACCAAAAAACATACTGTAGGTTATAACAATTGGAAAGATAAATAAAGACCCTAGTATTTTTGGACCTATTAAATAGCCTATAGAATTTACACCCATTACTTCAAGAGCATCTATTTGCTCTGTAACTTTCATTGAACCTAATTCAGAGGCAATACTAGACCCAACTTTTCCAGCTAATATTAAAGAAATTATTGTTGGGCAGAATTCTAATAACATGGACTGTTTCACTGTAAAACCTACTGTGTAATCAGGGATCCAAGCCGATTCAATAGCTGTAGCAGTTTGAATTACAAGTACTGCTCCCATAAAAGCTGACATTATAGAAACTATAAATAAGGATTTAACTCCTAGTTCTATAACTTCATGTGATAATCTTTTAAAATAAACTCCAAACTTTTCAGGTTTATGAAAAATGTAGTATAGCATTAAAATATATTTCCCGAAGTTTTTTATCATCTGATTTTATATTAACCAAAATAAACAATAATAATTGTGAATCCATAGATGCATTGATTAATTTTAAACGTTTTAATAATTAGATGAGAAAATTATTCATTGCAAAATATTCAATTATTGTAATTTTAGTTTTAAACTTTAACTCTTGTAAAATTTTCAAGAATAACAAAAAGTGTGATTGCCCAGAATGGACATACCATACCAATTTAAAAGCAAATGATTTTAAAAATAAACCAGAACTTAACTGTATACATCCTAGTCTAATCTAAATGAAAAAAAAAGCAATTATTGTAAGTGGATATTTTAATCCTATCCATAAAGGTCACCTGGAATATTTTAATAATGCCAAAGAGAGCTCAGATGAATTATTTGTAATTGTTAATTCTGATTTACAAAGAGAATTAAAAGGCAGTAAAGCATTTCAAGACGAAGAAGAAAGAATGATAATTGTAAGTAATATCAAAGCTGTAGATAAAGCATTTCTTTCTGTGGATAATGACAGAACTGTCTGCAAAACGATTGAAAAAATAGTAGCTGATCATGGAAGTAAATATGAACTAGCATTTGCAAATGGAGGAGATCAAAATAACGACACCATTCCAGAAAAACCAATATGTAAAAAATTAAACGTTCAACTTATTGACGGATTGGGAGATAAAATTCAATCTTCTAGTTGGCTTCTAAATAAAAAATAATTTTGAGAATATGATTTGTATTGAAGCAACAATACCAAGTTGGTTATGTGAAATCGATGATGAATTGAAAGCTATCTATCATAGTAAAGAAACATTTTGTGTTTGGATATTTAAAACTAGACTTCTGAGAAATCAATTTATGAAAGAAACTGTTGACATGATAAAAAGTGAAAGAGAAAATCATTTTCTTCAAAAATATCATTCACTCTAACAGAAAATTTTTAGTTATCTGAGAACTACTTTTCTTTCAGCATCTAGTCTTAACATAATAAATATCATTAATCCAAATGATAAAATAGCTGATCCGCCTTTACTAAAAAAAGGAAGAGGAATACCAATAACTGGAGCTAATCCAATTACCATAGCGATATTAATCATAAAATGAAAAAACAAAATTCCAGAAACACAATACCCATAAATTCTGGTAAACTTACTTCTTTGTCTTTCTGCAACAGCTATAATTCTAACCAACATAGATAAATACAGAATAATAAATATTAAAGAGCCCATAAAACCCAACTCTTCAGCTAAAACACAAAATATAAAATCAGTATTCTGTTCAGGTACATGTTTGTATTTATCATTACTTAAAGTTCCCTTTAAAAATCCTTTACCAAAGCCCTCTCCAGACCCTACAGCTGAAAGAGCCTGATATATATTGTACCCCGCACCTTGTCTATCTTCTTTTATTCCAAACATAATTTGAAATCGAGTTCTGTGTCTGTCTTTAAAAACAGAATCGTAAACAACATTTATTCCTCCAGAAATTGAAAGCCCCAAAATACCAATTAAAATCAAGCTTCTTATTTTTTGTTTCCTATACCTAGGAAGAACAAAGTATCTAATAATTAAAAAGGAGAAAATAAAGCCAATTATTAAGAAGAATCCGAAGAATACAATTCCAGAAACCATGGTTTCTCCAATATAAAAAACAGAGTTGGAAGCCTTTAAAAATATACCAACTATTGCAATTAAAACTGTAAAAAGTCCAACTAATAGAAAGTTACCAGATAATCCTTCTCTGTACAATACAAAGACAAAGCAAGTGAAGACAAGCATAGTACCAGGATCTGGTTGTAAAGCAATTAAGATTGAAGGAATTATTATAAGTAAAAAGGCTTTTAATTTAGTTTTAAAATCTTGGAATTTAGAACCAACATCACTTAAAAGTTTTGCTAGCGCTAAACTTAGAGCTAACTTAATTAGTTCGGATGGTTGAAAAGAGAATCCACTAAAATAAAACCAAGAACGTGCTCCTTTTAAAGGAGGCATTAGTAATACTATGAATAATAGGAAAATAATAACTCCATAAATTAAATAGGAGCTATTTTTAATTAAGTTACCATCTATAAGTAGAATAACTATACCTAAAAAAGAAGTTAAGAATAACCAAATCAGTTGCTTACCATAATTTGAATTCCAAACGAAGTCCTGAAACTCTGATCCCTTAAAACTACTTGAGAACATAATCAAATATCCAATTATTGATAATATTATATAAAACAAAACCAAGGGTTTATCAATATTTCGCCATACGGATAGATTTCTGTGTTTCATTTTAAAATTTTGTATTCTTATTTAGAATAACTGACTGTTGAATTTCTAACATTTTTTGATATGACTTTTCTGAAAGTTTACCATTTATGTATTTTTCCATCATTAAACTTGCAATCGGAGCAGCCCATTTACTTCCCCACGTCCCATATTCTACATAAACAGCAATAGCTATTTTTGGTTTACTCATTGGAGCAAACGATATAAAAACAGAATGATCATTAAAGTTTTTATTTTCAACCGTACCAGTTTTTCCACAAACTTCAATACTATCAATTCTTGCATTTCTGCCAGTTCCATTATTGACCACTTCATTCATGGCTTTGGTAATTATTTCAAAATGATTTTCTTCAACATCTGTAAAGTGTTTAATTTTGTATTTATTACTCAATTCTTCATCCTCAATTTTTTTAACTACGTGAGGAGTATAATAAAATCCTTTGTTAGCGATAATAGCTGCCAGATTAGCCATTTGAATTGGTGACACCCCTATTTCTCCTTCTCCAATACTGTTAGAATAAATAGTACTAAATGCCCATCTCTTTTTCCCATACCATCTATCATAAAATTCTACATTTGGTATAAATCCGCTTTTTTCATCTGGCAAATCAATTCCTAATGGGCTACCAAAGCCAAAAGATTTAACTTTTTCTTCCCAAATTCCTAGCCCTAGTCTGCTAGTCTCAAAGATGTTTCCGTTACTATTCTTCATAATTAGCCGCTTATAAACATGAAAAAAATACGGATTGCAACTGTGTTTAATTGCTTTTAGTAGGCTGTTAGGTTTTTCATGATTATGACATCCAATTGTGTTTTTATTACATACAAAACCAGTTTCTTTAGTGATTACACCCTCATCTAATGCTATAAGAGCTTGAACAAGTTTGAAAATTGAACCTGGCCTATATTTATCGTTATAAACAGGTCTGTTAATTAACGGCTTTAAAGAATCATTTTGTTTTAAATTTTTAAATTCATTAGCAAAATTTCTACCTGTCAATAAAGATGGATTATAACTTGGTGCAGAGATCATTGCTAAAACTTCACCAGTTGAAGGCTCGAGAGCAACAATGGAACCAATTTTATTTTTCATTAAATCTTCACCTAATTTTTGAAGTTTTGCGTCTAAGGTTATTAACAAACTTTTTCCAGCTTTTGGAGGGGTTTTATCCACAGTCTCCATTTTATTACCTGCATAATCTTTCAGATAATTTATATTTCCTCTTTCGCCTCTTAATAATTTTTCATATTGATTTTCTAAACCTGTAATTCCAATAAAATCATTTTTAGTATAAAATAAATCGTCTTCCTTTCTTGTTTTTTGAAATTGATTTTCATCTATTCTTCTAATATAACCTAGTAAATGAGAAGCTATGGGAAAAGGATACCCCCTATCAAGCTTAGATTCTGCATGAATAGCAGGTATTTGTCCTATAAATGGTGAGATTTTTGCATGTTCTAACTGAGACATTGATTTAATGAAAACTGAAGGCTTGTAAGGGACATTGTAACCGCTAGAAGCTTGGTTAAGAATTTCTCTAAAATCAGATCTGCTAAAATTAAATACATCACAAATAATTACAGTATCTTTTTCCTTAACAGCAATCGGAAGAATAAATAAATCGTAAAGTGTAGCTGACCCTACTAGTAGATTATTATTTCTATCGTAAATAAAACCCCTTGGAGGTTGTAAGTTTTCAGTTGTTAGACTAATTTCAGCCGCTCTTTCAGACCAATCATGGTTAATTACTTGAATATAAAATAGCCTTAAAGAAAAAATTATTCCAACACAAGTTATAATTAGTATAATAACCCACCTTCTATTCTTAAAAGGATCCATTATTTTCTAGAAATAAAAACATATTGTAAAAACAATAACACCATTAAAGATGAGATGGTATTGATAAGTGATCTAAGTAGTAAAGTGAAGAGATTTTGAAAAGAAAATTGTTCTATTAAAAAAAACAATAAATGATAAAAAAAAAGACTAGACCCAAAGAATAATAAAAATCTAAGGATTCCAATATTGAATATATTTAATTCTACATCTTTTTCAATATCTTCAGTAGATGTTATACTGTATAAAAAAGTAGGCTTTAAATAAGTAATCATTAGTAATACAAAAGTATTTAATCCCAAAGTATTTCTAAAAATATCCGTAATCATTCCCATAAAAAAAGCAATAATTAAAAGTTGAAAAACTGTTGTGCTTAGCCTTTGCTTTAGAATATAAAATGCGATAATAATTGGAGAAAAAAAATAGGAGTAAGTCCCAAGATCTATCGCATCAATAACAAATATTTGAAATATTATTAAACCTAAAAACCATGCAATATTTTTAAATTCTAATATCATTTAAATTTTAAATGTTCATTGAGCTCTTCTTGGAAGTTATTCTTAACAAGAAATCCAATTTTTAAGGCAGAAAAATTTTCCTCTAATTTCAGTTCAATATCTAATGTCTGGTCTTCTATATTTTCACTAATACTTATAACTCTACCTATTTTAACCCCTTTAGGATAAATACCCTCAGCACCAGAAGTAACAAAAAAATCATTTTCATCAACTTTAGTATATATTGGGATGTTATTCACATAAACTGAATTAAAATTATTTTTTTCGGGAACCCAAAGAAGATCTCCCCAAGCGTTAGTTTTTTGATGAAGAATTTTTAATCCAAAATCTGGATTTATTATGGGTCTTACCGTAGCATAGTTGTTAGTTACGTTGGTTACTATCCCTATAACTCCCTTAGTTCCAATAAGTCCCATTTTTGGGACAACTCCATTTTGAGAGCCTGAATTAATTATTAAATTATTTTTGTAAAACTTGAATTGAGAATTGACAATATTTACTTCTTTAAATAAAAAGTTTTTTCTATAAATTGTATCGTTAGATTTTATAAATTTTTTACCAACAACTAAATTTTTATTTAAAATTTGTTCTTTTAAATAAGCATTTTCAATCATTAAATCGTTGTTGACTTCCCTCAAAGAAAAATAAGAAAATAGACTGGATTGGTACTTAAGAAGTCCCGCAGATAAGCTATTACTTGAACTTAAATAATGGTAATGATGATAATTATTAGTAGCACTAAATAAAAAAAATAAAGCAGTAGATTCTAAAAACAAGAAAAAAAGAAAGTTTCTGTACTTTTGAATAAGCAGAATTATATTTCTCATTTATATTATTATGATTCTAAGCCTTAATTAAAAATTGATAGTTATCAATATTTTTTAGTGCAATTCCCGTTCCTCTTGCCACTGCCCTTAATGGGTCTTCAGCAATATGAACTGGTAATTTAGTTCTCGTAGATATTCTTGAATCCAGTCCTCTCAACATTGAACCGCCTCCAGCTAAATAAATTCCTGTTTTATAAATGTCCGCAGAAAGTTCTGGTGGAGTCATCTCTAAAGCACTTAATATAGCTTCCTCAATTTTTGAAATGGATTTGTCTAGAGAATGGGCAATTTCTTTATAAGAAACATGAATTTCTTTAGGAATACCTGTCATTAGATCTCTTCCTCTAACTGCATAATCTTCAGGAGGGTTTTCTAATTTATCCAAAGCAGCTCCAACTTCAATTTTAATTTGCTCTGCTGTTCTCTCCCCAATTAAAATATTATGTTGCCTTCTCATGTATTCTTCTATATCACTTGTAAAGTCATCACCAGCTACTCTTATTGATTTATCGCATACTATACCTCCAAGTGCAATAACAGCAATTTCTGAAGTACCACCACCAATATCAATAATCATATTTCCCATTGGTTCTTCAACATCAACACCAATACCAATAGCCGCAGCCATAGGTTCGTGGATAAGATAAACTTCTTTACCACCTGCATGCTCAGCGGAATCTTGAACTGCTCTTTTTTCTACTTCAGTTATTCCAGATGGAATACATATTACCATTCTCATAGTAGGTTGAATATACCTACTGCCACCTTTCATCATTTTTATCATTCCTCTGATCATGTGTTCTGCAGCTTGAAAATCTGCAATGACACCATCTTTTAGTGGTCTAATTGTTTTAATATTTTCGTGAGTTTTACCGTGCATTTGTTGAGCTTTTCTTCCAATAGCAATTACTTTTCCGGTAGTTCTATCCATCGCAACTATAGATGGTTCGTCAACTACTACTTTATCATTATTGATGATTAAAGTATTAGCAGTACCCAAATCAATGGCAACTTCTTGTGTAAATACATTAAATAAACCCATGAATGTAAATTTAATGTTTAAAATGTCTAATTCCAGTAAAAACCATACCAATTTTATTTTTATTACAAAAATCTATGGACAAATCGTCTTTGACAGAGCCACCGGGTTGAATAACGGCATTAACACCTTCCTCTCCAGCAATCTCAACACAGTCTGGAAAAGGAAAAAAAGCATCTGAAGCCATTACTGCATCTTTAAGGTTGAAATTAAATGTTTTGGCTTTATTAATTGCTTGATTAAGAGCATCAACCCTTGATGTTTGTCCTGTTCCACTAGCTAGTAATTGTTGATTTTTCACTAAAACTATGGTATTCGATTTGGTATGCTTTGCTAATTTATTAGCAAAAAACAAGTCCTCCATTTGATTTGCAGTAGGAGAAACATTTGTTTTCAATTCAAAAGTTTCAATTTTTTCAATTGACTCGTCTCGTTGCTGAATTAACTTTCCGTTTAAACACGATCTTTCAATCGTAGTAGAAAATTCAGCATTTTTTTGAACAAGAATAATTCTATTTTTTTTACTTTTTAATAATTCCAATGCTTCAGTATTATAAGAAGGCGCTATAACTACCTCGCAAAAAAGAGTATTAATAATTGTTGCTGTTTCTAAATCAATTTCATGATTGGTAATTAAGATACCACCAAATGCAGAAATAGGGTCTGCTTCTAAAGCCGCAGAATATGCATCTTTTAAAATTCGTCTTGTTGCAAAACCACAGGCATTGTTGTGTTTTAAAATAGCAAACGTCGGGAGTGAATTTTTAAAATCCTCCATTAACATGATTGCAGCATCAATATCGAGTAAATTATTGTAAGAAATTTGTTTTCCGTGTAATTGTGAAAAAACTTCATTTAGATTTCCGCTGAACCAACCTTTTTGATGGGGGTTTTCTCCATATCGTAGTTCTTTAGATTGATTTCCACTAAAATAATTATGAATTGCGGTATCGTATTTACTAGAAACTGAAAAAGAGGCTGTTGCAAATAACTTTCTTTCATTAATTGATGTTGAAGCTTCATTTTTGTTAGATATTATAGTACACAATTCACTGTAATGCTCTTTTTTAGAAAGAACAGTAATGTCCTTAAAATTTTTTGCGGCTGCTCTTATCAATGATATTCCACCGATATCAATCTTCTCAATAATTTCTTCTTCGCTTGAACCGGAACTGACTGTCTTTTCAAACGGATATAAATCAACTACAACAAGATCAATGTTTGGTATTTTATATTCTTTTATTTGACTCTGGTCATTTTCATTAGACCTCCTATTTAAGATGCCGCCAAAAACTTTCGGGTGAAGTGTTTTGACTCTTCCACCCAATATTGATGGGTATTCTGTTATATCTTCAACTGGAATAACTGTAACACCTAGGTTTTCAATATATTTTTGTGTGCCCCCAGTAGAATAAATTGTAACATTATGGTTATCTAACAAAGCAACAAGTTCCGCTAAACCTTCTTTTGAAAAAACAGAAATTAAAGCACTTTTAATATGTTTTTCATCTTTCATGGTGTTTTTTTATAATTACTGACAATTTTAACAACTATAAAGTAATTAATAAAGTTAAATCTTGTGATGTTGATAAAAAGAGGGTGTTTGTTTAAAATTACTTGGACTTTCTAATTTTCTTATACCATTTAACAGCTGTAAAGAGCAAGGCGCCAAATAAAATAAAACCTACAGTACCGTAAATTCCATCTAGCTGATTTTTTAAAACAATAATAAAGATGATTGCAACTAAAAAAAGAGTTGCCACTTCGTTCCAAACACGTAATTGCGTGGATGTAAAATTGGATGCATCGTTTTTTTGCTTAAGAAATATGTAATGACAAATTAAGTGGTAAATAACTAACAAAAAAATAAAAAAAAGCTTCACATGCATATATGGAAGTTCTAAATAAAAGGGCTGTATGTAAAGCATTGAAAAACCAAATATTAATGTTAAAACCATTGCAGGCCAAGCTATAATCTTCCAAAGTCTCTTTTGCATAAGTAAATATTGCGACTTAAAAATACTTGAATTCTTTCCGTGGTTATCCTCAGATTCCGAATAATAAACAAAGAGTCTTACCATATAAAACATTCCAGCAAACCAGCTGACCATGAAAATAAGATGTAAAGCCTTGAAGTAACCAAACCAATTTATCATGTTGTAAAAATATTAATTAAAACCTTTGAAATGTAGAGATATCAAAAAGTAATTTTCATATATGCTTATTCCATTGTATATTCGCGAACTTTTAACAATTACATAGATGGCTATTATAGGAAAAATTAGAGAGAAATCTGGACTTTTAGTAACAATGGTAGGGCTTGGCCTTTTCCTTTTCATAATTCCAGTAAATGATTTATTGAATCAGTTTTCTGGGGGTGCTAATTCAACCCTCGGTTTATTTAATAACTCAGAAATCGATGCAAACGACTGGAAATATTATTTCAAAGAAAACAGAACAAGAAATAATTTAAGAATGAATAATATGAATTCAGGAGGTAACGGTAGTCTAACAAGTGCGGACGAAGACCAATTGAAAGTTACTACATGGAATCAAATGATTTCTGATACCATTTATCATTTCGAATTAGAAAAAGTAGGTTTAAGTGTTTCTGCTGAAGAACTAAATCAAGGTCTTCTCAATGGTGAAAATCCATTACCCTCTTCTCTAAAGGAATTATTTGTAAAAGATGGTTTATACAACAAAGACTCCTTTAATATTTGGAAAACCAATAGAATAATTAATCTCCCTGACAATCCTGAATCCAAAAGAGACTTAAAAAACAACATAGAAGATCCATTAAAAAATGAAAGGAGAATTAACAAGTACGGGGCAATGCTTCAAAACGGAGTATTTACAACAGTACAAGAAGCTAAAAAATTTGCTAATGAAGACAAAATTTCTGCTAACATTAAATACGTTTTCGTAAGCTATGATAATATTAACGATACCTTAATTTCCTTAGACGAACAAAAAAGACAAGAATATTACAACGAACATTCGAACGAAAAAGTTTGGGAACAAAGACAAAATTTAGTGTCTTATGATTACTCAATTCTTACTTTTAAACCTTCTGCGTCTGATATTAGAAATTATACTGAAAGAATGGAATCACTTAAGGAAGATTTTCAGTCTTCTAAAAACGACTCTTTATTTGTTGCAAATTATGCAGAAACTCCGATGATGGTTCAATCTCCATATGGTCCAAGACCAAGCGGAAATTTCACTGGTCAACCTTACAAAGGTGGTAAATTTTCATCATTTATTGACGAGAAAATCAAAAACAGTTCTAAAGGTGATATAATTGGACCATTTGTAAATGGAGACAAAATTCAACTTGTTAAGATTTATGAAACAGGTGATGAAGAACAAGCTAAAGTCAGACATATTTTAATTAATTCTAAAGAAGGTGATGTTGATGATGACAAAAACAAAAGACTAGCAGATAGTATTCTATACGCTGTAAGAAGAGATAGTAGTAAATTCAGTAGTTTGGTTTCTAAATATTCAGATGACCCGGGTTCAGTAGCTAATGGCGGAGTATATTCTTGGTTTCCTAAAGGTCAAATGGTTCCAGAATTCGAAGAGTTTAGTTTTTCAAAAAGAATCGGTAAATCTGGAGTAGTAAGAACCACTTACGGTTTTCATATTATTCAGGTTCTTGGAAGAAAAACTGGTTCTTTTAAAAAAATAGCTGTTGTTGATGAAACTATACAAGTAAGTAAAACAACACAAAATGAATATTACGATTCAGTTGCATTAGCCTTTTACTACAAAGCAGATTCTACAGATTTCACATCAGCGGCAGACGAATATGGTTTTGAAGTTAAATCTTCTGGGTATGTTCCTTTGATTTATCCAAACAGAAGAACATCTGGACTTTATGGGCCTGCAGACCTTAACAGAAATATGAATATAGCTAGGTGGGCTTTTAATAGTAATTCAGGTGATTTATTAGAACCAGAATACATTTCTAATAATCAATTAGTTTTAGCTGTTGTAAAAAAGAAAATTGATGCCGATGTTACATCCTATAAAAATTTAAATACGCTCATGGAGCCTTTAATGAAGAATCATCTTAAAGCAATATATTATCAAAAAACATTTGCAAATAACATTAGCTCCCTTAAAACTATTGACAGTGTATCTAAAATATTAACTAGTAATGTCGAAAGTAAGTTTGTTAAATACAGCGATGTTAATATTGGGAATAATAGCCAAGAAGTTGCAGAGCCAAAAGTAATGGCCTATATTTTTAGTTTAGATGTCAATGAAATTTCTCCAATTATTGAAGGGAAAAAAGGAGTTTACATAATACAAGCTGAATCACAAAACAATAATTCAGTAGTTGACGAAAGATCTATATCTACAAAAGCAGAAAGTAAGCAAAAAGAAATAAGAACTCAGATTGAGCAAGGCTACTACCCAGCATTATACAACTCTTATAAAGTAAGAGATGATAGAGCTAAAAATATGATTTTAAGCAATTAATTTAAAAACTGCTTTAATCTTTCTAAACTTCTGTACTGTATAGCTTCTGCTACATGCTCGATTTCAATATTCTTTGAAGCAAATAAATCTGCTATTGTCCTAGATATCTTTTTAATTCTTGAAAAACTTCTTGCAGAAATATTTAATTTCAAAGATGCGTTACGTAAAAAAGAAAGCGTTTCTTCGTTAAGATTACAATATTTATTGATTTCATTATTCTCTAATTGAGCATTTATTTTGGACTGTCGACTTATTTGAACTTTTCTAGCTTTCTGAACTCTTTTTCTTATAGACTCACTATTTTCTTCTTCTCTTTTAAGACTAGTTAATCTATCTATTGAAACAGATTCCACCTCAATTTGAAGGTCTATTCGATCTAATAAAGGTTGACTTAATTTAGATAGATACTGTTGAGTTCTATGGTAAGATTGTCTAGTACTTGAAGCACTAAAATATCCTCCATCAGGAGTAGGGTTCATAGCCGCTACTAACATTAAATTTGAAGGGAAATTTACTGTACCTGATGCTCTAGAGATAGTTACTTGCCCATCTTCGAGAGGCTGACGTAAAACTTCTAAAACTTTTCTTTTAAATTCTGGTAGTTCATCCAAAAAAAGGACACCATTATGAGCTAAAGAAATCTCTCCTGGCTTGGGGTGAGACCCTCCACCAACCAAAGCAACATCAGAAATTGTATGATGTGGATTTCTAAAAGGTGGTTTATATATTAATTTATTTTTTTGGTTGAATCTTCCTAAGTATGAATAAATTTTTGTTGTTTCTAACATTTCTTTTTCTGTCAGATTGGGTAATATTGTTGGGATTCGTTTCGCTAACATTGATTTACCAGATCCTGGGGGGCCAATTAATAATATGTTATGTCCACCTGCTGCTGCAATTTCAATAGCTCTTTTAGCTATTTGCTGGCCAATTACGTCTACAAAATCCAAATAGCTGTTGAATGGTTTTATAACTTCTGTTTCTTTTTTAATCAAAATTTCTTTTGTTCCTTGAAAATGCTGTATTAATTCTTTGAGATTACAGGCACCTACAATTTTTATTCCCTTTACCAGTCTAGCTTCGTTTGCGTTTTCTTGAGGAACAACAATACCTTTCATTCCCATTTGTTTTGCTTTTATAGTCATAGATAACACTCCTTTTACAGGTCTTAATTTGCCATCCAAAGAAAGCTCTCCCATGACTATAAAGTCTTTAAAAAGCCCTGGTTTAAGTTGCTCAGAAGCACAAAGTATACCAATTGCAATTGGCAAATCATAGGAGCTCCCTTCCTTTTTTAAATCTGCCGGAGCTAGATTTATAATAATCTCTTTTACTGGAATTTTGTATCCGTTATTTTTTAATGCAGCCAGTATCCTAAAATGGGATTCTTTAACCGCATTATCAGGAAGACCAACTAATAAAAATTTAGCTCCTCTAGAGATGTTAACCTCTATATCTACTTTATGACTTTCTATTCCCTCTAAAGCACAACCTGTTATTTTCTCAATCATTTTTTTTTGACAAAGAAAAAGGTTCTGGTACTTAAATTATTTACGTTGTTAAATTTTAGATGCTATTTTTTCAAATGACTTTATAGTATCATCAATATCCGAAAATGTGATCGCATCATTTAAAAAATAACTTTCATAAGCACTTGGGGGTAAATAAACACCATTTGCCAACATTCCATGAAAATAGTTTTTAAAATATTTATTATCACCCTGTTGAGCTGTTTCAAAATTAACGACATGAGAGTTGGTGAAATGTAAAGAAATCATTGATCCTATACTATTAATATGGAATGGTAATTTATTTGTTTTAAGTACTGATTCCAATCCTTCTCTTAAATATATAGTTTTTGAATCCAAAGATTCATAAATACTTGTGTTGTTTTTAAGGTAATTCAACATGGCATAACCGGCAGACATTGCAATGGGGTTACCACTAAGAGTACCTGCTTGATATACAGGCCCATCTGGAGCAAGAAAGTTCATGATATCTTCCCTACCACCAAAAGCTCCAACAGGTAACCCACCACCTATTACTTTTCCATAAGTAACCAAGTCAGCATCTACGCCAAGAATTTCCTGGGCACCTCCTAATCCCAGTCTAAAACCGGTCATTACTTCATCAAAAACTAAAACAGTATTGTGTTGATCACATAGTTTTCTTAACTCTAAGATAAAATCACTTTCAGGTAAAACACAACCCATATTTCCTGCAATTGGCTCAACAATTACTGCTGCTATTTCATTTTTATACTCCTTAAAAAGATCCTTAACTTGACCGATATCGTTAAAACTTGCCAATAAAGTGTCTGATGCTGTAGCTTTAGTGACTCCTGGACTATTGGGAACTCCAAATGTTGATGCGCCACTACCAGCTTGTATTAGAAAAGAATCCGAATGGCCATGATAACAACCTGAAAACTTAATAATTTTATCTCTTTTAGTGTATCCTCTTGCAAGTCTAATTGCGCTCATACATGCTTCAGTTCCAGAATTTACAAATCTAATTTTATCTACGTTTGGAGCTAATGAAACCACCAATTCAGCCATTTTAGTTTCTAATTCTGTTGGAATACCATAAGAAGTGCCCTTTCGAGATTGATTTTCTACAGCATTAATTATTTCAGGATGAGCGTGGCCAATAATCATGGGGCCCCAAGAAGAAATATAATCGATATATTTATTTCCATCTTCGTCATATAAATATGCTCCTTTAGCCTCTTTAATAAAAATTGGACTTCCACCAACAGACTTAAATGCTCTAACAGGTGAATTGACCCCACCAGGAATTACTTTTTTAGCTTCCTCAAATAATTTTTTAGATCTTTCGTTTATGAGTTTAAACATTTTTAATTCTCTCTATTTAATTCAGTTATATTTGCCAATAATAATTTTAAAGCTTTAAATATCGTGACTAATTGGGAATTTTCTTTAGACTGTGCAAGAAAACTTGACGAAAATGATGAATTAAGTTCATACAGAGATCAGTTTTACATACCTAATTTTTCTGGAGAACAGTCTATTTACTTCACTGGAAATTCTCTGGGGTTACAGCCCAAAAAAGTACAATCTTACATACAAAAAGAACTTGAAGATTGGTCGAGATTTGGTGTAGAAGGACACGAAAAAGCAACTAATCCTTGGATCAGCTATCATGAAATTTTCACTGATGATATAAAAAAATTAGTAGGAGCTAAAAGTAATGAAGTAGTAGTTACTCACAGTCTCACAACAAACCTTCATCTTTTATTGATTTCATTTTACAGACCAACAAAAAAAAGATTCAAAATTCTGTGCGAGAAAAAAGCTTTTCCTAGCGATCAATATGCTCTAGAAAGTCAAGTTAAATTACACCAGCTTAAAGCTGAAGACTGTATAATTGAAATAGGACCAAGAGATGGCGAAGAAACTATTCGTAATGAAGATATCGTTCAAAAAATTGAAGAAATTGGTGAAGAACTAGCACTAATTATGATCGGTGGGGTAAACTACTATTCCGGACAAGTATTTGATATGAAAAAAATTACAAAAGCTGGACATAATGTTGGTGCTTTTGTGGGATTTGATCTTGCTCACGGAGTAGGTAATGTTCCAATGGAGCTTAATAAATGGGAAGTGGATTTCGCTGCCTGGTGTTCGTATAAATATTTAAACTCTGGGCCAGGTGGAGTAAGTGGTATTTATATTAATGAGAAACATGTTGAAAACCCAAATGTTTTAAGATTGGCAGGTTGGTGGGGACACAACAAAGAAAACAGGTTTCAAATGCCAGATAAATTTGACCCTATTCCCAGTGCAGAAAGTTGGCAACTGTCCAATGCGCCTATATTGGCAATGGCAGCTCACAAAGCTTCATTAGATCTTTTTACTGAAGTTGGGATGAAAAAATTAAGAAATAAAAGTATTTTACTTACCCAATACATGGAGTTTTTAATTCATTACATAAATGAAAACTACAATAGCAAATTAGAAATAATTACTCCAAAAAATATAAATGAAAGAGGTTGCCAGTTGTCAATAATTGCCCACGGCTTTGGAAAAGAACTATTTGAAAAACTTTCTGAAAATCATATTATTGTTGATTGGAGAGAACCCAACGTGATTAGAGCAGCACCAGTCCCTTTTTATAACAGCTTTGAAGATGTTTTTAAATTTGGAGAAGTGTTAAAAAACATATTAAATGAACATTGATCCAGAATCAAAAATTTCATTGTTAGCAATTTCTACAGTAATTTTCGGGTTAGTGGTTTGGAGAATATCCAACAGAGTTTTTAAAGCAAATAATAGACAACAGAATAACAAATTTGATCAATCAGAATATCGTAAAAGATGGAAAAGAAGATAATTATTGTAGGAGCTGGATTAGTAGGATCTCTTTGGGCAGTTTATATGAGAAAAGCTGGCTACAAAGTAGTAATTTATGAAAGAAGATCAGATATTAGAAAAGCCGAAATTAGTGCTGGAAAATCTATAAACTTAGCTCTTTCGGCCAGAGGTTGGAATTCTTTGAATGCAGCTGGAATAAAAGCAGACATTGAAAAAATTGCAATTCCAATGAGCGGTAGAATAATGCACAGTGAAGAAGGTGAATTAACATATCAACCATATGGTAAAAAAGAGGAAGCTATTTATTCTGTTTCTAGAGGACATCTTAATGCCATAATGATGGATCTCGCGGAAGAAAAAGGAAATTCAACCATACACTATAATCACCAATGTCTGAATGCTGATTTAAAAAATGGTAAAATAACTTTAAAAAATCTTTTAACTGATGAAATTTTTGAAGACCAAGCGGATGTAGTATTTGCTGCAGATGGAGCCTATTCAGCCATCAGATATAATTCAATGCAAAAAGTAGATCGTTTTAATTTTAGTCAGTTTTATGTTGAAGATGGTTATAAAGAGTTGCTGCTTCCTGCTGGAAAAGATGGAAGTTATCAAATTGAAAAAAATGCATTACATATTTGGCCAAGAGGAAGGTTTATGTTAATTGCTTTACCAAATGAAGATGGTTCTTTTACCTGCACGCTATTTATGCCCTACGAAAACCATGAACATGCATTTAATGATTTAGATACAGATGAGAAAGTGGATGATTTCTTTAAAAAAGTTTTTCCTGACTTTTATGACATGATGCCTAACCTTGTAGAAAATTGGCATCAAAATCCATTATCATCCATGTCCATAACAAGATGCTTTCCTTGGACTATGGGTAAATTTGCTCTTTTGGGAGATTCTGCTCATGCTACTGTTCCATTTTACGGTCAAGGAATGAATGCTGGATTTGAAGATTGCTTTGTGATGTGGGAACTTTATAACAAATGTGGGAATTGGAAGGAAACTTTTCAAGAATTTCAAAAGATTAGAAAACCAGACGGAGATGCGTTACAGGATCTTTCTTTAGATAACTATTATGTGATGAGAGACCACGTAGCAGATAAAAAATTCTTACTTCAGAAGAAAATTGAAGCAAAGTTGCATAAAAATTATCCAGATAAATGGATTCCTCTTTACAGTCAAGTTTCTTTTAGTACTATAAGATATTCTGAAGCTTACAAAAATGGTAAAAAGCAAGAAAAAATAATGAAAGAAATAATGAAAATTTCAAATATTGAAGAAATTTGGAAGTCTAATGAAATTGAGGATAAAATATTATCAATGTTATAAATGTCAAAGAAAGGTTATTTCACCATAATACTGACTATATTTTCTTTTACTGGAACTTGTCAATTTTACAGTAAGAAAAAAACACCTCTGATTAATTTTAACGGCTTGTACAGAATGCAACATTTTTATGTAAGTCCTGGAGCTACTTATATGATACCTCAAAGTTCTCCAAGTGAAATAAAAGATCTAAAAAAAAGAGGAAGAATGGGTATTCTTCTTGAAGCAGGGGCATATTATATTTTTGAAAGAGGAGGTAATGTTTTTAATTACATGGATTATGGTTTTGGATTCAAACGGTTGTCAGGAAGTCAATTCAACGACCTTGACGAAAAAAATATTTTCAAACAAAATTACCTTTCAGCAAATGTTAATCTAAACAACATTTGGCAACTCTCAAATAAAAATTTCCTACAGTCTAGCATCGGAGCAAATATGGATTTTAAGATTTCTGAGAAAGAGCAACCAACTCCAAACACAACTGATAAATTAATTTTCTCCTGTCATCTGAAAATTGGCTATGGATTTAAAATTAAAAAAACATTATTTATAATTCCTTCAATTGAAACACCTTTTATAAATATAAAAAAATGGGAACAAGGAAAATCAACTTATGGAATTTTTGATAGTAGATACCGACCTATTTTAATTAAATTACGATTTATTTGGTTGAAAAAACTAGGTAAAGGAGATTGTCCCCCTGTTTACACCAATCCAGAGGATGATGCAAGAAACGAAAGAAATTATATGCAATAATGAATAATTCTCAAAAAAAAGCTTCAGAATCATTAGCAGTACAAACTAAAATGGTTCTACCTAATGACACCAATCCATTAAACACTTTATTTGGAGGGAGATTATTAGAATGGATGGATGAAATCGCAAGTATTTCTGCTCATAAACACTGCGGAAGAGTTGTAGTTACTGCTTCTATAAATAATGTTTCTTTTAACGAACCTATTTTTGCTGGAGAAATCATTTCTTTAAATGCACAAGTCAGTAGAGCTTTTAACTCCTCAATGGAAGTATTTATTGATGTTTTTGTAGAAGATAGTGACGGTAGTAGAAGAAAATGTAACGAAGCTATTTACAATTTTGTAGCGATTGATCAGAACAGAAATCCAATAAGTGTTCCAGCATTAATCCCAGAAAATCAAACTGACAAACAAAGATTCGATTCAGCGCTAAGAAGAAAGCAATTAAGCCTCGTATTAGCTGGGAAATTAAATCCTGAAGATGCAAAAGAATTAAAAAATGTTTTATTCCCAAATTTAAAATGAAAGCAGAAGTATGTAACCAAATATTTAGAGAAGTAATTAATCAATACCACCTTAATGACGATGTTGATTCATTATATAAAAACTCTTTTGACACAAGTAGTCTTGAATTTCTTTTATTTGAAAAATGTTGGATTGATACAGTGCAGTGGCATTTAGAAGATATCATCAGAAAACCAGATTTACCCCCAAGAAACGGATTAGAGATTAAACATCGAATAGATATTTCGAATCAAAATAGAACAGATATAGTTGAAAAAATTGACGATTTTTATTTTGGTATTTTTGAAAATGTTATTTCAAAGAGCAATAGTCTAAATACGGAAAGTCCTGGATGGGTAGTCGATAGAATGTCTATACTTTGTCTAAAGATTTATCATATGAACGAACAAGTTCAAAGAACAGATGTGAATTCAGAACATTTAGAAAATTGTAAAAATAAATTACATACATTAAATGAACAACAAAAAGATCTTAGTCAAGCCTTTAATGAACTTCTGGAAAATTATAAAAGCGGTGAAAAGAAAATGAAGGTTTACAGACAAATGAAAATGTATAATGATTCTTCATTAAATCCAGAGCTATATCAAAAAAAAGACTCCTGAAAATATTTTGCTTATAAGATTTTCTGCTCTTGGTGATGTCATCTTATTAAGACCAACCGTAGATTCTTTATTAGAGCTATATTCAAACGTAACTATTTGGATCGTTTCAAATAAAAAGAATCATTCACTATTCAATCATCATGAAAGGGTTAAATTTATTGGTGTAGACTTAGGTAACAATATTTTTAAAATTTTTAAACAGATAAAACAACAAACCTCAGGTGTTAGTTTGGATGTAGTTTACGACTTACACGATGTTATTCGTTCAAAAATTATACGCTTATTGCTTGTAAATAAAACGCAAAAAACAAGAGTTTTTTATAAAAACAGGTCTCTTAAAAAACAAATAATTGATAAAAAAATTAAGCTCACTCAACTCAAACACTCGAGTGAAAGATATGCGGATTGCATAAAAAATGATTTTCCAAAAATTGATTTTAGCTCTTTTAAGAAAGTATTAAAGTTTAAGGGAAAGAAAAAAAACACCATTGGAATTGCCCCATTTACAGCTCATGAAAGCAAGCAGTGGGAGCTGACAAACTATTCTTACATCTTCAAAAAATATAATACCTATAACTTTATAATTTTTGCGTTTGGAAAAAAAGAAAGACTTACCACTGAAAAGCTATTTTTAAAATTTAAAAATGTTGAGATTATTTCGAATAAATCTGAAATTACTGATCAAATGGAACTTATTAACGAATGCAAAGTATTCTTGTCCATGGACAGCGCCAACATGCATTTAGCCAGTCTCACTAGTACTGCAGTAGTTTCAATTTGGGGACCAACTCATCCATTTCTAGGTTTCGGACCCTTATTTAACGAAAAACACATTGTACAACTGAATAAATTATCGTGCAGGCCTTGTAGTGTTTATGGGAAAATTAAAAACAAACACAAAGAGTGTGCAAAAAAATCCATGGATGGAATTTCTCCAAAAATGGTAGCGGGAAAAATAGAATTTGCTTTAAAAAATTAAGCTTCTTCTAAAGTGAATTTAAAGCTTTCCATTATTTGGTTGCAAAGCAGTTTTGTACATGCTTTTTCCACAGCTTCACCGGCAGATTTTTCATCATTTGAATCTACAAACAATGTTATGTGTTTACCGATTCTGACATTACTAACTTCTGTAATACCTAAATTATCCATACTCTGACTTACCGCTTTTCCTTGTGGATCAAGAAGAGCTTCCAGTGGCATTATATTAATACTAGCTTTAAATTTCATGAAATAAAATTATAAATTATTGAAAATATTAGATACAAAAATAGAACAATAGGTAGAATAAGAACATAATAACCTAATAATATTAAAATGATAGAGGATACTATTGAAATAACGATTAGCGTAAATAATATCTTGTTATTTTTAAATTGAAAATCATTTATTTTAAAAGCGATAAATTTCACATTAACGATCATCAGTGATGCAAAAGTAATAGCTATGAATGGAAATATTTTTTTTAAAAATTCATAGCCATTTTCTATAAAAATAATTGATAAACTAATTGCTAATAAGGCAAAGCCGGGACTGGGTAATCCGTTAAAATAAGTAGTTTCTTGTTGAACAGAATTAAATCTTGCTAACCTGATGGCTGCAAAAACTGGAATTAACCCAATTATTAAATAAAGAAATCCCTCAGTAAATAAGGACTCTAAAAAAGGAATTGTAATACTTAAATTATATATAATAATAGCAGGTGCTATGCCAAAAGTGATAAAATCCGCAAGGGAATCTAATTGCGCCCCTAGCTTGGAAGACACTTTTAACCAACGAGCAGAAAAACCATCTAAATAATCAAATACAGAAGCTATTATAATACTGAAAATAGCATAATTTATTAGATTGTTAAAAGCAAAATAAATAGACATCCAACCAAATAGAAGGTTACATATTGTTAAGAAATTTGGAATATGTTTTTTCATGAATTATAAACTAAATTAGTTTAATCTTCGTTCTCTTATATATAATTAGCTAAAAATTAGTTTTTACTTAGATAAATATCGTTAATTTTAATTGTGAATAAGATTTTATTGATAGTAGTCATTTTTTTTTCTCATCACTTAGTAGGGCAAATCAACGCTCCAAAATATAGTAATGAGTTTTTAAACATCGGTGTTGGTGCAAGATCTTTAGCAATGTCTAATGCTGTTATTACAAGTACAGAGGGGGCAATGGCTGGATATTGGAACCCTAGTAATCTTGCAAGTACTACAAACGATATACAAATCGGGTTAATGCATGCTGAGTATTTTGCAGGAATAGCTAAATATGATTTTGGCAGCATCGTTAAGAAAATTGACGATAAAAGTAGTTTTGGGGTTTCATTTTTAAGATTTGGGGTAGATAATATACCAAACACAACAGATTTAATTGATGCCCAAGGAAATTTAAATTACGATAGAATCACCTATTTCAGCGCTGCAGATATTGCATTCATTGGTAGTTATGGAAGGAAAATAAATGAATTCTTGTCTGTGGGCTCTTCAGTTAAAATCATCAATAGAACTGCCGGAGATTTTGCTAAGGCTTGGGGTTTTGGATTGGATTTTTCTACGAGCTACAAGAAAAATGACTGGGCTTTAGCTATCATGGCTAAAGACATAACATCTACTTTCAATGTTTGGAATTATCAACTAACTAGTGAGATGATTAATACTTTTAACAACACTGGAAATGAACTACCGCAAAACGGTGTTGAACTCACTCTTCCAAGAATTATTTTTGGAGCTAGCAAAAATTACGAACTTGAAGAAAATGTTCATTTATTATTAGAAATCAATGCCGATATTACCACAGACGGCAAAAGAAATGTTCTGTTATCAGGTGACCCTTTTTCTATTGACCCTCATGTTGGAGCAGAAGTAAATATTCGAAATATTGTATACCTAAGAGGGGGTATAGGAAATATTCAAAAAACACCAGACTTAACTGGAAATATAATTTATACCATTCAACCTAACTTAGGTTTAGGAATTAATATAAAAGGAGTTAATATCGAATATGCTTTAACTGATATTGGAGATGCATCAATTGCAGAATACAGCAATATTTTTTCACTAAAATTTAACCTAAATCCAGAATAAATTGAACTTTTTAAGGAAAATTATTTTTTTCTTTCTTTACGTTTTAATCCTGCTTAATTTTTATTCTCAAAGTTTAGGAAACGAATGGATTAATTTCAATCAAAAATATTTTCATTTCCCAATTTCTAATAGCGGAATTCATAGAATTGAATTTACTACACTAAATTCCTATTTAAATAATTACGGAGTTGATATAAGTACTATTCAACATGATAATTTTCAATTATTTGGGAAAGAAAAAGAAGTTTCAATACTGGTAAAAGATTATGATAATAATGGATTTTTAAATCAACAAGATTATATTGAGTTTTATGCAGAAAAAAATAACGGTTGGCTAGATACTCTAGTCTACGACTCTGCTTCGTATATTCCAGATAAATATTACAGTCTATTTAACGATACCATTAGATATTATTTCACTTGGAATAATAGTATTAACAATAAAAGAACTGTAGTAGAAACAGACACTAATTTTAGCAACTATAATATTGTAAATTATTGTTGGAAAAATGAGGTGCTAAAATTTAATTCTAAATATTTATTTGGAAAACAACAAAGTGGCATATCCAGCCCTAAATATGATGATGGTGAAGGCTGGGCTGGTCCCAGTCTTACAAAAAATGCTTCTAATACAGAGCAAATAAATTCTTTAAATAGCTATAATAACGGTCCCTCCAGCTTTGGAGAAGTCAATATTATATCTGCTAATTCTTCAACAAGTAATTCCAGTAGTAACAATCACAATACAAAACTATACATTAACAACAACTTATTATTTGATACTAGTTATTCCTCTTATAAAACCCTTCATTTAAAATATAATTTTAACAGTATTAATCTTTCCCCATTAACAGAATTTAAACATGAGATTTCTGATATTGGACAAGGTACTGATTATCAAAATATTGCATCTATCAATCTTTTTTACCCACATAACTTCGACTTTTCAACATACGATAAAACACATTTTGGAATTCCATCTATATCTAACCAAAAACAACGTATTACTATTTCTAACTCTGTCAATTCTACTGGTAATGATTTATTATACATTCTTGACGACATCAATAGAATTATTCCCATTGTAACAAATAACAATGTATGGGAAGCTGTAATCCCGCCAGGGTTAAATGACTCAATTGTTTGTTATTTAACTACGGATTCTAATATCCAATATATAAACGAAATTTCTTCCGTAAACAGTCAGGGTTATTTTACGAATTTTAATATTCAACAATTAGACAGTGCCTTTTTAATTGTGACTCATAAAGAACTACTCTCTTCCGCAAGAACTTATGCCTCTTACAGAGCTCAAAACATGGACACTTTAGTAGTGGATATAGAAGAACTTTACCACCAGTTTTCAGCGGGGATATATAAAAATCCTCTTTCAATTAAGAGATTTTTAAAATTTACCATGCAAAATTGGCCTACCTGGCCTTCGCATCTTTTTTTGATTGGTAAATCTGTAAGATTTAATGATGAAACCACTCCTGGTTCAAGAAGGGATTCAACTTCTTACAAACTGAATGCTGTTCCGTCTTGGGGTTATCCAAGTTCAGACAATCACCTAGCAGTGGGATTAGAACCTAACAAAAGAGGATTTTCTATTCCTATTGGAAGATTAAGTGCGGTAGGAAACCCCTCTGTTTTAACTTATTTAAACAAAGTTATTGAATTAGAATCCAATCAAGGTACCAATAGCACTTACAATTTAGAAAATAAAGCATGGCAAAAAAATATTGCTCATTTTTCTGGTGGAAGTGACAGTTCAGAACAAGCTTATATGAATAATAAGTTACTGGAATTTCAAGAAATTATTGAGGATACTCTTTTTGGAGGACAGGTTAAAAAATTTGGGAAAAATCCTTTTACTGCTGTTATTGACCCATTGGAGTTTCAAACGGTTCAAGACTATTTAGAGGAAGGTGTTTCGTTAATTACTTTTTTCGGACATGCAGCTTCGGGATATGGTTTTAGTCAAAATATTGACCAGCCTGATAATTGGAACAATCAAGGAAAATATCCAATTGTGGTTGGTTTAGGGTGTTATTCTGGAGATGTTCACAATACAGATACCAATAGTTTTGCAGAGCAAATATTACGTCCTCAAAACAGTGGCGCCA
Organism: Flavobacteriales bacterium; assembly: GCA_029251405.1. Classification (GTDB taxonomy): domain Bacteria; phylum Bacteroidota; class Bacteroidia; order Flavobacteriales_D; family Parvicellaceae; genus MED-G20. The sequence continues at coordinate 26,986 of JAQXDK010000025.1, forward strand.
TAGCTTTTATATCTACGGTAAAACAGGGCTTTATACCCTACATCAATCAGTATGCAAAATATCTTTACAAGATGATAGGTAATTATGGGTATAATAAAAGTATTGGTCAACAAATGGTAATGACTATTGATTCTCTAGATCTTAATACTTCGACATTATCCTGGGAACCAAAATTTGAAAGTAATTATAATGGAATGACGCTTCAAGGAGATCCAGCTGTTAAAGTTAATTCTCACTCTCTGCCAGAGCTTGTAATTGATGAACAAAGAATATGGACTGAGCCGAGAATTGTTGATCTATCAAAAACTAGTTTCGAATTAAAGTTTGAACTTTATAATTTAGGAAAGTCTATTAAAGATTCTATATACGTTGAAGTAAAGCAAAATTTACCAGACGGGTCTGACACCATTTACTCTAAATTCGTTCATGGCGGGCTTAATAAAGACACAGTAACTTTTAATATTGTAAACAACCCTGAAAATAGCGTTGGTCAAAATATTTTCAATATTTCGGTAGATCTTCCTATATCAAATATTCAAGAAGCAGAAGACGAAACGGCCAACAATAGTGCAGAATATATTTTAAATATATCTTCTAATTCTATAATCCCTGTTTGGCCTTATGACTTGAGTATCGTAGGTAACCCATCTGATACTTTAAGAGTTTCCACAATTAATCCCTTGGAACCTCTGAACACCTACTATTTTGAAATTGATACTACAATTTATTTTAATTCATCATTTTTAAAAACACAGTCTGTTTTATCAACCGGAGGAGTAATTGAAGCTTCTCCAAGTAACTGGCTAAACGCTACTAATGGTAGTAGTGACTCCTTAATATTTTCTGACAGTACTGTCTATTATTGGCGAACCAGACCAGATAGTACAGTTGTTGACTGGAAAACAAGATCCTTTCAATATTTAAAAAATAAATGGGGATGGTCTCAGGCACATTTCGATCAGTTCCGAGATAATGAATTTTTAAATATCAACTACGACACAGTTAATAAACAATTTAACTTCTTACCTACTTTTAAAAGCATTACCTGTAAAAATTATATACAACATGTTGCTCTTGGCTCAGAATGGTCCGGAACATATTGGGAAGTTAGCGGAGACATTGCAGATTATGGAGGATGGATAAAGCCAGCAATTATGATTGGAGTAGTTGATCCTAATTCGTTAAATTATTGGAAAACTCCTTTTATAGATAATTCGACCACTCCCCCAACGATACTCAATCAAAACAATTGCTTTGGACAATATAATGGAGATCCTGGGGTTTGTGGCAATACTTCTTTGCTAGGTAGACCACGAGAGCAAGGTTATTTCATGTTTAGATATGATGTTCCGACTCAATTAGATTCTTTAGCCAGTTTTTTAGATAGTAAAATCCCAAATGGTCATTACATTATTGCTTACAGCTATATTCCAAATAGCTATGGTAATTCCCTGCTTTACAACAGCCCTTTATATGCTAACTGGTCCAATAATTTGTTTACTTCATTTCAGAACCTGGGTGCTACTGGATTTACCAATTCAAATCAACCGGACGATGGTTTTATTTTCTTTTGCAAAAAAGGAGATCCTTCAACTGCTATTGAAGTTAGATCAGATTCTATAGCTCCAGGGTTTGTCCCTTCTCAACTTTTAGAACTTAGTACCAGTATTTCCAGTTCTTTAGAAAATGGGAAGATGACTTCTTCAGTAATTGGTCCTTCCCTTAATTGGGGCAATATTTATTGGGAACAAAATGCCTTAGAGTCTTTATCAGCTGATTCGTCAAGACTAAGAGTTTTAGGACTCAGCTCACTGTCATCTAACCAAAAAACAATAATAATTGATACTCTTTTTTCAAATATTGATTCTATAATTAATTTAGAAAACATAGACAGCAATTTTAATTTTTTGCAATTGGAACTAGAAACTTTTGATGACTCACTGCTAACACCAGCTCAAGTATCCAGATGGCAAATTACCTACGATCCATTACCAGAACTGGCGCTGAATCCAAAAAAAAGATGGTATTTAGACTCTTCCATTATACAACAAGGAGATTCCATATATTTTGCGGTAGCCATAGAAAATATCAGCCCTTTTAACATGGATAGTATATTGGTAAAATATAAGTTAGAAAACCAATCAGGAGTCATCAATATACCGTACTCAAAAAGAGACTCTCTAAAAGCAAGAGCCGTTCTTATAGACACCTTATCAATACCATCCAGAAACCTAATAGATGATTACTATATGTGGATCACTGCGAATCCTATTATTGGTTCAAAAACAGACCAACCAGAGCAATTTTATTTCAACAATTTAGCTCAGGCTAAAATTAGTGTGCTCAAGGACCATACGAACCCTTTACTAGACGTAACTTTTGACGGCGTTCATATTTTAAATAACGATATCGTGAGCCCCAACCCATTTATTATTATTGAGTTGGACGATGAAAACCCTTTTCTAGTTTTGAATGATGATGTAGATACAGCAAATTTTCAACTGGAAATAATGAATCCTAATAGCTCTAATTGGAAGAGAATAAACTTTTACAACAATAACAACCCTAATCTTGATTGGTATGTTAAAGAAGATGAAAATAAATTTATTATTGAATTTAAACCAAGTTTTAGAGAAGATGGAATTTACAAATTAAGAGTCCAAGGACAAGACAAATCTGGTAATTTAAGTGGTGATGAACCGTATCAAATTCAATTTGAAGTAATTCAAAAATCAACAATTTCAAATATTTACAATTATCCAAATCCTTTTTCTACTAAAACACATTTTGCATTTACATTAACAGGAAGTGAAATTCCTGAGAGACTAGATATTCAGATTCTAAATGTAAGAGGAAGATTGATAAAACAAATAGCTCTTCATGAAATTGAAATTCTAAAAATTGGGAATAACGTTACGGAATATTATTGGGACGGAACTGATGATTTTGGAGATCCAGTGGGCAATGGAGTTTATTTATATAGAGTCATATCAGAAATCAATAAAGAATCTATTGAACATAGAGAGACTTCAGGAGACAAAGCATTCACAAATGGAATTGGGAAAATGTACTTAATTCGGTAAAGAAAATTTTGATTTTAATTTTAAAAACTTTGTTTCATAAAATCTGAAGCTAACATAAGAAACCAATAGTGTTAAAATAAATATCAGTATTGGATAAACTAGGATATTGAAAATTAAAGAATCATTGTAATTAAAATTTAAAATAATGGTAATAACAATACCGTGGTAACAATACAATCCAAAAGAAATTTTACCAAAAAAATCGAAAAACCTAATTCTTGAAAATTTCAAAATAGAATTATCACAATAGCTTTGCTCCAATATAATAAAAGCAAAGAAAATTGAAAATATTAATCGTTGAAAAATTATGAAAAGATCAAATTCTAATAATTTAGGAGCTGCTATAAATACAACTGCCATTATCAAATAAATTAACAAAATTTGAACGCTAGAAAGATCTTTTACAATACGATATAGTTTGTTTTTTTTAAAGGCAAATAAGGCGATTATAGCACCAATCCCAAAATTCCCTAAAGTACTTAGGGTATTGAAATTTAAATGTAAGGTTTCCTTTAAATAAAAACATCTAAACATTAAAGAGCTAATAATTAGAATTATCGATATCGCTAACAATTTTTTATTGAACCATTTTAAAACTATTGCCCAAAAAACATAAAACTGTTCTTCAACAGAAATAGACCATAAAAAAACCATGAAAAACAAAAACTCATATCCGTTTTTAATAATATCATAATTTAATATAAAGAATAAAAAACTGTAGAAAGAAGGTAGCTCGTTTGTAACTTCATTAAAGTAATAACTTATGTAAATAGTCATGAAGCCAAGAAAAACTACTAAAAAATAAAGCGGCCAAATTCTCAACGATCTTCTTATTAAAAAATACTTAAGATTAAAATTTTTAGAAAATTGCAATTCTTCTAATGCTTTCCAAGTTATTAGAAAACTAGAGAGGACAAAAAAGGAATCTAAAGAGACGAAACCTAAAATCTTTCCATATTTTTGTAAAATAATATAAAATCTAGAACTTATTAATTCTATGTTGTGATTGAAAAATACATGCCCAAAAAAAATACCTATAAAACCTATAAATCTTAAAGAATTCAGTTCTCTGAAATAGGTAGGCTTATAACTATCTTTGTACAACTTTTTTTAATTTAGAATTAATTAAACTTATAACTTAATTTTATAATATCCGACTTTAAATGTTTATTGATACACATACACATATATATCTCCAAGATTTTGAAGAAGATAGACTACAAATTATTGATGAATGTTTAAATAACAAAATTAACAAGCTTCTTTTACCAAATATTGATAGTAGCACAATAAAAGATGTGGTAAAATTATCAAAAGATTACATTGGAGTTTGTTTTCCGATGGTAGGTTTGCACCCTTGTTCTGTTAAAAATGATTATGAAAATCAGTTAGCAATGTTGAAACCCTATCTTGAAAAATGTAATCCCGTTGCCATTGGTGAAATTGGTATGGACCTCTATTGGGACTCATCCACTTTAGAAATTCAGAAAGAAGCATTTATTCAACAAATAAAATGGGCTGAAGAATACAACTTACCTATTGTTATTCATGCAAGAGAATCGTACAATGAAATTTTTCAAATATTAGATCAGGTAAACTCAGCTAATTTAAAAGGAGTTTTTCATTGTTTTTCAAGTGATTTAAAAGATGCAGAACGAATTTTGGAATACGGTGGATTCAAATTAGGAATCGGTGGAGTTGTAACTTTTAAAAACAGTGGTTTAGATAAAGTAATTAAAGAAATTAGTATAGAAAATATTGTTTTAGAAACTGACGCTCCTTACTTAACTCCAACTCCTCATAGAGGCAAAAGAAATAAAAGTAGTTACCTAACATTAATTGCTGATAAACTTTCAGATATTTACGAAATAAGTATCGATGAAATTGGCAAAATAACTTCTAATAATGCTGCAAAAATATTTGACATATAAAATTTTATTTCTTTTAATTATTACGCCTGTTTACTTGATTGGAAATAATATTGATTTTACCAAAAACATCAATACAACTAAAATTAGTATTCTAACATGTGATCCTGGAAACGAGATATACTCACTTTTCGGTCATAGTGCACTTCGAATTAAAGACACTAAAAATCAAATTGATATGGTTGTTAACTGGGGACTCTTTGAGTTTTCAGAAAATCAATTTGAATTTGGTTATGATTTTGCAAAAGGAAGGTTGAATTATTTTATGGGGCTACAATCCATGACCAACTTTATTTACGAATATGCAAGGTCTAATAGGGGTGTTCGAGAACAAGTTTTAAATTTAGATGAGCAAGAAAAGTTAAATCTACTTTCTATAATTTCCGAAAATTACAAACCTGAAAATAGAAATTATCGATACGAGTTCTTTTATGATAATTGTTCTTCTAGAATTAGGGATCTATTAGTAGAAGTATTTAAAGAGAAGATAAATTTTCACAAATCTACTTTAGCGGATAAAAATACTTTTCGTGAAATAATTCATCAATACCTAAAATACGATCCATGGCTTGAATTAGGTATTGATTTAGTCTTAGGTAAAAAAATTGATGTTTTAGTGAGTAATAATAACTTAATGTTTCTACCTGAAAAAGTAGAATCAATATTGGATAAAAGTCAAGTTGAAAATGAATCAGAAAAGAAAAATATTATCCTTACCAAATCAACTATTGTAAACTCCAATAAGCAAGAAAGAACTTCTGAAAATATCGTAAAATATAGTTGGGGAATTTTCTTTATTACATTGATATTATTGTACTTGAAACAAAGCCATTTAATACGCGTTTGGTCTATAATGAATCTTTCTGTATTGGGAATTCTTGGAATATTACTAATTTTTATGTGGTGGGGAACCGATCATCAAGCAACTAAGATGAACTTTAACTTGCTATGGGCTAGCCCGTTACATTTTATTTTAATTGTAAATATATTGAAGAAAAAAAGTGGAGTATTTTATTACTGGTTTTTAGTTTTTTCTCTCATTATAATTTTCAGTACTGTGTTATTTTGGTTTGCTCTAATACAGGACTTTAACCCATTTGTAAAACCACTTATCATTCAATTAGGACTTATTTATTATTATTATTTTAAAAAAAATAAAAATCAAATTAATCTTCATAAAACAAGTGGTTGATTTTAACCATTATTTCTAAATTAGTATTATAAAAAAATTACAATGGAAAAATTCGATGTTGTTGTTATTGGTTCTGGACCCGGTGGTTATGTGTCAGCAATAAGGTGTGCACAGTTAGGTTTAAGTACTGCTATAATTGAAAAATACAATACTCTTGGTGGAACATGCTTAAACGTCGGGTGTATTCCATCAAAAGCACTTTTAGATTCTAGTGAACATTTCAAAACTGCATTACACGATTTTGACAAACATGGTATAGACATTAACACACCAAAAGTGAATCTACCAAAGATGATGGCAAGAAAAGAAGAAGTTATTAGTCAGACATGTGACGGTGTTCAATATTTAATGGATAAAAACAAAATAAAAGTATTTCATGGTTTTGGTTCATTTATCGATGCTAATAAAATTGCAATTGATGGTAAGAAAAAAGAAACTATTTATGGTGACAAAATAATAATAGCTACTGGCTCTAAGCCCAACTATTTTCCAGGAATGGAGCCCGATAAGAATAGAATTATAACTTCTACCGAAGCACTTTCATTAAAAGAAGTTCCCAAACATATGATTGTTATTGGTGGGGGTGTTATAGGATTGGAGTTGGGTTCTGTTTACAGTAGGCTTGGAGCAGATGTGACTGTGATTGAATTTCAAGATGGACTATTACCAACAATGGACAAGACTTTAGGAAAAGAACTAATGAAAATTTTAAAAAAAGAAGGTGTTAAATTTTTATTCAACCATGCTGTTCAAAAAGTAAACGCAGTAAAAAACGGAGTTCAATTAGAGGTGAAAAATAAAAAAGGAGAAATAGTTTCTGTTGAAGGAGATTATTGTTTGGTAGCTGTTGGCAGGAAAGCTTACACAGACAAATTAGGTCTTGAAAATATTGGATTAGAGACTGATAAAGCAGGTAGAATCATAACAGACAACCATTTAACGACGTCTTTAAAGAACATATATGCAATTGGCGATGTTGTCAAAGGAGCTATGTTAGCACATAAAGCTGAAGAAGAAGGAGTTTTTGTTGCAGAACACATTGCGAATCAAAAACCACATATTGATTATAATTTAATTCCTGGAGTTGTCTACACTTGGCCAGAAGTGGCTTCAGTTGGAAAAACTGAGCAGGAATTAAAAACTGACAACATTGATTTTAAAGTTGGCCAATTTCCAATAAGAGCCTTAGGAAGAGCAAGAGCTTCTATGGATATTCAGGGACTGATAAAAATAATTTCAGATTCTAAAACCGATGAAGTTTTAGGTGTTCACATGATTGCTCCTAGAGCAGCAGATTTAATTATGGAAGCTGTTGTTGCTATGGAGTATAGAGCAAGTGCAGAAGATATAGCAAGAATCTGTCACCCACATCCAACTTACAGTGAAGCTGTTAAAGAAGCTGCACTTTCAGCAACCGATAGTAGACCTTTACATATATAACTATGAGCAGTAAAAAGACTGGGGTTCTTCTAGTAAATCTAGGGACACCTGACAGCCCTAAAGTAAGTGATGTCAAAAAATATTTAAGAGAATTCTTAAATGATGGAAGAGTAATTGATATAAATGCAGTTGGTCGAAAATTATTAGTAAATGGTATCATAGCCCCAACAAGAGGACCAAAGTCTGCGAAAGAATATAAGAAATTATTTAAAATTGGGGAAGGATCCTCTCCACTTTTGACTTATGGAATTAACCTAACTGAAAAAATTCAAAAAATATCACATAACCAGTTTGACACCTATCTTGCTATGAGATATGGAAATCCAAGTATGGAAAAAGTTCTTGGTGAAATGAGACTGAAAAACTACGATCAGATTATTATTTTTCCATTATATCCTCAGTATGCATCTGCAACAACAGGTTCTATTTCTGAAAAAGCGTTTAAAATAATTAGTAAATGGTGGGTAATCCCTGAAATAAAAATAATGGGTCAGTTTTATGACGATTATAGATATTTAGAATGTGTTAGAAACAGGACCTTAGAATTTGACCTTAAAAGTTACGACCAAATACTTTTTTCTTATCATGGAATTCCTGAAAGACATGTGGATAAAGTTTATCTTGATGGTAAACCTTGTAAAGACCACGACTGTGATACTGAAATTAATGATAGTAATAAGCACTGTTATAAGGCCACTTGCTTTGCTACTACTCGGCATTTAGCAAAAATTCTCAATTTAAAAGAAGACCAACATCGCACTACATTTCAATCGAGACTTGGTAGAGATCCTTGGCTAACTCCGTATACTGACAAAACAGTAGAAAAACTGGGGAAAGATGGTATGAAGAAAATACTTGTTTTTTCTCCAGCATTTGTAGCAGATTGTTTGGAAACTATTTTAGAAATATGCGAAGAAAATCAGGAGATTTTCGTAGAAAACGGTGGAGAAAAATTAGATCTAGTACCTTCTTTAAATGATGGAGAAGACTGGGCAAAATGCGTTGTGAAAATGATTCAAGATTACATTTAAAATTTACTTTTGGAAGTTTTTTTTAAAGATCAACTTTTTAAAGGAGCAAAGTCTATCTGGTCTTCCGAAGATCAAAATGATGACGTATTAGTAGCTTTTCAGAAGTTTCTCGATAAAAATAAAAACGAACATATACTTTGTTTTTTTTCATACGACCTAAAAAACAATATTGAAAAATTGACATCTAAAAATTCAGATGTTATGAAGTTTCCTCAAATTATTTGTTTTGTCCCAAAAGAAATTTCTAATTCCGATCTTATTAAAAGTGAGACAGCGGATGGAAACAGAATTAATTTTATTCCAAAAATTACTAAAGAAAAATACCTAGAGAATATTGTAAAAATTAAAGAACATATTCAAAAGGGAGATTTCTATGAAGCCAATTATTGCTATGAGTGGACTGCAAAAACCGAGGTTAAAAATCCAAAAACGATTTACAATAAGTTAAAAAAAATTACCGAGGCTCCCTACGGATTTTATGCAGATTTAAAAAACTACAACATCATGTCAGCAAGCCCAGAGCTGTATATTAAAAAAAGAGGTAACAAAATATATTCTAGCCCTATTAAAGGAACTCAAAAAAAAGACAAAGATCCAAAAAAAGATAAATTATTAAAGAAACAATTAGAGAACAGTTTAAAAGATCAGGCTGAAAATAATATGATCGTTGATTTAGTAAGAAACGATTTAAGTAGAATTGCTAAAAAAAGTACTGTTAAAGTTGAAGAACTTAGAAAAGTATACTCATTTAAAAATATTCACCAAATGATCTCCACTGTTTCTTGTGAAATTTCAGAGAATATTACAGTTTCAGAAATTTTAAAGGCAACATTTCCTATGGGCTCAATGACAGGAGCTCCCAAAATAAGAGTTATGCAGTGTATGGAAGAATATGAGCAGTCTAAAAGAGGATTGTATTCAGGTTCATTTGGATTAATATATCCCAACGGTGATTTTGACTTTAATGTTATAATTCGAACATTAATCTATAATAAGTCAAATCATTTATTATCTTTTCATGTAGGTGGAGCCATTACTAATAACAGTTCACCAGAATTAGAATATGAAGAAACATTAATTAAGGCTGATGCGTTATTTAAAGCATGTCAACAGTAGATAATCATATAGATAAATATTTAACTTTTTTTCATCATCAAAAAATAGATTTAAAAAGTAAATTATTAATTGCTTGTTCTGGGGGATCAGACTCTATGGCTTTATTAGATTTAAGTTTTAGAGCAGGTTTAAATATCAATGTTGCTCATGTGAATTATCAACTAAGAATTAATGAAAATCTAAAAGAAGTTGAAACTATTCAAAATTACTGTCAAGAAAGAAATATCAATTTACATATTAAAACAACGTCCATAAGTAAGATTAAAAATCTACAGAACGAAGCTAGAATTATTAGGTATGAATACTTCAATGAAGTAAAAGAAAAGTATCAATTAGATTATATAATAACAGGCCATCAAGAAAACGACAATCATGAAACATTTTTATTTAATGCCCTAAGAGGAAATGGACTTAATCGTTTAAAAGGAATAAGGGAAATAAATGATATTGTATTGAGGCCACTTTTAAATTTCTCGAAGACTGAAGTTGAAAAATACTTAGTTGAAAATGATGTCCCATTTAATTTAGACAGCAGTAATTTAAAATCTAAGTACGATAGAAATTACTTAAGGAATGATTTATTTAGCGTTATTAAAAACCGATTTCCTAATTACGAAAAAGGGCTAACTAAAACCATTACGTTTTTAAATGAAGATTATTATCTCTTGGAATTTTTGGTGAAAGAAAAATTAAAACATTTTGTTACTATAGAGAAAAATTATACAAAAATCCAATATGACAATACAATTCCTTTTCATCTATGGTCCCATTTTTTAAGAAAATATGGGTTTCATCACCAACAGATAAAAAAGTGGATTGAAGATCAACCAACAACAGGAAAATTTATAGAAAGTTCCAATTATCAACTCTTAAGTGATAGAAAATTTTGGATTCTAAAAAATACCGATTCAGAATCAAATTATTTAGAAGAATGTGATCTAGAAAAAAACAAGTCTATTAGTTATCCTATTTCATTAACTGGGCACCTAACTAAAACTATTAATTTCGAAAAATTTAATTCTCAAGTTGAATACTTTAACTATTCAAAACTTCTGTTTCCATTAAAAATAAGAAAATGGATAGATGGTGATAAAATTCAACCACTTGGTATGAAAGGTTCTAAAAAAGTGAGTGATTATTTAACTGATAAAAAAGTAAGCCAAATAGAAAGAAGAAATACTTATGTCTTAATTTCTGATAAAGATATTATTTGGATAATTGGGCATGTAATCAATGAAAAATATAAAACTCCTAAAAATTCTAAAACTTCGTATAAATTAGTTTATAAGATTACAAATTAAATTTAAGTGTACTTTAAACAACCTTTTTTATAATTACTCGTAACCTATTACCACACATAATCAATCAAATTGTTGATTGGATGAAATAACATTGTAAATTTGTAAAAATTTTTAAATGCGCTTAAGAAATTTATTACTACTAATTTTCTCATTTTCAACCTTTTTTTCTGGAGAAAAACTTTTTTCACAAGAAATGGAGTTTCCGGAGGATAAAGTAAAATATGTTATAGAAGCTAAACAAAATGGGTGCGAAGTTACAGTAAATGCGATAATTGAAATAGAAGAAGATTGGCATATCAATGCCGCTAATCTTCCCTTGGAGAGTTTTTCTATCCCAACTGATTTATTTATTGATACATCATCTAATTTTACAGTCGATAAAATTATCGAAGAACCCGAATTTCACCACGTTTATGACGAAATTGCTAAAGAAGATCTTTATTTACATAGTGGTAATCTTACAATTTCAAGAAAAATATATGTAAAAACCAACTCCGATTTTACGCTTAAAGGATACTTCACATTTCAAACTTGTGACGACAGTCATTGTCTCCCCCCTTATGATGGTCTCTTTGAAATTGAATTAAAAGGTTGTGATTTTGAACAATTCACGATTCCAAATAAAGTTGTTCAAGAAAAAATAGAAAGTGTAGAAAAAAATGTTGAAGAAAGTAATTCAAATGTTATCGATGCAACTGATACAGAGAGTAAGGCTTTAACCGAAATCAAGGATGAAAAAACAAATAAAAAATCACTACTTGTTATATTTTTTCTTGCATTTTTAAGTGGTTTTGCTGCTTTATTAACTCCTTGTGTTTTTCCAATGGTTCCTATGACGGTTAGTTTTTTCACAAAACAATCTCAAAATAAAACATCAGGTATTAGAAATGCTATTTTATACGGACTTAGTATTATTATTATCTACGTTCTTTTAGGAACTATCATAACCGCAATATTTGGAGCAAGTTTCCTCAACTCATTATCTACAAATATTTATTTTAATTTATTTTTCTTTGTACTTCTAGTAGTTTTTGCTGTTTCATTTTTAGGTGCTTTTGATATTAACCTTCCCAACTCATGGGTGACTAAAGCCGATTCTGCCTCAAATAAAGGTGGGTTTTTAGGTATCTTTTTTATGGCTTTCACATTAGCTTTAGTATCTTTTTCATGTACAGGCCCAATTGTGGGTACATTATTAGTAGAATCCGCGACTATAGGAGGGATAGGACCTTTCGTAGGAATGTTTGGATTCTCACTTGCATTAGCGCTTCCATTTGCATTATTTGCTGCTTTTCCTGGATGGTTGAACTCATTACCAAAATCTGGGGGTTGGTTGAATACTGTTAAGGTGTTTTTAGGTTTCTTAGAGTTAGCTCTAGCATTTAAATTTCTTTCCAATGCAGATTTAGTTTACCAAGGACACTTTTTAGAGCGTGAATTATTTATTGCTATTTGGGTAGGCATATTTTTTGTTTTAGCCCTTTACCTTTTTGGCTTCATTAAATTACCAAACGACAGTGCTATCGACTCATTATCTGTCGGGAGAACAATACTGGGAACATCAATCCTCATCTTCGTATTTTATCTGATACCTGGGTTGTGGGGAGCACCTTTAAATCTTATAAGCGGTTTCCCTCCACCCATGAGCTATAGTGAATCTCCAACAGGTCTAAATTCTTCATCAGTAAATCATATTCAAGCGGTAGATAACACCCATTCAGGACCTCAGGGAATTCCTGTTTTTCACAACCTTAGTGACGGATTAGCTTATGCTAAAAAAAATAACAAACCCACTTTTTTAGATTTTACTGGACACGCATGTGTTAATTGTAGAAAGATGGAAGAAAAGGTTTGGGGTGAAGATGGCGTACTGAATATATTAAGAGACAGTGTGGTAATAATATCTTTGTACGTTGATGATAAAAGACCTTTACCGGAAGAAGAACACGGAGAAGTTGAAATAGCACCAGGGAAAATAATTAATGTTACCACCATCGGTGATAAATGGAGCGCTTATCAAGCTAAGAAATATAAGGCATTATCACAACCCTACTATAGAATGTTAGACAAAGATGGTAACGATCTATCTAACGGGTCTGCAGATTATTTAAATCATGGTAATAAGGAAGATTTTCTAAATTGGTTAAGGGAGGGTATAAAAGAGTTCAAAACATCCTAAGTGAAACTTTTTTCCTCACTATCTTTCTTTTTATTTTTAAACTCCTTTTTTTCTCAAAACCCTATTTCTTGGGAAATAATTTACGAGAATTCTAGAAGCGAAATTTTATTTAACGCAGTAATTAAAAGTGGATGGCATTTATATGCTGTCAACGTCCCTGATCCAAATCACGGCCCACTTCCAACAAAATTTACCTTCAATGCAAACAAGAACTATTCGATAGTTGAAAAAATAAAACAAGAAAATCCTATAAAAGAATTTGATAAAGAATTTGGTGTTAAAATTGCGTATTACAAAAACCAAACACAATTCATTCAACCAATTTTAAGTACTGAAAGTAGATTTAAACTATCAGGAGCTATAGAGTACATGACGTGTAACGAAGAAAAATGTTTGCCTTTCAACTATAAATTTGAAATTTTAATCAATCATCAAGATTAGGTGAAAGCCATTTTCTCATGACAGAAATTTCTTCTTTTTTTCTATTACTCAAATCCTTTATTTGATCCATTTTAATTTTCCCCAGACCAAAATATTTAGACTCCGGATGACTAAAATACCAACCAGATACCGAGGACGCTGGATACATAGCTAATGACTCGGTTAAACATACCCCAACATTATTTTGGGCGTCTAACAAATTAAAAATAGTTGTTTTCTCAGTATGGTCTGGGCATGCAGGATAACCAGGAGCAGGTCTAATTCCTTTGTATTTTTCTCTAATTAACTCATCATTTGAAAGCTCTTCTTCTTTAGAGTATCCCCAATATTGTTTTCTAACCTTTTCATGTAAATACTCAGCAGCAGCTTCTGCCATTCTATCAGCAATAGCTTTTATCATTATAGCGTTGTAGTCGTCTAAATTATTTTCAAATTCCTTAGCAATTTCATCTATATTTTTACCAGCTGTTACTACAAAAGCTCCTATATAATCTTTCTTATCAGAGGATTTAGGAGCAATGAAATCCGCCAAAGACATGTTGTAAGCTTTAGAAGATTTTTTAGTTTGTTGTCTTAAGCTGTGTGAAACTCCAATTTGTTGACCAGATTCATCTAGAATAAAAATATCATCATCAATACTGTAAGCTTCCCAAAAACCAAAAACAACTTGAACTTCTAACCAGTTTTTATCTAAAGCTTCTTGCAGCATCTTATGAGCATCTTTAAATAATTTTTGTGCTTCTTCTCCCACAATTTCATCGTCTAATATTTTAGGATATCTTCCATGAAGTTCCCAGGTTTGAAAAAATGGAGTCCAGTCAATATAAGAGGCTATTTCAGAAGACGAAAAATTATTAATTTTTTGTATACCTTTTAGCTTTGGTTCGACAGCCTTATAATCCTTCCAATCTATTGAGTACTTATTGCTTCTTGCTTCTTGAATAGTAAGATATATTTTTTCTGTTCTCTTTTTAAAATGGTAATCTCTTAATATTTGATATTCTTTTTGAATATTTTCAATAAAGTCTTCTTTTTTGTCTCCTAATAAACTTCCCGCAACAGGAACAGATCTTGAAGCATCTAAGACGTGAATTGTAGGGCTAGATGGTAATTCTTTTTCTATTTTAACAGCCGTATGTACTCTTGAAGTTGTAGCGCCACCAATTAGAAGAGGGACATGGACTTTATTTTTTTCCATTTCCTTAGCTACATCTATCATTTCGTCTAGGGATGGTGTAATTAACCCACTTAAACCTATAATATCAACATTGTATCTAACAGCTTCTCGAATAATTTTATCTGCACTAACCATCACCCCTAAATCTATGATTTCATAATGATTGCAACCCAATACGACTCCAACAATATTTTTCCCA
The DNA here is from genome assembly GCA_029251405.1 of Flavobacteriales bacterium. Classification (GTDB taxonomy): domain Bacteria; phylum Bacteroidota; class Bacteroidia; order Flavobacteriales_D; family Parvicellaceae; genus MED-G20. The sequence continues at coordinate 42,073 of JAQXDK010000025.1, forward strand.
ATATCATGCACATCTCCCTTAACTGTTGCTAATAATATTTTTCCTTTAGTTAATAATTTACCTCCCTTTTCTTTTTCAATAAATGGGGTTAAATAGGCAACTGCTTTTTTCATGACTCTAGCAGATTTCACTACTTGAGGAAGAAACATTTTCCCTTCTCCAAATAAATCACCTACTGTATTCATCCCATTCATTAAAGGGCCTTCAATCACCTCTATAGGTCTAGATGCTTTTTGTCTTACTTCTTCAACATCTTCAATAATAAACTCTGTAATACCTTTAATTAATGAATATTCTAACCTTTTTTCTACAGTATATTCTCTCCATTCAGCTTTTTTAACCTCGCTTTTGGCAACTCCTTTTATATTTTGAGCGAAGGAAAGTAATTCTTCTGTGGCATTTTCTGATCTATTTAGAAGAACATCTTCCACCTTTTTCAGAAGGTCTTTAGGAATATCGTCATATATTTCTAACATAGAAGGATTGACGATTCCCATATCCATTCCTTCATTAATAGCATGATAAAGAAATGCAGAATGCATGGCTTCTCTAACAACGTTATTACCCCGAAAAGAAAAAGAAACATTACTAATGCCACCACTAATATGAGCAGCAGGAAGGTTCTCTCGGATCCATCTAGTCGCTTTGAAAAAATCAACTGCATTATTTTTGTGTTCATCCATTCCTGTTGCAACAGGAAAAACATTGGGATCAAATATTATATCTTCAGCTGGAAAGCTTAACTCATTAACTAAAATAGTATAAGATCTTTCACATATTTCAATCCTTCTTTCATAAGAATCAGCCTGACCATTTTCATCAAAAGCCATGACAATTACAGCAGCTCCAAATTGCTTTATTAATTTAGCTTGCTTTTTAAATTGTTCTTCTCCTTCTTTTAAAGAAATGGAATTAACAACACCTTTGCCTTGTATACATTTTAAACCTGCTTCAATAATTTTCCATTTAGAAGAATCAATCATAACTGGTATTCTCGAAATATCAGGTTCAGCAGCTATTAAATTTAGGAACCTTACCATGGCGGCTTCACCGTCTAGCATGCCTTCATCCATATTTACGTCTAAAATTTGGGCACCTCCTTCAACTTGTTCCCTAGCTACGTCAATAGCTTCGTCAAATTTTTCTTCTTTTATCAATCGAAGAAATTTTTTTGAACCTGTAACATTCGTTCGTTCTCCAACATTTACAAAATTTCTCTCAGGATTAAAAACTAAAGGTTCCAAGCCACTTAATTTCATGAAAGGATAGTTGTTCCACTTAAACTTGTATTTATCTTGATATGGTTTTAATAGACTTTCCACAGTTTTAATAGATTTTTCTTGGAGTATATTGAGCAGCTAATTCTGAAATAGCTTTTATATGGCTTGGGGTTGTACCACAACATCCCCCAATTATATTAACCAAATTATCGTCTAGAAATAATTTAATTTGTTCTACCATTTTTTCAGGTGTTTCTTCATATTCTCCAAATTCATTGGGCAATCCTGCATTAGGATGGGCACTTACAAAAAAGGAAGCGTTTCTTGATAGTGTTTTCAAGTAGGGTTGCATATCTGCTGCTCCTAAAGCACAATTTAAGCCGATACTAAATAGCGGGAAATGCGACATTGAAATTAAAAAAGCCTCTGTTGTTTGACCTGTCAAAGTTCGTCCACTTGCATCTGTAATAGTGCCTGAAACCATAACTGGTACGGATTTATTTTGTTTTTGAAAAACTTCTTCAACTGCAAACAACGCAGCTTTAGCATTTAATGTATCAAACACCGTTTCAATTAAAAGTAAATCTACTCCACCATCCAATAAAGCGGCTACTTGCTCTTGATATGCAATATTTAATTCATCAAACGATGTATTTCTGAATCCAGGATCATTTACGTCTGGTGAAATAGAAGCAGTTCTATTCGTTGGTCCAATAGATCCAGCAACGAACCTTGGTTTATTGGGCTCTTTACTGGTAAAATTAAAAGCAATTTCTTTAGCAATTTTTGCACTATGAAAATTGATATCATAGACATATTTCTCTAAACCGTAGTCTGACTGAGCAATGCTAGTCCCTGAAAAAGTATTGGTTTCAACAATGTCTGCTCCAGATTGAAAATAAGCACTGTGAATATCTTTAATAATATCTGGTCTGGTTAAACTTAGTAAGTCATTATTGCCTTTCAGCGGACTATTATGCCCTTCAAACCAGTTTTTTCTAAAGTCCAGTTCTTCTAACTTATGGCGTTGAATCATGGTCCCCATGGCACCGTCTAAAACCAATATTTTATGTTTTGCAATACTTAATATATCATTCATATTATGCCAAAAAAAAATCTCTTTCATATGAAAGAGATTGAATATTTTTTAAACTTCAACTCTTATCTTGATAATACTATCTGGAATTAGCACCTACCTCTTGGGGTTGCTAAGGTTTCTAAGGGCCATATCCCTCCACCTTTCTTGATAAGTTTTAAAGAACTGTAACAAATATATAACTTAGAGTAAAAAAAGCAAGTTATAGTTTAAGAATTAACTTTTAATGATTTATAAACCTTTAATATTTTTTTTCTGAATAAAAAAAACAATATAATGTATGGAATAATCATTAGAAATAATATTCCTGTATTTAAACCATTTCCTGTGGTGAAATCTTCATTAGAACTATTTATTATTTGAGCTCTGCAAGTAGAACAACCCTGAGAAATTAAGTTCAAATGAAACATAATAAATAAAAAAACTACTGCTATTTTATTTAATAATCTCATAGGTAATATGGTGAAATTAAAATGTAAACGACAACTCCTGTAACGGCAACATAAAGCCATACTGGATACACATACCTAGCAAGTTTTTTGTGCCTTCCGAACTCCGCAATTGAAGCTCTGTAAGCAGTAAACAAAATAAACGGTAAAGACAAGCCTGCTAGTATGATGTGAGATACAAGAATGAAGTAATAAATGGTTTTAATGGTTCCTTCTCCCATAAATGGCGTGCTTTCAGCTAGAAGGTGATGGGCTATGTATGATAATAGAAACAAAACAGACAGAACGATTGAAAGATTCATTACTTTCTTGTGAAAAAGATATTTTTTTCCTTTGATAAAAATCAGACCTAAAACTAGTAATATTGAAACAATCCCGTTGATTATCGCGTTAATTTTCGCAAATATATGGGGGTCAAAACTAACTTCAATTTTTAAATTTAATTCATGTAAAAATACGACTGCTAGAAAGACTATAGCTGATACTGAGATAATGAAAATATTAGCTTTTCTATCGTTCTTAGAAATTGATGGAGCTGGTAAATTCATAATTTAAATTTAAGTAAAACTAAAGTAAATTTTATTTCAAAATAAAATTTGGATATGAAAATTATAGAAGTGACTTAATGTCTTCAACAATAACTGAAATATTGGAGGGGTTTGTACCGTCATAATACCCTCTTATTCTTTGTTTTTGGTCGATTAGAATTAATTTTTCTGAATGTAGAAAACCGCCAGGGGCCAAAGCATCTTCTTGGTTAGGAACTAAAAATCCATTTACTCCTAGATCGTAGATGGTGTTTTGATTTCCGGTTAATAAATTCCAGTTTTTAGAATTTAAATTATAGGTCCTAGCGTATTGACTAAGTTGCTCTACTGAATCTCTTGTTGGATCTACTGTGAATGATAATAATTCAACATTTTCCAAGCATTCTTTTTGTAACGCATTTTGTATTTTTTTCATATTAACTGTCATTTTGGGACAAATGGTTGGACAATTAGTAAAAAAGAAGTCTACAAGATGAACTTTGCCTTTTAAATCTTCAGAACTTTTATTAATCCCATTTTGATTTTCAAATGACCATGATGGTATACTATGATAAATAGTATCCTCGTCTAAATCAGCATTGAATTCTTTATTTCCATAAATAGGTAATGGATCTTTATGAGATATCGACGACTCTTCTTTAATTAAAAGACTGATTTCTTTAGTAATTCTTCTGATTTCTCCGAAATTATAAGAAAAATACTTTCCCCTGATTTTTTGGTTTTTATCTACAAGTAAAGTCATTAAATGAGCTTGTTTATCAAAACCATAAGCAGTATCTTTTTTAACCCAGGGATTACCCTTAGCAAAGTCATTGTCAAAAAATGGAATGTATTTAGTAGCTGTCATTATCCATTTATCACTGTAAATCTTATTGTAGTCTCTAAATTCTTTAATTCTATCGTTTAAATTCTCCAACGTATCTATAAATGAGGTAACCACAATAACATCTTCGAATCCTTTATTACCAACTAACTCATTGTAAATTTTTATTTTAAACCATTCCAGCCGAAAAGGACATTTTTTAAAATCTGTGGGGCAATCAGATGAAAGAAAATTGTAGAGCACTATTTTATCATTCCAATCACAAGAAGATATAGTATTTCCATTGTAATCAATGATATTAAATGGGTTTTCCAGTTCGCCAAATGTAGGCTGGGAAATAAAAACAGGTTTACTAAAGGTTTTAAGAGTTATAATAACTAATGAGGAAAGACCAAAAATAAGGCCTAAAACTAAAAAGCCTTTTTTCTTCATAAGATAGTATTAAGGATTAATACTATTCGCCCCTTCAAAAACTTCATGCCAGTAGCTGGATTCGGTTAGGCAAATAAATATTAAATAAAGAATGAAGAGAATATATGGAGCTAAGATGACCCACTTAAAACTTTTTCTTTCATCTCCTAAATGCATAAAGATCAATACAATGTAAGCTGCTTTTACAACTGTAAGAACTAAAAATCCTATTTTCACATAAGGCCAAAGTGTATTATCTCCACCAGTAGCATCGTATTGCTTAATAAAAGCTCCTATAAGAACTTCAACAACTGTAATGAGAGTAAGAATTCCTGTTACCTTCCAAATTTTCTTTCTTATCTCTACTCCATGAGCTTCGTCATGATTGGCAGCTACAGAATATTTATGATCTTGAATTAAATCGTCTCTTTCCATTTAAATAATAATTAAAGTAAGTAAAAGAATGTGAATACAAATACCCAAACTAAATCAACAAAATGCCAGTAAAGACCAACCTTTTCCACCATTTCATAATGACCTCGTTTATCATAGACACCCTTTACAACATTTATTAAAATTATTAAATTAAATACGACTCCCGAAAACACGTGAAAACCGTGAAAACCAGTGATGAAAAAGAAGAAATTAGCATATTGTGGTACCATTGGTGCATACTCATTTTCTAAAAGATTTGCACCTTGCATAGTCGCTGTGGCATTTTCTAAAAGAGAAGTGGCCTCAGCACCAACAATTGTGATCCCTCGACCCATATTCAAAATAAGTTCATTAGCAGCATTGTAATCAACTACAGCCCAACCTTGTGAGGTCAAAATTGAACCAAAATGTGTTCCATGAATGAAATGATACCATTCCCATGCCTGAGATCCAACAAAAAAGAAACCTCCAATTACAGTTAGAAGTAACCATTTTATAACACCCTTTTTATCCAAGCGATGGGCAGCCTCAACGGCTAGTACCATAGTTACAGAGCTTACAATAAGTATAAAAGTCATCAAAGCTACATACAACAAAGGAAATCCATTTCCTAAGAATGGCATAGCATTAAAAGTTTCTTCACCAATAGGCCATGAAGGCGCTTGATGTCTGGCAAAACCATATGCAGTAAGTAAACCTCCGAATGTTAGGGCATCGGACACAAGAAACATCCACATCCACTGTTTACCATAAGAAATTCTAAAAGGTGAACCATCACCACCCCAAAGTTCTGATCTGCTAATATTTTCTGTTTTCCCAGCCATTGAATAAAATTTTCAGTTGCAAGTTTAATTAATATATTCTAAAAAAACATACAAGTAAAGCCATAAAAGGCCAACAAAATGCCAAAAAACACCAATCGCTTTTAATCCTGCTGTATTTTCAGAATTATAACGACCATTATTTGCTCTAAAAGCAACGACTATTATACCAGATAATGACAAGATCAAGTGTAAAAAATGTATTATAGTTAGTACCCAAACGAAACTACTTGAAACATTAGAAGTTTGATAAAATTCAGCATATTGATTTGGATTTAATTCTTCTTTTACTCTTTCCCAATAATCATTTTCAATATGAATATTAACACCCTGTTTCAACTGAAAATAACCTTCAAAATCATTTATTTCAACATCATCTAAGTAGACTGCTCCACCTGAAACAAGATATTCTTTACCTGATTGAAATACTTTTTGATTAATTGTATTTCTCTCTTGTTCAGTTAGTTCTTTGGAAGGAAAGAACAACTTTTTCTTATCATATATCAAATCTTCTCCATTTAATGCGATAGAAAAATCTTCTCCATATCTTCCCTTAAGCATGAAAAAAGGTTGGTCGTTACACACTCCATAGGAAAATTTAAATAACTCATCTTTTTGTCCCTCAGAAATAAGATTGCCTTTTAAAGTGAGGCCATTTTTACTGTTTTCTAAAATAACTTCATTATTTACATCAAAGATACTGTAAGGACTTTTATACTCTTTTAAAAATAAATTAGAGCCTTCAAAACTTGTACCATATCCGCAAATTTGTCTTAGAAATAACTTTACATTATTCAGATCTTGTTCGCTTAATTTTTTTCCATCTTTCACGTAATCTTCTCCATTATATTCTATTGGGGTTCCACTATCATAAATTAAATAGGATTGACCATATTGTCCGTAAACAAAGGTTATAAAGGACTTAACTGCATTACCTTGTTGGTAATATTTTTTCCATCCCTGAAATTGAAAAAAAGTAAAAAATAAGCAGAGTATAAATGAACCAACTAAATAATTAACTGTTTTCTTTTTATTGGATAATCTAGCATTTTTTAAAGCTAAATACATAAGTAAACTACTTATTAGAATAATTATAGTACTTATAATGAAAGCATTAGGCAGGTGGATATTTACCCAAAATTTATCCATTTTTCTTACTAATACTGCACTAGAAAGGCCAGCAAATAACATTATACTTGAAATAACACCTACGATAACTAAAGAAGTATATACTTTTTCCTTTTGTTGATTAGATTTAAATTGTTGCATTTTCTAAAAAATTAAAGTTGATTAAAACAATAAATTGAGAATAGAATTGGTAAGTAAATAAAAGACATGAACATAAGCTGGGTAGCATATTTATTATTTAAAGTGAAATACAATTTAATTGCGGGATAATACATAATTAAACTGATGAAGACAGCAACCAACATGGACCAAAATCCAGTCATTTCAGCTGCCCACGGAAGCATTGATACTGGAATTAAAAAGGCTGAGTATAACATAATTTGAAAAGCACTTTTTTTATCTCTATTTCCACTTGGTAACAATCTAAATCCAGCTTTCTTATAATCATCATCTAGTTTCCATGCTAATGTCCAGAAGTGAGGAAATTGCCAAAAAAACTGAACAATAAATAATATTCCTGGTTCTAAACCAAAACTATTTGTTACTGCGACATATCCTAATAAAGGTGGAATACTTCCTGGAATAGCTCCAATAAAAACTGCAAATGGGGTGATTTTTTTTAACGGGGTATATATTGTAGTATATGTTACCATAGCTAATAAACCTAAAATAAAAGAGTTAAAATTAATATCGGCAAGGAGATAAAGTCCTAAAACACCAGAAAGGGAACAAAATACAAGTGCTTCAAAATTGTTAAGTACTTTAGAAGGAAGAGGTCTTGAGGATGTTCTAGACATTAAGCCATCGGTTTTAACCTCTATAATTTGGTTGAATCCGTTAGAAGCGCCTGTGATTAGAATACCACCAAGAATTAATTCAAAAAACACCAAAGAGCCAAGGTTTCCATCCGCTAGCAAATACCCAAAGAATGCACTCATAACAACGAGTGAAGACAACCTTAGCTTTAATAGAGAGACATAACCCTTTAACTTTGCAACCAATGATAATTTAGATACTGTTTCCAAATCAATTTTAAATTTTAATCGAAATTAGTATAATTAATTGTGAATTTACAGGAGTGTTCAACGATTCAGTTAAAAATCCTGAAGGTTTTGCCACAATCTCGAGGATAAACCAAAATTGAATACTGTTTTAGTATTAGAATTATTATTTTCTTCAATTTTTCTGAAGTTAAATCGAAAAAATATTTTTGAATTCGTTCGCGCAGCTAGCAAGTAAGAAATTTGAAGAATAAAAATATTTTGTCTTATCGTATTTCCCTGACCTATTGACTGATCATAATCTCCATTTCTATCAACGTAAGAATTAAACATATTTCCACCAAAATTAATTCCAGCTGAATCAAGCCCGAATAATTGACTATGAAATTGAAAAGTAAAGTCAATATTGTTTTTTTGGTAGCCCATCAAAATCAAAAATTCTTTGAAATTAGATTCAAGAGGATGAACGAGAGAATGATTTTTATGACCATAGTTTTGTTTTGAGCTTATATGAGAATAGGTATAAGGTCTAACTAAATTATATTCTAGTATGGAATAAAGTCCTTCTTTGTGAAATAAATCAAATAGTTTTATTCCAAATTGAACACCGAACTTATTACCCCACCATTTTGTATTATTTCTTAATTCACTTAATAAAAATTCATCTAAAATTATACTCGAATAACTTATTATTTTTCGAGACAAATTCCACCTTAATCCTGCACCAACTAGAGAGTTATCTGCAGATCCTATTCCATATTCTACAGGTCTAAAAAAAACAAATGGATTGAAATAATTAATTTCTGGCCCTCGGTTAATTAAGGTGTCTTTATCTTGCCAAATCACAGATTCAAAAAGACTTAAATTTAACCATTTAGTCACATTGAAACTAAGCATATGTGAAGAAACCCATTTTTTATTTGAAAACCCTTTTGAGTGTCTGTCATCATGCATAGACCATAAGTTTACATACTTAACTTTCCAAAAGGTGGATTCTAATTTTAAGAAAGGATAAACAGGTGCAAACTCGGATAACCATAACGATCTGTAACCGTCTCCGAATTTATTTTTTTGAGACCCAACACTAACAACCATATACTTATTTAATTTATAGCTAAGCAATCCTTGTAAAATTGGGTTGCTTGACAATTGATTGGTTGAATCTAGTAAGTATCCAATATTAGGACTCATTAACCTTTTATAAGATAAATTTTGAAATAATGAATTAAAATAATTGGTTTGGTATCCAAACCTTAACTGACTAAAAAATCTAGAATTACTGTAATTTATTTGTAGACCAGCATCGTAATTTAATTTTGTAGAATAAAGTGCTGGAACCTGAGATAAAGATGCAAAAGGTAAAACAACTAAACTAGATGAATCTTTCATAGAACCGAATTTCCATAATCCTTTTTGAAAAAAATCATTTTTAAATTTAGATATTAAATAAGGTTTCGATAAGGTGTGGTGATTACCTGTAGAATAATAATGTTTATCTAAACTATAGTTAGTCTGAATATCACCAAAGAAATAATGTTGTGAAAAAGTGTTTGAGATAATAAAAATTAGAAAAATAAACGTTGTAAATCTCATCAAAATTTAAAATATATTTTCTTGTAAACTTTATATAAAATATACAATGTAATAGTAGAAAAAATTATCTGTAAGGATAATAATAAGCTTGGGTTATTGATTTTTAAATAAAGTTGACAAAAGACTAGAAAAACTACAATTAATATGCTGTAGAAAAATAAAGACAAGGAGGTTTTTCCATGTCCAACTCCAATTTTCTCAAAATGATGATGAATATGATTTTTGTCTGCCTTAAAAGGTGAACTACCCTTAAAAATTCTTAAGATAAAAACACGTAGCGTATCAATTAAAGGATAAACCAAAAAACTCATGACCAATATGGGTTTATTTAGTATTTGAATACTTTCTGAAGCCACAGAGTAATCTTCATTAATAGCGTTTATTGTCAATAAACAAAATATGGAACCAATAGCTAATGACCCTGCATCCCCCATAAAAACTTTGGCTGGATGAAAATTAAAAAATACAAAGCCAAGCATAGTCCCTGCCAAAACTACTGCCAATAAGCTTAAAGGAATATTACCTGAAAGATAAAATAACACACTAAAAAAAACAGCTGCAATTAAGGATATTAAACCTGCTAAACCATCAAGACCATCAATTAAATTTATTGAGTTAATAATGACTATATAAGCAAATAAACTCAAAAGATAACTTTGCCATAACGAAAGCGGATCATAAACTCCTAAAATCCCATGCATGGACTCAATTCTTAAATCAGCCATTACTACTAAAATAAAAGCTACTATAATGTGAGCAATTAATTTTTTTATTGGGGCAGTTCCTATAACATCATCTTTTACACCAACAAAAAAAAGTAAAATTAGAGAGGTTATTAAAAATTTAAAATTCACAACTGCACCATCAATAAAGTCATATTCTACTGGGAACCACAAGGAGTATGAAAATATAATAGCTCCAAATATAACGACGCCCCCTAAAGTGGGTATACTCCATCTGTGCATTTTACGATCTTCTGTGGGGGAGTCTACTAAATTTTTAAGTTTAGCTACTTTAATTAATGAAGGCATGGAAAATAAGACAACAAAAAAAGAAGTTAAGAACCCGAAAACTAATATGTAAAGTTCACTCAAAATATTAAATTATTGATCAAAGTAATCGTTTTTTAAATAAGTTCTCCAAGAAATAGAAAAGTAATTTTCGTTTGAATAATTAGTAATTCGAGATGTGTAGCCTAGTGCAATTTCCATTTTACTTGAGCTATTTATAAACAATCCTAGTGAAGAACTTAGAAAGTGTCTGTAATTTTCATCTCTTACATTAAATAAAAGATCTTCATTTGCTTGAAAAACTTCGTTTTCATTGTAATTATTCATTGACAGAGAAAAGTTGTAATTAAATCTAAGAAATAATCTTTCTTTTGAAAATTGTCCAATTACTAAAAACTCTTGAAATCCAGATCCTAAGGGATGTGCTAATTCGTGTCCCAAATGGGAATAAGTTTGATAGTGTTGCAACCTTTTCATTGAGTACATTCCTGAAGGCGAACTGTTCCACTCAAAATTTAAAAAAGAATTATCAAGTTTAAAAGGATTACACCACTTTAAACCTAACTGAAATCCATACAAAACGTTGGTAAGATTTACGGGTATTTGGTTGTAAATCATGACATTATCTAAAATTTTATAAGACCAATTTATTCCATACATTATGTTGTTAGTTGAATCAATATCAAAAAATTTAGAACCTATTATGGGGCTATAAAAACTAAAATTTGGAGAAATATTATCATTTTGGATGTCAAACGTCTTGTATATACCACCTTCAAAAATTGCTATCGATAATTTATCATTAGGACTAAACGATAGCTGATTGAAACTGAATGATTTTGGCACAAAAAGTGCTTCGGGGGTTGAGGCTGTTGGAATTCTATTTAAATTTCTCATCCATGCAGTAACATGCTTGTAAAGAAGTTTGTTTTTGAACAAATAATATTGTCCACTTATGTATGGGTAGTCAGGAGCATAATCGGAAATTAAATGAGATCTATATCCATTACCAAAAAAATGTCTGCCATGACCAATTTGAAAATTCAAATATTTGTTGGGTGAAAAACTTAAATATCCATTAGCTAAACTTGCATCGTTACCATAATCTTTAAATCTCTTAGATCTTCCTAATCCAAAGGCAATACCATCCACCCCAAGTGAAGGATTAGCTCTTAGATCTGATTTTTCTCTTAAGTAGTCTGCATAAAAAAATTGATTTTCATAAAATCTTGTTTCAAAAGAAAGATT
>JAQXDK010000051.1 GCA_029251405.1 Flavobacteriales bacterium
GGTAGTAGTGTAGGGTTAGAGTTATCATGCTGAAAAATATATAGAATATTATCCATTTTGTGCGGGTGGTAGTAATGAAGTGAAGTTGGGTAGTCAGGCGTTGTATTATAGTGATGGGACACGTGTTATAGATTTATCGAAGGATAATTTAGAGTTAAGTGAAGGAGACAATAAGATCTATTTATCACCTACAGAGCTTGGGTTAGAGTATGGCGGGAGCAATGGAATCAACCATTTACGGATAGATAAGTCGGATCAATCGTTGGATTTCAAGTACGAGGATCAGTTGGCTACGTTTGATAATACGAATGGGTTGTCGTTAAATTCGTCTGGGAAGTTACTGACGTATAAGGATAAGGAGTTGTATGTATCGTTTGATCAGGGGAAGAATGTAAAGTTACATCCAAGTAATGGAGTGGAGGTTAATTTAGAGAGTAAGAGTTTAACAATAACGGGAGATGATTTAAGTTATGATGACGGTACGAATACGTATTATGCTAGTGGTAGTAAGTTATCGTTGAAGGAGAATAGTGGAGATAAGGAGTTGTTGATAACGCCTACGAAGTCTTATTTAAATTACGATGCTACAACGGGTATAAGTTATGAGGCCAGTAAGTTGAAGACAACGTATGGGAATAAGGTGTTTGAGTTGTCGTCCGATATGCAGATAAGTTATGTGGATCCTGATAATCAGCTATCGATAGATCCAACGGGTATGAGTTTAGATAGAGGAGGAAAGACGGTAAGTTTAGCGCCATCGTCGACGGGGAGTGATATGGATATGGAGATCAGTTTATCGACAACGGATTATTTACGTATTAAGGATGGTTTGTTGGCGTATAAGGAGGGTAGTAATGAAGTGAAGTTGGGTAGTCAGGCGTTGTATTATAGTGATGGGACACGTGTTATAGATTTATCGAAGGATAATTTAGAGTTAAGTGAAGGAGACAATACTTTATCTCTTGGTGAGAATTCATTTGGATTAACTATAGGAACTGATAAACATTTATTAGTAAATAAATTAACCCAAAAAGTCGACTTTAAATACAATGATGTGTCAGCTTCATTTAGCAGTCAAGAATCTTTAAGTTTTACTGCAGGAGACAAATCCTTTTCTTTAGGGTCAACAGGGTTATCTCTTGAAGATGGTCCAAGAAAAATTGCAGTTCTTTCTGATAATGGTAATCAAGCAATCGAATTGGATGATGGAACAAATCGTTTCTATGTAAATAACAACGGATTTGAAGTAGATTTTGATAATAAACATTTTGCTATTAATGATCAAGAATACCTACACGTAGATATTGATCCAAATAGATTTATTAAGGTTGATAATAGCAGTGCTACTTATAATGAAAATGGCACTGAGCTAATTATTGGCGGCTCTACTAATTTCCTAGAAATTAAAGATAATGTGCGAAGTATTTCTTTAACACAAGATGAAAAAATTAAATATACTGAGGCCAACTATTCAGCTTCTTTATCTAAAGACTTGAAAGTAGAATTAAGTGATGGAATACGAAATATAAGTTTATTCGGTGATAATCATGTTTTAAAATACCAACAAGATAGTTATGAGTTTGGTATAAGAGGAGGTAGTGGAGTTAAACCAGGTTTAGACTTAACTGTTGACGGGAATACCATTTTTGTTGAAGGAGAACGCAATAAAGATGTAACTGTAGGGGTTCAGTCTCAACAATTTGGTGATGTATCGTTAACATGTGACAACCAAAAAAATATTGATGCTTCTTTTGCATATGCAGGAAAAGAAATTGTACTAAAGGCTGGAGAACAAGGAATCTCTTTAAATAATTCAGACGATCCAACTACTGATGCGGTTGCTGACAATTTAGATGGAGCTACAGCCACACCAGATATGAACGGTCCACAGTATCTTGATTCTAAAATAACGGATGGTAATGGAGGTAAGGCTAAGGGTCGTGTTGAAGTTTATTACAATAGTGCTGCTGAAAGTTTTATTGGAAATGCTTCTATTGCATCAACTGTACCACCCTGTGTTGACGCGGCAATGTCGATCGAAGTTGTTAAGGATGATTGGGAAGTAAACATAGGTACAGAAAGTGATAGAATTCAATTGTTTCCTACTTGTGGTGGATTTGGAGGCGGAGGTTGGTTAGGCTTAACTCCACAAGAAATTGATGTAGGAGTGTTTTTAGCTTGGGCAGTTAGAGGAGAAGTAGGAATTGGTGATGATGTATGTGGTGCAGATTTGTGGGCTGCAGTTTCTGCTGAACTTGGAGTAAGAGCTAAAGCAGATTTACAACCTTTTAAAATTAGAAATGTTGGAGTTTGGGTAGATTTATATGCTGGAATTGGTGTTGATTATTGGTGTGTTGCTGTTTCTGGTGATTTAACGCTTGCAGAAGCCGGTTTATCAGGAACTCTAGATTTATATTTTGAAGATAAAACAAGAGTAAAAGGTGCTTTAAGTGGTTATATAACTATACTTGAGATTATAAGTGCAGATTTTGATATGGATTTTGATACAAGATTTTAATGAGGATTTATTTTAACATATTATTTTTAATAATTAACCTAAGTTTTTTAGCTCAGCAAGAAACTAGTAAGGGAGAAGTATTTGTAACTAATAATTTCAACAACGAATCTGGTTTGGTTATTAAGTGGATTTCTAATAGAATTTATTTTCCTCAAGGATCAGATGTTTATAGAAAATCAAACAACTCTTCAGATTGGGTTAAAATAAATAATGCTCCAGTAAAATTTATTAAAAATAATCCAAATCCTGAACTTCTTAATAATGAAGAGAATGAATTCTATAAATTGGTGTCTGGTAAACCTTACGATGAATTTATAAAAGATTTTTCTAGGATATTTGTTGTAATTAAAGCTATTTATAATCCTCAAATGGCAAAATTATTGGGGATTACATATTACGATAAAACTGCTATAGTTGGTAAAACCTATCAGTACAAAGTGATTGGACATCTGAAAAATGAGGATGTTGAAGTTGGAATTTCTGCTCCATTTATTTGTAATACTTACAAGCAAATTGCACCACCTGATTCACTTAAAATTGAAAGGTACAAAGAACAATGTGAAATTTTTTGGAACCCCGATATTTACAGATATTATGGAGTTGAAATTTATAGAAAAGAAAACGACTCAGTTTTTGAATTAATTACTAAAACTCCTAGAACTCTTCAAAAAACGAAAGATAAAAAAGGGAAATTTCATTATCCAGATATCAATTATATTGACAAAACAATAGACCCTAAAAATAATTACGTGTATAAGTTTGTTGGTATCGATTATTTTGGTCAAAAATCTTTTGAATCCAAAGAGATTTCGGTACCATTTATTGATTTTGATCCACCAACTGCTCCTTTTGGTTTGATACCTACTAATCACGATTCTAAACTTACAGTTGATTTAAAATGGAGTGCAATTGAAGAAGCAGATTTAGTAGGTTTTAATTTACATAGGAGTCAAGTTTTAGAAGGCCCCTATGAAGTTGTTAATGAAAAAATATTAACTCCAGAAATAAGAACCTTTGTAGATAAAGTACCTCATCCTGGGCATTACTATTACTATTGCAGTTCAAGTGATCTTTCGGGAAATTTATCTAATTCTGGTAAAATATATATTCAAATAAGAGATATGGAACCACCAAGTGCTCCAGTGGGCTTAACAACAGAAACAGAACCTGGTTTAATCATATTAAAGTGGGAATCCAATACAGAAAAAGATTTGAAAGGATATTTTATTCAACGTTCTTTAAACGACGATAATAATAAAGACAATCATTTTATAAACATAAATACTATTCCAATTGACTCCAATAATTTTACCCAAAAGCTATCTAAAAATGTAAGTAACAAATTTGTTTACCGAATAGTAGCCGTAGATACTTCTTATAATTTAAGTAAACCTTCTATCAATTCATTGGCTCAAATGCCAGATGTCACTCCACCACATAATCCAGTAATTAAAAATATTGAATTTTCTCAAGACAATATAATTATAGAATGGATTCCAAATGTTGAGACTGATTTACTTGGTTATGATTTATATAGAAAATTTAAAAAAGATTCGATTTACAATAAGGTAAACTCTTTATTGATTCCTGCTAATGTAATAAAATATACAGATCGTAGTTCTAAAGAAGGTGAGCAGTATCAGTACTCGTTAAAAGCAATAGATATAAATCAAAACGAATCCTCTTTTTCAAATCAATTTTTTGGAGAAAATCCAAAGAAAAAACTAACCAGTTCTATTAAATTTGAGACTGAAAAACTAAATGTCAAGAAAAAACAAATTCAATTGGTGTGGAATCTTGAAAATACTGATTTACCTATTCAAGGTTATGTTGTTTTTAAGGAAAACCAAAATAAGTTGCTTTTACCCTACATAAAACTTTCAAAAAACAATACTTTGGTTGAAAAAGTTAGCCCTGGTATATATAGGTATCAAGTAAGGGCATATACAATAGAGGGTTTAGTAATTAAATCTGAAATTAAGGAATTTGAATTAATTGATAATATAAAATGAAGACTATGAAAAATCAAATTAAAATTTACGGAAATATAATTGCATTATTTTTAATGTTCTCATCATTAATTAGTTATGCTCAAGTAGGAATTGGCACCGTACTACCAAATGCAAATTCTTCCTTAGATTTACAGGGTGCTAGTTCAGTCGACAAAGGTTTTGTTTTACCATTAGCAACATCGAATGTCCCATTTAACAACAAACCAATTAAAGAAGGGACACTACTTTATAGCGAATCAGATAGTATGATTTATTATGTTGTTGATTCATCATTAACCAGTCCTAAATACAATGCATTGTCTCCTTGGTTTTATAACCCTAATCTTAATTCTACAGATGTTACCACCGATAAAAATGTTTTTATTGGCGGAACATTAAATGTAAATGTTGGTGCTGTATTCAACGAAGCTAGTACTAATGTAGATTTTAGAGTTGAGTCTGATGGCAATGATCATATGTTGTTTGTAGATGGTTCCAATAATAAAGTTGGTATCGGGACTGCCACTCCAGGATCAAAATTACAAGTAAATGGAGAATCTAGGTTTAGTGGAACCAATAGAGTATCTCATTTTAATTACAGTACTACTGAGGACACATATATTAGAGGAGGTAAAACAAATTCAAATGTATTTATTAATGACAATGGAGGCAAAGTTGGAATTGGAACCACCAGTCCATCACATCCATTAGATGTTGTTGGGGCAGTCCATTGCTCCGATTGGTTTAGAACTACTGGAAACGGTGGTTGGTATTCTCAATCACATGGTGGTGGTTGGCACATGACAGATAATACATGGATTAGGAACTATAATAATAAACCTGTTTACTTAAAAGCTGCGACTGGTAGTGATATAGCCTTAGAAGTAAATGGAAGAGTAGGTGTAGGAACTGCCAGTCCATCATATAAATTAGATGTTGTTGGGTCAGTTCATTCCTCCGATTGGTTTAAAAGTACTGGAAACGGTGGTTGGCGTTCTGCACATGGTGGTGGTTGGTACATGACAGACCCTAACTGGATTAGGAACTATGGTGATAAACCTGTTTACTTAAAAGCTGCGACTACTAGTGCTATAGCCTTAGAAGTTAGTGGAAGAGTAGGTATAGGAACTGCCAGTCCATCATATCCATTACATGTTTTTGGCCATCCTGGTAGTACCACCAGCAACAGAAAATTTATATCTGAAACTTACCTTACTTGTGGTACTTGTACTAGCCATGGGACAAGTACCAGTAATAATTTTAGCATTTATACCTCAAACGGTATTTTGACGGACTGGGTTTCTTTTCACTCAGACAAAAGGATTAAAGATGTTATTGGAGTAAGCAATTCTAAAGAAGATTTATCTACTCTAATATCTATAGAAGTAACGGATTATAAACGGATAGATAAAATCCTATATGGAGAAAAAATAACTAAAAAACTTATTGCACAACAGGTGAAGTCAGTTTTTCCAGAAGCAGTTAGATTAACAAAAGACATTATTCCCAATATTTATGAATTAGCAGAAATTAAAGGAGGGTATATTGCCCTTGAAACAGATCTAGAAAAAGGGGATAGAGTTAAACTAATTTTTGAAGAAGATGAACAAATAGTTGAAGTGGTCAAAACAAATAAAAATGGTTTTTTCATAGATAATGAAAATGAGGGAAAAGTATTTGTATACGGAATAGAAGTAGATGATTTTCATGTAGTTGATTACGATGCAATTTCTATGTTGAATGTTTCTGCAACCCAAGAGTTGCACAAAATTATAACAAGTCAACAAAAAATCATACAAAATTTAAAAAATCAACTTTCATCCCAAGCCACTAAGCTTGAGGAAACCAAAATAAATCAATTAGATTTTGAAGCAAGGTTAAAATCCTTGGAAAATAAAGACAACTTAACTTCTTCAAATGAAGAATAAAATCATAATGAACAAAAGGCAATAATTGAAAAACTTTATAATATATCTATTTTTTATTCTTTTGCACTGTAACTATAGTGCACAAAATATAAATATTTATTACGAATCATCTCCTATTGAATTTGTGATTGGAGATTCTTTGGACTTGAAAATCTTAGGGGACTTATTTGTAGAAAAGGATATTATAAATGAAGGAGATATATATATCTATGGAGACAATGTTCATATAGGTAGTTCAACATCATTATTTGAAGATTTTTCGCAAAGTTCTACAACAGACTCTATTTATGGTAAGGTGTTTTTTTATGGAGATTCCATTCAAAATATTTACAAAACAAATAATTCTGTAAATAATTTAATAAGTTTTAATAAAATAGAATTAAACAACTCTTCAATTTACTCTAACGGTGTCGTTATAAATCATAGTATAGATGTTTTTGGAGAGCTTAAATTTACCACAGGTAATTTGTTTTTAAATAATAATAAAATTCTTTTACGAAAAAGTCTTTCTTCTGCTGGAATTCTACTAAATGAAACCAACGACAAAAGAATTATTGGTTTTCCAGGTGAGGTATATCTAAATCATCAATTTGCTAGTGGTTCATTTCTTACTAATTTACAAGGAATTGGTCTAGGTATTAAGTTTGACGGAAACTTAGGAACAACTAAAATCTCGAGATTCAATAAATATTTAATTAATGTTTCAGATACTTCTTTCAATAGAAATTATAAGATTTTTCCTGCTAGTGGTGGTAATGTTAGTAAACTAAGATTTAAATATTTTGACGATGATTTAATTAAATCTTCAACCACATCTATAATAGAGAACCAATTGGCTATTTTTTATAGTACTGATGAAAGCAATTATAACAATATTGGTGGAGTCGTAGAACCATCTTCTAACACTGTAACTGATAACTCTAACGATCTATACAATTTATCTAATTCAAATAATAACATATTTACTCTAGCAGAAGCTAATTGTGATACTTTACCTTTTATAAGTATTGATTCCGATACAATATCTATTTGTGATGGAGCATCTATCTATATTGTTCCAGATGGTATTGGTCCATTTATGATATGGAGTAATGGTGATGTAACTGACTCCATTGAAGTTTCTTCTCCTGGGAAATACTCAGTTTCTGTAATTGATTCTAGAGGATGCGAAAATTCAGATTCGGTTGAAGTCGTTAATGCAACTTCTCCCAATTCAAGTTTTTCAATTAATCCTACAGCTAGTTGTTTGGGAAGTGTAATAGAATTTACTTACAGTAATCCCGATAACATAACAAACTTTAATACGCTTTTTAATTTTAACGACCCTAATTCAGTTCCCTTTTCTGACACAAGCTCAAATGTAATTTCTTATTATACTTATGTATATGACGGAACTTTTAACCCATCTCTGACAATTACCAATGAAGACGGATGTTCTAGTACAACCACAAAGACATTTAATGTATATCCAATTCCCACTGCTAATTTTAATTTTTCAGATCAATGTCTTGGTAACGATGTTGTATTTAATAATTTATCTACAATTTCAAATGGAATTACTTTGAATTCTCGATGGAATTTTGATACTAATGTTCTTCCTGCATTAGACACTAATATTTATGGTTTATCTTCTATTTCAAATAATTATTTAAGTTCTGGAATACATTCTGTTTCTCTAATTGTATCTAGCAACGGATGCTCTGATACTTTAATTCAAAATGTTGAAATTCACCCAGTTCCTTCACCGTCATTTAATATTTCGTCCCAAGATACTTTGTGCCCCAATGAAAGTTTTGTTTTTTTAAATACTACTGATACTACTATTATCGACGATATTTCATTTGTATGGAATTTTGGAAATAATAATCTTACTAGCATTTTCTCACCATCATTTTCTTTTGGAACTAGTAATGATTATCCAATTCAACTAACCGCTATATCTCCCTTTGGTTGCCGTGACAGTACCGGCCAACAAGTAGTAGTTTCCCCAATTCCTATTCCAAACTTTTCTTTCGCTAACTCTTGTGAGGATTCAATAGTTGTATTTTCAAACGCTTTAACAGATAGTAGTAATACGTATTTATGGGATTTTGGTGACGGCTATGTAGACTCGATAATGAATCCCAACCATGCTTATTTTTCCTTCGGAACTAATGACGTTAAATTGGTAGTTAATAATATTTATTCCTGTTCAGACTCTATTACTAAACAAATTGAAATTTTCCCCAATCCTATTTCATATTTTCCTGGAATCTTGGGTTGTGAAAGTGAAATATTATCCTTTAATGGTTCAAATTCAACGATTCAGTCAGGATCAATTGTAACTTATTCATGGAAGTTTGGAGATGGTAATATTGGTTCTAATGTGACAGCCAATCATTCCTACACATCAGCAAATAACTATTTAGCAACTCTAAACGTTATTTCAGACAAAAATTGTACAAATAGCTATCAAGATACCATCCAAATAATTGGTTCACCTCCAATTAATTTGGGAGGAACTATAGACTTATCTATACAGCCAGATTCAGTTCCTGTTATTAAAACTTGTGGTACTTCTCTAAATTTATATGCCAACAACCCAGGCTGTAATTATATTTGGTATAATCCGTTGATATTTTCTGCTTCACAAAATGTAACTGTAAATAGTGATGGAATTTATTCTCTTACTGTAAGATACCCCGTAAACTTAGGAAGTTGTTCAAGAACAGATTCTGTTTATGTAAAATTAAACACAAAAATAACTCCAAATTTAGGTTCTATTACTTCATTTTGTGATTCTGCCAATATTTCAAGTGGTTATCCTAACAGTTTAAATGAGTGGTTTTTAAATGATACTTTATCTTCTTCAATTTTTTCTTCTTCATCTCTGGACAATTATCAAGTTAACAACTCGGGTTTCTATTTTGTGAAAGTAACAGACCTAAATAATTGTATTGGATTAGATTCTATCAATATTAATGTAAATGCAAGTCCTGCAATCACACTAAATGACACAGTCTTGTGTGAAGGTCTTATTATGGTTTTAGATCCCCTTTACACATTACCTGGGGCAAGTTACCAATGGTATTTATATGAGCAGTACGATGCTCCAACACCTCCTTTCACCTCTCTACCTACTTTAAATACATTATTAAATATTGATACTTTAAGTTCTTTGTCTGTTGACTCTACTTATCAATATTTTGTAGAAATTATTGATGTTAATGGTTGTAAAGATACTGCTGAAAGTATCGTAATTTTTGATCCAGTTCCTTTGGTTGATTTTGGAGTAGATACATCTTATTGTGATAGTGTTTTATTAATTGATTCTAATCTTGGAACAGGTTACAGTTATGAGTGGCAGGATGGGAGCAGCAACAGCTCCTTTTTAGTAGATTTAATTGGAAATAATAATTATTCTCTGGAGGTTACTTTAGGGAATTGTTCAGATGTAGATACTGTTAACATTACTTTAAATAGTTCACCAGATTTTAACTTGGGAAATGATACTATTTTGTGTAGTTACCAAAGCTTATTTTTAGATGTTAGCTCATATGGAGATCTTTTTAGTTGGAACACTGGGTCTACATCATCTACTCAAGATGTATATTCTTCAGGAACTTATAAGGTTGAAGTGGGAGAAACTGCTACTGGGTGTAGTGCTGAAGATAGCATTAGTATTACTATAAATCCAGTTTTTCAGTTTGATTTAGGTGCTGACGAATTTATTTGTGCTGGTTCAGATAAAATAATCAGCTCTGATCTTATTTCACCAGGTTACACTTTTAATTGGTCTAATAATGTACCAGATACCACTCTAGCTAACAATATAAATAACTTAAATAATTATTTTGTTTATGTAGATAGTAATAGTACTTATTACCTTGACGTGACAGATACAATTGGATGTTTTTACTCAGATACAATCAATATTTTAGAAACCAACTTATCTCTTTTTGTTAGATATCTTATACCAACCACTTCAATAAATTCAGACTCTTTATTTTATAATAGAGATTCTTTATTACTAATTAATTTATCTTATCCATCCCCATATAATACGAGATGGGAAGTCTTTGAACAATTACGAAATAATTCTTACATAAAAATATGGGGTACGGACACCAATGCCATAACCATCTATAATAACGGCCCATATTTTGATGGAACAGAACCAGATTCTATTAATAGAAAAATTAAACTAACTGTTTTCAATAGTATATGTTCAGCTGAAAAAACAAAAGATATAACTGTTTACAAAGATTTTTCAAAAAATCTAATTTACAATCCTCCACTTTATGAATATTTAGAAGAAAATAATATATCTGGATTATTATATCCGAACCCAAATTCAGGATTATTCAATCTAAAAATTGAGTTGGACTATAAAGCTAATATACAGGTGTTGTTTTATAATACTATGGGGATGTTGTTATCAGAATACGCTTATAATTCCGAAGAAATTAACAACCAATATAATTTTTCTTCCTTTCAAAGTGGTATCTACATTGCACTAATTAGAGTAGGAGAAAAATTTAAAACAATTAAATTTATTAAATTGTAGAAAATGAGGAAAATTTTTTTTTGTAGCACTTTATTTTATTGTTTAATATTTGTATTTGTTTGTCAATCTCAAGCTCCTTGTCCAGCAGGATTTTCTAATTATAAGTTTAGAAAAGAAATTCCGATTACCAATTCAAATTCTTCTTTGTTATCTGATTTCCAAGTTAAGATTCAGATAAATACAAGTGTTTTAATTAACTCTGGCGATATGACAATTTCTGGAAGTGACATTAGATTTGTTAATTCAACTGGAACCTCTTTACCTTTTTGGATTGACCCAGATTCATTTAATTCCTCAAATTCTGATATTTGGGTTAAAGTAGATACGTTAGCAGTAGGTGCTACATCCATTTATATGTTTCATGGAAATAATGGAGTTTCGTCTGTTTCTTCTGGAACTTCAACTTTTGACATATTCGATGATTTCAGCAGCCCCATAATTCAAAGCTCTTTATGGGAAACTGAAGGAGATTCACTAATGAATATCCAAAATGGTTTTTTAACATTAACAACTAGTTCAACTGATACTGCATCTTCAATTTTATATTCAAAAGAATTTTGGTCTTCATCCACAAATCCAATGGTTGTAGAATATGATATGACACAATTTGGTAATGGTATCGCCTATTTAGGAATGGAAGATATAAATGGAAATGGTTGGGGAGTATCTAGCTATAATACATCAAGCTCTCCAAATCTACTTTTTGAAACAGCTACTACTTCAAATATAGCTGCACCAACAGATAATGACTGCAGAGATATATCTTTAACAAGTGCTTCGATTCCAAACTCTAGTGACTTAACTAACATTTGGAGTTTTTCTAGAGTCTCCAGCAATGAATCCTACATAAATATACCAACTAACAGCTCAACTTTTTATGATGCTATCATCAATAATTCTACTAATTCTAGCTATTTTTCTAATCAACATAGGTTAGTAGTTGCTGCATTTTATAATAGTCAAAATACAAATGATTGTTCATTTTCTATTGATTGGGCTCGTGCAAGAAAATACGCTGTCGATGGTTCTGTTACTGTTAATAATTCAGTTGCCACTCAAGAACTTATTGATGATGTTGAGGCTTCAAATGATGGTTCCTATTGTGAAGGAGATGATATTCACCTCTTTTCTCCATCTTATTCTGGGGCTACTTACCTTTGGAGGGGCCCCAATTCATTTTTAAGCACCCTACAAAATCCAATTATTATTAATGCAACTACCTCAGAAGAAGGTAGTTATAAAGTGGAAGTAAATGGTCCTACTTGTTCTACAAAAGATGCAACTACTTCGGTTGTAATTGATGCTACAACTAATGGTGGAATTTTAACTGGAGACGGATCAATAGTTTGTTCTTCATCAAATTCTGGAATTTTAAATTTAAATTCTCATGTTGGTGATATTCTTTATTGGGAAGTAGCTAATGATGTCGGTGGGCCATGGTCTTCTGTAACTTCAAGTTCTCCATCACAGTCTTATAATAATTTAATAAATGATACCTATTTTAGAACCATTGTAAAGAATGAATCTTGTTCTTCTGACACAAGTACAGTATCCTATATAAATGTAGTTTCTAATACTGCTGGTGGAAACATAATTGGTTCAAATGAAATATGTAGTGGAGAAAATGGAGATTCATTAATATTAATCAATTTCAACGGTTCCATTATTAATTGGGAAGAAACTTCTGACAATGGTCTAAGCTGGTCTACAATAATTAATTCAACAGATAAATATATCTATCCTCCAATAACCAACACTACAAAATTTAGAGTAAAAGTTCATAACTCACCTTGTCCAATTTCATATTCCGATGTGGCAACTATTTTAGTCCACCCAAATCCAGTTGCTAATTTTATTAACGATACGGTTTGTGAGGGACTTTCAACAAGTTTCACAAACAATTCTACATTATCTTCTGGAACTATTTCTTCTTACATTTGGGATTTTAGTAATGGAGCAGGTAGTATAGTAAATAATCCTGTTTATTTATTTCCAAACGATGTAAACTACCCAGTTACATTATCTGTTTCAACTTCCAAAGGATGCTCAAATTCTACAACTAAAAATGTACCTGTCAAGTCAAATCCAAACTCTTCTTTTTCACAAAATGATGTTTGTGATACTATAGCTATGGGATTTCAAAATAACACTTCCGATCCATTTAACACAAATATATACCAATGGTTTTTTTCTGATAATTCAGGATTGGGATCTTCTAGTATGAGTTATGATACTCTTTTCACTTTCTCTTCTGCTGGAAGTTATGATGTCTCTTTAGTAACCACCAATGCTAATCAATGTAAAGATTCCGTTACTAATCAAGTTACTGTTTATCCTAGAGCACTTATCTCTTTTCAAGGTGACAGCGTTTGTCTCGGTCAGCCCATAACATTTATAAACACTTCTCAAACAAGTTCCTCCCTAATTACTTATTTATGGAGTTTTGGAGATGGGAGCAATTCCTCTTTGAATAGTCCTACTTATAATTATTCTTCTTCTGGTGATTTTTACGTAACCCTCTCTACAATTTCTCCTGGTCCATCAGGAACCACAGGATGTATAGATACCCTGCGACAAAAAATAGTAATCTATCCAACACCAATTGCATCTTTCAATGTTAACAATATTTGTAAGTACGACTCAGTTGTTTTTCAAAATACAACTGATACCATAATTCCTAATTTGACTTTTAACTGGGATTTTGATAATGGACAGTTTTCTAATAGTTATTCTCCTAACCATTTATACCAATCTGCAAACAGTTACACTGTTGGACTTAATGTAAGTTCTGATTATGGATGTGGTTCAAACGTTTCTGAAAATATTGAAGTGTACCCAATTCCAACTTCAAATTTCACTTTTTCGAACGAATGCTTGGGAAATGCAATCAATTTTTTTAATACTTCTACAAGTATTTATAATCTAACTTATGATTGGAGCTTTGGAGACAATTCTACTAATGAATCTACTCAAGATGTATCTCATTTCTATCCAATTTCAGATACTTTTAATGTACAGTTAGTAATATCTTCTGTTTATAATTGCCTTGACACCGTAAATAAATCTGTTTTTGTTTTTCCTAAACCCAACGTGAACTTCACAAATACTTCTGCCTGTTATGGTGAGTTAACCCAATTTACTGATGCTACTACTATTAGCTCTGGAACTATTTCTAATTACTTATGGAATTTTGATGATTTGTCTAATTCTATTGATCAAAACCCAGATCATCTTTATGCTAATGAAGGAACTTATAATGTCTCACTTTCTGTAGTTAGCGATCTAAATTGTTCTTCTGATACTTCAATTATGATTACCGTTAATCCTTTTCCTACAGCAGATTTCACATTTAATAATGCTTGTTTAAATGAATTAGTTGATTTTTCAAATAACTCATATATTTCCGATAATAGTTTGTTAAATTATGTATGGGATTTCTCTGACGGTAATTCTTCTAATTTATCTGATCCACAAAATTCTTTCAGTACTTTTGGACTTAAGTCCATTAAGTTAATGGCAACCTCTAATAATAATTGTACTGACTCAGTATCAAAATATATAGAAGTCTTTAATTTACCAACAGTCAATGCTGGATTAGATACTATTGTAAGCCAAGGTTTTCCTATACAATTATTTGGTTATGCCTTAGGAGCAACTGATTTCAGCTGGACACCAATAAGCGCGATAAATAACAACACAATTTTTAATCCGGTAGTAACTCCCTTAGAAACAACTAGTTATAAATTAGAAATTACAGATATAAATGGATGTAAGAATATTGACTCCGTTACAGTGACTGTATTAAAAGATTATAAATTATTTATCAATAATGTAATTACACCTGATAATAATGGTGAGAACGACACATGGATTATTAAAAATATTGAAACTTTTGGATCAGTAAATGTCTATATCTATGATAGGTGGGGTAAAGAGATTTTTTCTCAAAAAGGTTATCAAAACGATTGGGATGCATCAACAAACTATGATCAAGTTCCAGATGGAACCTATTATTATATTATCAATTTTGATGAAAGTGAAACAGTTTATAAAGGAGCATTAACTATTTTAAGAAATTAATATGAAAAATATATACAATAGTTTATTTGTTGCTTTTTTTTTGTTTGTTACCAATTCAACATTTTTTTCACAACAAAATGCATATAACGCTCATTATATTTTAAATCCATTTTTATTAAATCCTTCATTAGCGGGAGAAACGGAATCAAAATTATTTTTAAATTATAGAAGACAATGGGCTGGTTTTCTTGGTGCTCCAGAAACTCAAAATATTACTTTTGATAAATCTTTAAAGAAAGATATACTTGCTATAGGATTAACTATGTCGAATGATAATACTAATGTTGTCAGCAGTAGCTCAGGATATTTCACCTTAAAATACAAAGCAAAATTATCAAAAATTCAAAATTTAAACTTTGGTATTTCATTAGGTGCACTACAAAACCGAATAAACTTTGATAATATTATTGCTGATTCTCCCTTAGAGTCCTCACTTTTTAATTCTCAGCAAAATACCAGTGGTTTTGATATGAATTTTGGATTAACTTATAAACTTGGTAGATTTTCTTTAGGTGGGGTAGGACTAAATTTATTAGAAAGTAAATTGAATTATTATGATAATTATGATTCTAAAAAATTAAGCTTCTCATATATAAGGCATTTTAATATTCATACGAGTTATAATTTTAAGTTAAATAAAAAAGGATTTGAGATGTCTCCAATCATTGTAATGAGAGGTTCTCAAGGAATGCAACCCCAATTCGATGGTAATATTATGTTTAATTTTCCTTCAAACTTTATAGTTAATCTAAATTATAGACATGAAATTGGCTATGGTCTTACCCTTGCAATAACACTAGATAATTTACTTTCAGTTGGTTATACTTATGAAATGTCATCAAATTCACTTCAAAATGAAAGTTCTGGATCTCATGAGTTTTCAGTATTCTATAGAGTTGGGAAAGGATTGAATAGTCATTCAAATGAAACTGAAATGAAGAAATTAAAAAATCAAAACATTGCAATTCTTGAAAAAACAGACTTTATTTTAAATGATATTGAAAAACTTGAAAATGAATCGAAATCTCAGAAGGTATTATTATTGTCTTACATAGATGGTCTTAAAAGACTAAAAGATAGTATTAAAAATGATGAATTAGAACTTCAAGAACTTATAAAAAATGAAAGTTTAAAAAACGATTTAAATTCTGTTTTTGACTCTGTTAAAACAAAAGAATTGGTTAATAAAGAATTGTCTTTATTGATATCTGAATACAACCTAAAAACAAAAAACAATAATGATACTTTAGATAAAGTTATTCTTGAAAAAAATCAAGATTCTGAAATAATCCAGAATTCTGAAAAAATTGAACAATATAAGATAATTCAAGATCCAGAAATAAATCAAAATTCTGAAACTAAATATTATTGTATTATAGGAGCTTGCAAGAAAATATCAGACGTAAAGTTATTCAGACAAATAGTAAAAAGAGAATACAATTTAGATACTGAAGTTGTCCAGAATAGTATAAAATCATGGTATCTTATTTACTCAAAATCAAGTAACAGCTTAAGTTCAATAAAATTAGAATTAAAAAAGATGAAAAAAATTAATAATAAAGATATTTTTATTGGCAACTTGTGGATTTATAAGTCTAAATCATAAAAACTATTATTCTCTTGTATCTATCAAAAAATATCACTGATAGCAACTTATCTTAGAAATATTCCTAATTTTTTATCAGCACAAACCAATTCCAGATAAAAGATTAATAAATTTCTGAAAAACTAACTAATTTTTGAAGTTTTTGATCCCAAAGCTTTCCTTTCATATGAACAAACAATTGAGATAATTTGACTTCCTTAAATAGGATTTTATTTTTCACTTTATTATGTGCATCTGCTAGTTTATAGCAAGGAATAAGTGGGTTTAGGTGATGAATATGATGATAACCTATATTACAAAAAACTTTCTGCAGAAAAGATCCGAAAACTAAAAAAGAACTACCCTGAAGAGATGCATCTTCATTGTTCCAATCATTACTATTAATCCAATAAGTATCTTCGAATTGATGCTGTAAAAAAAACACAATTGAAACTAATACATAACAAGCAAATAAAGGGATTAAGTAACCAACTATTAATCCAGACAAAAAGTTGAATTTATATGCTGCATAAATTATTAGCACAATCAGAAAATTATATAAAATAGTAAATATTTTTTCTTTTAACCTAAGTTGTGGTAATGGTATTCTAGTCACTAAAAGCATACCTAATGGGGCAAATATTAGTCTAAATAATGGAGATCTCATAAATCGGTAACTTATTTTTTTTGATAAAGAAGCATTTAAATATTCTTCTTTAGTTAATGTCATTGCTTCTGGATTTATGTGTCTTTTATCTAAATTAGAAGCAGTTGCATGATGCATATTATGCATATAGCCAAAGAATTCATTGGGAGTAAAATTTAATAAACTCATTAGATTACCTGCCAATGAGTTTTTCCATCTTTTTTTATATAAAGCGTTATGAGCAGCATCGTGCATTAAAATCACAGACCTACATAGAATAAGAAAAATTATGGGATACATTAAAAAAGTAACCCACCATAAGTATTGATAACAAATAACACTTAAAGTAATACTACTAAAACCTAAAATTGCTGTAGACAAAATGTAATAGCTAGATTTTCTTTCATTTGGTTTTTGAAAAGTTCTTAATATTTTTTTTAAGGATTGTTCCATCTGAATTATCTTGACAGTTATTAAGTGACTAAAAACTTTTAAATTTTAATAAGCTCCTAAGACCGACTAAACCATGAGTAATAATAGCACATAAAACTAATAGTAGTACAGGATCTTCAATTCCCATAATTATGATAAATAAAATACTAGCTGGAATTGTTAATATAGACCAAACAATTAACCCCATTTTTTCACCATTGGATATACTACCTAAAGAAATGGTTCCAGAAAATATAATAATGAACAGAGGAGCTAATGATTCAAAAGACCATACATGCTCGTAATTAATATAGACTAAGAACAATAAAAAAAGAAAGAATGAACCTGTAACGGTGTAGTAACTTTTAGATTCTTGAGTTTGTTTTTTATTTTTTTTATCATCTTTTTTAGTAAGAAAACTTTTAAAAAAAGGAGCCATGTTTGCCCAAAAAGGATTTTTTGGATTTATATTATCTAATGTTCCGTACTTAATTTTTACATCGTTTAATTCTTTTTGAAAGGTTCCAAAAAGTTTATCCCAGATAATAAATGTGCCACCAAGATTTTTTCCTAAATACTCTTTATTGGTTCCGTGGTGAACTCGATGATGTGAAGGTGTCATTAGTATTTTTTCTAAAAATCCAGATTTATTAATAAAAGAATTATGGTTGTAGACTTGCACGAAATAGTGTATTCCGGAAGCTAATATAAATTGCTCTGTCGGAACACCAGAGAAAGCTAGAATAGAAAAAAATGGAAATGAGGAAATTGGTTGATACCAAGAGTTTCTTATTCCTAAAGATAAATTAAAGTGCTCGGGTTGATGATGAGTGTGGTGAATTTTCCAAAGAAGGTCTAAAGTGTGGTGAAAACGATGCGACCAATAAAAACAAAAATCCCATCCTATTATCACCAAAGTCCATTGTAAGTATATCGGTATTTGTTCAAAATAACTTAAAGAATAATTAACACTAATAAAATTATACGCAAAAAGAATTAAACCTCTAAATAACCAAACCATTATATGACCTGAATTTATATTGGTAATAATTTCATTCCAGGGTAGTTGTTTTCCTTTCTTTTTGTATAAAAAAATTAATTCAATAACTATTATTGTGAATAGGAGCGAGATACCAGATAACATATTAATATAATCTTAATATTTATTATAAAATTACTTTAAAATTTTGAGAATTTCATAGGTTTTTCATCATGATTTAGTTTGTAAAAGTATTTTTTTTAAACCTAAATTTATTTTTAAATACATGATTACGAGTGTTTTATATCTTTTAAAACAAACTTGATATTTTTTCACAAACAATTTTACTGTTTAGGATTATCAAAGTTGGATCTTAAATAGTTATTAATTGATGTTTGAAGATTTAATGTGATAATTTTTTGATAATTATTAAATTTCATATGAGTATTTTAATTAATTTTCACAAAAATCAATAATGTTTAGAATTAACCGATTATTTACCCTTCTATTTTCAATTTTAACTATTACTCTTTCAGCTCAAGAAACGTTTTCTTCTTCTGGACTTAATACATCTGGTTCCAACGGTGAAATTTCATATTCTATTGGTCAGATTGCAACAGAACTTAACTCAGGAATTAATGGATCTGTTTCACAAGGAATACAACAACCTTATGAAATTTACTCAACAGTTGGAAGTGAAATTTCAAATATAGATTTAAAACTAATTACTTACCCAAATCCAACTACTGACAACTTGATTTTAAGTATTGATGGATTTAAAAACCAAATTTTATTCTTCCAATTATTTAGCTTTGATGGTAAACTGTTAATAGATGAAGAATGTTCTGGCAACATAACAAATATTAATTTAAAATCATTTCCCTCAAATACCTACCTACTAAATATTATTAAGAACCAATCAATCATTAAAACTTTTAGAATTATTAAAAACTAACAACTTATGAAAAAAACACTCACTCTTTTTACTTCACTACTATCTACTCTAATAATTCTTGGACAAACTCCTGATAAAATGACGTTTCAAGCAGTTGTTCGTGATGCTTCAAATACATTACTAATCAATCAAAATATAGGAATACAAATTAGTATTCTTCAAGGTTCTAATACTGGAAATTCTTTATACACTGAAACCCATTCTTCAACTTCAAATACCAATGGCTTAGTGAATATTGAAATTGGCACTGGAAATGTAACCTCTGGAAATTTTACTACCATAGATTGGAATAATGGACCGTTTTATATTAAAACTGAAACAGATCCGTTGGGAGGATCTAACTACACTATTACAGGTACTAGTCAATTAATGAGTGTTCCATTTGCATTACATGCAAAAGTAGCAGAGTCTATAATATCTCCAACGTATACAATTGGTTCTTGGCCCGAACTTGGTGGTTATGTTTTTTGGGTTTCTGCTGATGGTAAGCACGGTTTAGTTTCAGAGACACAGGATCAAGGACTAGCTACATGGTACTTTGCTCAAGATGTTATTTCTGACCCTGCAAATCATTCAACAGACGGACAAAAATTTTGTGACTGGAGAATGCCAACAAAACATGAATTAAATGAAATGTACGGCTTAAATGCAGCTATAGGGTCTTTCGGGACGAAAACTTATTGGTCTTCAATAAGAAGCGGTAGCAATACTGCATGGAGACAAAATTTTATGTCAGGATTACAATTTAATAGTACAGCTTACACAGTTCTTGATTTTTTCTTTGTTCGATCAGTAAGGGAGTTTTAATTTGAAAGAAAAGCTTCATTCTCGTAATAAAAATCGGGAGAACTATGATTTTGAATCTCTTATTATATCCAATCCCAAACTTAGAGACCATCTAACATTAAATAAGTCTGGATTAAAAACAATTGACTTTTCTAATCCACTATCTGTAAAGTTTTTAAATACAGCCCTTTTAAATCACTATTATGGTATAAGAAATTGGGACTTTCCTAGTGAAAACCTTTGCCCTCCAATTCCTGGTAGAGCAGATTATATTCATTATGTAGCCGATTTATTAGGTGAAAAAAATGGTGGATTAATTCCCAGAGGAAATAAAGTTTCTTGTTTAGATATTGGATTAGGTGCTAGTTGTATTTACCCAATTATAGGAGTTGTTGAATACGGATGGAATTTTACAGGTTCGGACACCAATACTAAGTCTGTTAATGCAGCTAAAAAAATAGTTGACTCAAATCCTTCACTTAAAAAGATGATTAAATGTGTTGTTCAAAAAAATCCTGATAATATATTTAAAGGTATTATGAGTGATGAAATGCTATTTGATGTTGTTATATGTAATCCCCCTTTTCATTCTTCTATTAAAAATGCTCAAAAAGAATCTAAAAGAAAAATTAAAAATCTTACAGGTGATAAACCAAAGACAGTAAACTTAAATTTTGCAGGGATAAATTCTGAATTGATCTATAAAGGAGGAGAATTTAATTTTATTCAAAAAATGATAAAAGAAAGCTACATTTTCTCAAGTAATTGTCTTTGGTTTACAACATTAATATCTAAACAATCAAAATTAAATAGTATTTATAATTCTGTAAAGAAATCTAAAGCCAAAGAAATAAAGATCATTCCTATGGGAACAGGCAATAAAAAAAGTAGGATTATTGCCTGGTCTTTTAAATCTAAAAATGAACAATTTTCTTGGTCAAAATCAAGATGGAAATAAAATTATTTTTCTCTAAATTTTTTAATAACTATAGTATCTTAAATAAGAAACTAATTTTATAATTTTACACTATGAAAATTCACCGTCTAAAAAATCGTTTTTTGACATTGTTATGTCCAATTATAATGCTGCTGACGAGCTGCAAAAAACCTATAGATTATGACCAGATTGATGAGGATTTAATTCAGCAATATATAACTGACAATAGTTTAGATGCTCAACCTACAGGAAGTGGCTTGTATTATGTTATTGACAATCCAGGAAACGGATCTACTGCTGATATCAATTCTACAGTTACAGTAGCCTATGTTGGTAAACTAACCGACGGCACTATTTTTGATCAATCTAGCTCTATGGGAACTACCTTTCCACTAATAAACGTGATTCAAGGATGGCAAGAAGGAATTCCTTTGTTTAGAGAAGGAGGTTCTGGTATTTTGTTAATTCCATCTTCATTAGGATATGGCAGCCAAGCTGTTGGAGGTATTCCTGCAAATTCTGTTTTAATCTTTGAGATATCATTAATACACGTTTTTTAATACTGTGAAAACCAAGTTTTGTCCAAGTTGTAAAAATGATTTTAGCATTATGTATAGAGTTAGAATTGACCAAACCAAAAATTGGTATTTTTTATGCAAAAGCTGTACAGAAACTAATATTTCCAGTAATAAGTTTTATGTGTATGGTGGTACTTGGAAAGGGTAATTATTTGTTGCTTTTAGAATGAAGAGTTTTAAGTTATTCAGTTTATTCATTATTTTATTAGTGAGTGAATATTCATATAGTCAACTAAGTGGACAGTTAATTTTAAATGTTTCTGAAATAAGAAATAAAAACGGTGTTCTTAGAATAGGAATTTACAAAGATGACAGTACTTTTCAAGAAGAAAAACCATTTTTAGTTAAATCTCTTAGTAAAGATAAATTAATAGACGGTAAGCTAACCTTTAGCTTTTCAATTGATGTAGGTGAATTTGGTATTGCATTATTGGATGATGAAAATGAAAATGGTGAAATGGATTACAGTTTTTTTATTCCACAAGAAGGTTTTGGATTTTCAAATTATTTTCATTCGGGACTTAGAATGCCAACTTTTGAAAATTTTAAGTTCATGGTTACAAAAAATAATTCTACAAAAATCAATCTAATTATTAAATATTATTAATTAGACAAAAAATTGTTTGTGTATACAAAGTACTTATTTGCAGTTTTTATAACTCTATGGTTTAATATCATTATTTCTCAATCAATTTCGATGAATAAAAGCAATGTGGTAATTAATTTTAGTTCTCAACCAAATATTGATGATTGGAAAGTGGTAGATGACGTTGTAATGGGAGGAGTTTCAAATAGCAAAATTGTATTAGATGAAAATAATAAGGCCTTGTTTTACGGACATGTTTCAACTAAAAATAACGGTGGATTTTCTTCTGTAAGATGCTCTATAAATACACTAAATTTGAAGCCATATAGTAGTTTTGTTATTAGAGTTAAAGGAGATCAGAAGAACTATCAATTTAGGGTAAAGTCAAGTAATAATGATTACCATTCCTATAAGTATGAATTCTCAACAAATAATAAATGGCAAGAGATCGTGATACCATTTGAAAAATTAGAACCCACTTTTAGAGGAAGAAAACTTAATATCCCTAATTTTTCAAATCAATTACTTGAAGAAATTTGTTTTTTAATTTCTAATAAAAGAGAAGAGAATTTCAAATTATTAATTGATTGTGTAAAACTCCAATAATAAAAACTTATTTAATTGATTCTTTTAAATCAGTATACTCCAACAGAAGAATTTGTGAAGATTTTGTCAAAATCTTTTAATAAGCAATTAGAAATGAAAAGTTTTTTATCTCAAAAAATTAAAACTACTGGTGGTGGTGAACAATTAATGTGGATTAAAAAGTACAACGGATTATTTATTCATAGATGGGGCTATAAAGAAAAGAAAAAATATAATTAAGTTTTAGAGATTAAAATTTCTTCTACATTTTCTTTAATGTGGTCACATATATCATCAACAGGTAAATCATTGGGATCTTTTCCAAACGGATTTTCAATTTCTTCAGCTAGTAATTCTAAGCTAGCCAGTATATAAAGGATAAATACACAAATTGGTACCGTCCAATAATAAAACATTGTAGATGTTAAGCCAAAGGGCAATGTTAAAGTATATACAAAGATGAATTTCTTAATAAATATATTGTAAGAATAGGGAATAGGTGTTTTTTTTATTCGTTCACATGCACCTATTATTTCAGTAAATATTTTTGTTTCATTGTCGATGGTTATAAATACATCACCCGAAATCATTTCTTTATCAAGAAGCTCTTTATTTTTTACGAATATTTCTTTCATAATTGTGTTAGGAAAATGGTTGATCTGGTCATAATTAGTTTTTTGGAAGCCATCAATAGATTGAATTTCATTCAAATCTCTATTATCTCTTAAATGCTCTTTTAGCGAATAACAATAGTTAGTTATCATTTTTGAATAAAAATTTCTTGTTTTCAGATCCTGCTTATCTATTAGAGAATGTATTTTTATTGCTAAGTTTCTTGAAGTATTTACCAGTGATCCAAGAAGTTTTCTTCCTTCCCACCATCTGTCATAAGCAGTATTCGTTCTAAAGACTAATAATAATCCTATGATAAAACCAACCAGCGAATGGATAGTAGTGGTGGTCTCAAAATGCAGGAAATTTAATTCTATATAGACAACTACAGCTGTAAATAATGCATATATAATGATCACATAAATAAGTTTTCTAAGTGTATCGCTTTTATGAAACTCAAATATTAGTCCAAACCAGTCTTTAGGATTGTATTTAATCATTTTCTATAAAAATAAGAATTTTAAAATTTACTGAATTACTATTTTTTTAGAGATTTTTGTGCTTTTAGATTCGATTAACAGATGGTACAACCCTTTTGACAAATCACTATAATTAAAAGTTGTAATACCATCTTCCAATAATTCTTGTTTTACAAGTTTTCCATTATAAGAATACATGCTAATGTACACGTTCTTTTTTTCCTGTAAATTAATTTCAATAGTGAAATTTCCATTATTAGGATTTGGGTAGATATTTAAATCCAAATTATGTTCGTTAATTTCAGTAGAATTACATTCTACTACTAAAATATTAACAGAGTCATTGTTGGAACATCCATTAGAGTCTTCGATTACAACCGAATAGCTA
Source organism: Flavobacteriales bacterium (assembly GCA_029251405.1). Lineage (GTDB taxonomy): Bacteria > Bacteroidota > Bacteroidia > Flavobacteriales_D > Parvicellaceae > MED-G20. The sequence goes on from JAQXDK010000051.1 coordinate 24,612, forward strand.
GGCAAGTCTCCAATATTAAAAGGTCCTATATCAATGGATGATGAAGTACTGTTAGTACTCCATAAATAGCTGGAAAAACTGTTGTTTATTAATAAAGTGCTGATGCTGTCCGCACAAATTGAATCGGGACTAACAATGGATACAACAGGTAAATCAAATACAGTAACAGAAATTGAATCATAACTATTACAACCATTGGAATCTATTGATTGTACTAAAAACAGTTCATTGTTATTAGGCGAAATATTGATGTTATTTATGCTATCACCAGAATTCCATAAAAATTCAATACCACCAGTTGCTAATAAATTAATAGTTTCTCCTAAGCATAAATTACTATCTCCTGTTATTATTACATTGGTTGGTATATTTATTTTTAGTGAATCCAAAGCTGTACCAGTACAATTATTGGAGTCAGTATATGTGTAAATTACATTAGGTTGTAAAGTGTTTGCTAAAGAAGGATCAAAGATATTTCCAGTAACACCATTTCCAGAGTAAATACCACCTAAAGGAAAGCCACTATTTAGAATTATAGGAATGTCGTTGTTACAAATACTGTCTATTAAATTAATGGACACGCTGGGTATCGAATTTACAGTTATCAATGAAGAATCGGAGTTAAAACAATTGTTAGAGTCGGTAAAAGAATAGTATAAAGTCGAATTCCCAAAATTCACATTATTAGGACTAAAAAATTCGTTATTAATGCCATTTCCAGAGTAAGTACCTCCAATTGGTAATCCATTGACAAGCGCAATAGAATCAGAGTTTTCACAAATACTAATATTTGTTATACTTACATTTGGTATGCTATTCACCTTAATAGTATCTGTTATAGTGGACTTACAACCATTACTATTTGTGAATTCATAGTTAATTAATTGTTGTCCAACACCTGCTAATGATGCGTTAAAGGAATTATTTGATATACCATTTCCAGAGTAATTTCCACCTAATGGAATAAAATTATTAAGTGTAGAAGTTGGTTCGTTAATACAAAATTCATCATCATAATTAATACTTGTGGTAATTGGTGTTAGTGAATTGATTACCAAGCTATTAGTTATTGAGTTTGTGCATGAATTTTGATCGGTCAAGGTATATGTGAAATTATTATTTAGAGAGTTTGCTATATTACCATACATGGTGTTGTTGATTATTGCATCTCCAGTGTAAGTTCCACCACTTGGGATCATAAAATCTAATAATAAGCTATCGTCTACACATAGGTTAGGAAGAATGTTATAGGATAATAACGGAAGTGGATTTACTGTAATAGCTTGTGAATCGGATAGAAAACATCCATTTAATTCTCCAGTATAAGTTATCAAATGATTTCCTATACCTGAGCTATCCGGATAGAATATTCCGTTATTTACACCGTTACCACTGTAAGTGCCACCTAAAGGGTTAGCATTGCTTAAAACTAAGCTATTAGCGTCAATACATAAATCATTAAAAGAAGTTAAAGAAGTATTGGGTAGAGGCTTAACAATTATTGAAGTAGCAGAACTATTAACACAACCTAAACTATCTGTGTAGGTATAATTAACATTGAAATTTCCAATACCAGTTATTTGAGGATTGAAAATTCCATTGGTAATTCCATTTCCAGAGTAAATGCCACCTGATGGACTACCTCCATTTACAACAAAAGGTGTATTATTTAAACAAATAGGATTCAATGAATCTTGTGTTGTGTTAGGAAGGGTAGATACTGTAATTATGGAGTTGGCACTTGCTAAACAAGTATTTGCTTCTAAATACGAATAGGTTATGGTAAAAGATCCTGTTCCTGAATTTTCTGGATAAAAAACATCGTTATTAACACTGTTTCCACTATAAAATCCACCAGAGGGAATACCACTATTTAAAACTAAACTATCTTCACCCTCACATAAATTACCGAAAGTGGGGAGTGAAATATTCACGTTGTTGGTATCTACTACTAAAATTTTGTTGTCTGAACTACTACATCCATTAGTATCAATATAGGTATAGGTAATATTATGAAAACCTGCCCCAGAAACAGATGGTGTGAAATTATTGTTCAATACACCTAATCCGTTATAGTTACCACCTGTGGGAACGCCACCTGATAAAGGGACAGTACTGCTGTTTGCATTACAAATTGGTGTGAAAGAGGATAAACTAACCAATGGGTTATTGTTTATTGTAATCGTTACTTGATCTGAGTTAATACATCCGTTTATGTCTGTTCCAATTACTGTATATAATGTGGTTGAGGTAGGTGTAAAAGAAGTAGCATTATTAATATTATTGTCCCAGTTGTAAGTAAGAGCACCACTTGCAGTTAAAGTTATCGATTCATTATCACAAATGGAAGTGTCTTTACCTGCATTCACAATGGGTAAGTCGTTTACAGTTACTTGTAAAGAATCTGAATTTTCACAACCATCTGTATCTGTACCTGTCACAGTATATGTGAAGGTTGAAGTAGGACTAAAAGCTGTGGCATTAGTAACACTATTATTCCAAATATAGCTTGATGCACCCGTACCATTTAATGTTACAGAACTTCCTATACAAATTGATGCATCTGTACCTGCATCTACATTTGGTAAAGTGTTAACAGAAACTAAAATATTATCACTAGCATTACATCCATTTACGTCTGTTCCAGTAACGGCATAAATTTTACTTACAGTCGGTAAAAAAGAAATGGCATTAGTAATATTATTGTCCCAAGAGTAAACAAATGCACCTGTGCCATTTAACGTAACAGAATCACCCATACAAACAGCTATATCTTGTCCTGCATTCACATTTGGTAAAGAATTAACAGTAATGGTTACTTGGTCTGTATTAATACAGCCATTGATATCAGTTCCTGTCACAGTATATGATGTGGTAGAGATTGGAGTAAAGGCAGTAGTATTAGTAATGTTGTTGTCCCAGATGTAAGTAAGGGCGCCACTTGCAGTTAATGTTATTAATTGATTGTCACAAATGGAAGTGTCGTTGCCTGCATCTACATTGGGTAAGTCGTTTACAGTTACTTGTAAAGAATCTGTATTAGTACATCCATTAATATCTGTACCAATCATAATATAAGTTAGGGTAGAAGTAGGACTAAAAGTAGTGGCATTAGTAACACTATTATTCCAAGCATAGCTCGATGCACCTGCACCACTTAACATTACAGACTCTCCAATACAAACTGCTGCATCTCCACCAGCTGATACATTAGGTAAACCAAAAATTTCGAATGTTTTAGTGTCAACAGAAGTTCCACAACTGTTGGTAAGCTCATATTCAATGGTATGTGTGCCGATTCCTAGCTCCGATGGATTTAGAGAATCTTTTGAAACACCATCAATTTTATAATTTCCACCTGTTGGGAATCCAAAATCTAGAATTGACTCAGTGTCATTAACACAATAATCAGCGATATTATTAAGCTGAGCATTCACATTAGCATCGATTTGAATATTTTTTGTAGAAGAGGAAGTACAACCATTTTCGGTTAAAGTATATGTTATTGGAAAAGATCCAGCACCAGAGAAAAAAGGATAAAAATTATTACCTATTACAAAAGGTCCTGAATAAGTTCCTCCAAAAGGATTAGCTGAGAATAGAGGAGTAGAAGAAATATTCTCACAAAGGGAATCGTAATCTGGATAATTAATAGTTGGAGATGCATTAACCACTAAATAAAAGTCAACACTGTCTTCACAGTTTTGGGCAACAGAATATTTATATCTTATTAAGTGTGTTCCAACTCCAGCATTAACTGGGCTAAAAGTAGTACCAGAAACTCCTGGTCCAGAATAATTACCACCGCTTGGATTTACTGTTGCACCTAATGAATACGGTCCATCGCCTTCACAAAAACTAGGAAGATTGCTAGATAGAATAAGAGGAGGTGTTTGAACAGTGTTTGCAATTCTTATTCCATTATCACTACAACCTTGTGTGTTGGTATAGGTATAAGTTATTAAACTTGGTCCAGGGCCCAAGATGGTCGGGTCAAAAACAGAATCATTTACCATTCC
>JAQXDK010000009.1 GCA_029251405.1 Flavobacteriales bacterium
GCGGTATAAGAGCCTGTTGTAACGTGATAATCAGAATACACATTGTCGTGATATGCTGCCCCTAATACTCCCATGTCGAAGTCAGTAGCAAAAATTCTTCCAGGAATAGACTGAGTACTATCAAACGGTTTTGTTTCATTTGAATTGACTTGTCTAAACATCGCATCTATTACGTCTTTTTGATAAGTGCAATTTTCAAGTTTCAAATCTTCTGTTAACTGAAACAAAGTATTGATAGCATTATTTGCTGACGGAGGATTGTTACCACTGCTCCAGTAATTTAATAGGTTTTCAAAATCAACGGTTTTTGTAATCGACATTGGGCAAGAAATAGATTCTAACTTTTTCATGGGCCACCAAGCCCATCCCAAATCATGGTCTTCAAAAAGTCTTATAGCATTTCTAAACCAAGTATTTGAATTTTCTCCAGATTCTCCAAACCAGACTGGGACATTCCAGTTGTCTCTTATATCTAGTGCCCACTGAATATCTGCCTGATAATTTTTCGACCAATATTTATGCGGGCTGTAAACCATGTTATTATCCCACGGAGGTGTTAGACCACTAAAATCATTAGCATACCAATTACCTTCAATAAAAATAATGTGATTTGTGTCTACTGCTCTAACACTGTCCGTTAGTTGAGTATAAAAATTTCTCAACTCGTTACTGCCTAAGTTCCAATTCGTCTCATTTAAAAAATCATATCCTGCAATAGCCGGTTCATTAACATAATGTTCTGCAATTTTCTTCCAAAGTGACATGGTTTTATGACGGTTGTTAATATCTTCCCATAGCGATGGGTATGCTGGATTATAGTCGCTTATGCCTGTATTGCCCCCTTGTCCGCCCGGGGCTGCATGTAGATCTAATACAACATACATATTGTTTTGCTTACACCATGAAACTAGGCTGTCTGTCATTTCAAACCCTTTTGTTAACCAGGTATTCTGCCCAAGAATGGGCTCTTCTTCAATAGATAGTGTAAAAAGATTGTAATGCATGGGAAGTCTTATAGCATTAAAGCCCCAAGCTGCTAAAGAATCAATATCGATTTTTCTTACATGGTTAGCATACCAGTTTTCTAAAAAAATATCTTTTTCAGCTGTTCCTACTAATTGTTCTATTTTTTCTTCTAATTCCCATTGTGCTGAAGCGAATCCAGCTGACTGAATTTGGTATGGTTCAATTAACATCCATCCTCCAAGATTCATAGTTTTTAAAATTACTGAGTCTCCGTTGGCATCAACAATGGCTTTTCCATTAGTATGTAATAAAGTCTGGCCACTAACATTCAATGCTAAAATAAAAGCAAGAAATTTTAGATAGTATTTCATTTTACGAATTTACTATTGGTTTCTAATAACAAGGATTTTGTTCAATTGCACCGTTTGAAGCATTAATATCTCCCGCAGGAATCGGTAACAATTCACTACAGCCAGCAACATAATTGGTCTTACCATAAGTTTGGCCATTGTCATCAAAATTTTGGAATACTGTAGTTGCATCTCCCCATCTTACTAAGTCGTAAAACCTATCGCTTTCAAGACCTAATTCAACTCTTCTTTCATGATAAATACTTGCTCTTAGAGGAGCATGTCCTAGTAAAGAAGTCTCTTTGTAACTGGATATTACTCCTGCACTTGCATCATAGTTATTTAATCCTGCTCGCTGTCTTACCAGATTTAAAGAATTCTCAGCTGCTCCATTATCTCCTAATTCCATAGATGCTTCTGCATGCATTAATAGTACATCTGCATATCTTAAAAAGATGTAATCTAAATTGCCGTTACAATCTGCAGTAACTGGTCTCTCACTATCTGGAATTAAATATTTTTGTCCCATAAATCCAGTTGGTGGATTCCAACTTCCTGCAACAAAGTCGTGAGGAGCTCCTCCAAAAATTCCAGGAATAGATTCACCATCTTCTACAATAGTTGCATCGTACCTTGAGTCTGTTGGTTCAAATGCATTTACAAAATCAGTTGTTGGGCACCTAAAACCGTAACCCCAACCCATATCTCTATCTCCAAACCAGATACTTAACCAAGAACCTTCATGCTCTCCCCAATTCCCGTCAGGGTCTTCAACCATATGCAAAGAATAAACTACTTCTTGACCCCATTGTTTCGATGAAGAAAATATATCAGCGTAATTAGGCTCTAAAGCATATATACCAGAATTCATAACTGCTTCACAATATGTTTTAGCTTGAGCCCATTTTTGTTGATATAGATACGCTTTTGCTAAAATACCATCAGCAGCACCCTTAGTTGCTCTACCTTGTTCAGCCATTGGGACTGTTGATGGTAGATATTGAGAAGCAAATAATAAGTCTGCTTCTACTTGGGCATATACCTCAGCAGTTGTAGCTCTAATATTTGATAAATCTGATCCGTGAGTAGTTCCATCATCTTCAGCAGAAGTATATAACATAACACCGCCAAAATTTCTAACCAGCCTAAAGTAAGCGTAGCCTCTTAGAAATCTACATTCTGCAATATATCTGTTTCTTTTGGACTCATCCATAGGAATTGCATATTCATCATTTGCATCTTTTTCTATCATGATATCAATTGCAAAACTTGCTCTGGCAATCATTCTGTACATATCTCCCCATATCCATGACGGCACATCCGTATTTGGTGTAGCATTAAAGTTCATACAATCATACATCCCTTGTTGGTCCCCTGGACTTTCTCCACCTTTTACTGCGTCGTCCGACATAACCGACCCAACTGCCCAAAGAGTGACTACATTCATTCTCCAAGCTTGTACATCATAAGCTGCAACTACTGCCTCAAAAGCAGTAGATTCATCTACAAAATAAGGTTTATCATTGTTTCCTGGTTGATCCAATTCTAACCAATCTTTACTGCAAGAAGAAGCAGTAAATACAATAATAAAACAAATAAGTCTTTTTAAATTTTTCATAATATTTTATTTAAAATGTTGCGTTAATTCCAAAATTTAATGTTTTAGGTATGGTATAATTTCCTAAATCTGCTTTTTGAACAAATACCCCCCAAGTACTACCTAATTCTGGGTCTCTACCAGAATATTTAGAAATAGTAAAGTAGTTTTGAAGTGCTACATAAACTCTTAATTTCTCTATGTTTGCCTTTCTGGAAACTGTTTCTGGAATCGTATATCCCAACGATATATTTTTGAATCTTAAAAAAGATCCATCTTCAATAAAAGCATTGGAAGATCTTGCGTAATTATTTTGTCTATCACCACCAAGTTGAGCAATTGTTGCATCCGTATTATCAGGTCTCCAAGCATCCGTTAGCATATAACTAGACATATTGGTTTGCTCGTAAGGTGTCTCAGTAAATACTTTCACAGTATTGAATATGTCATTTCCATAATTCCAATACATAAAAATATTTAAATCAAATCCCTTGTAAGAAAAGTCTCCAGTCATCCCCATTGTGAAATCTGGATAAGGAGAACCTATTGTTACTTTATCGTCCTCATTTAATTGTCCGTCTTTATTTTGATCTACAAACCTGTAGTCTCCAGCTCCTACAGTAGGTCCGTAAGTTTGTTGTGTTGCTCCATTATCGTCTGTATAAGTTAATACATCTACTTCGTCCTGCGATTGGAAAATTCCATCTACTTCATATCCCCAAAAATCTCCAACTTGGCTTCCAATAATGGTTCTTGTATAGTATTCCATAGCATGAAAACTTCCACCTTGAATAGCATAATTTTCATCTCCTAATAATTTAATAATTTTATTAGAAACTCTACTTATATTTGTAGATATAGAATAGTTAAACTCCCCTTCCATTTTCTGATAGCTTAAACTAAAATCAAACCCTCTGTTTTCCATTGAACCAATATTGGTATTTGCGGCGCCGCCCACACCCCAAGCAGACAGGATATTTGGATTACCCATAATCATATCCGTAGTTGTTTTTACATAATATTCAGCGGTAATCCACAGTTTGTTTTTAAAAAACCCAGCATCTAAAGCAAGATTAGTCATCCCGATTGTTTCCCACCTTAAATAAGGATTAGGAACAAAATCTACAGTAGAACCAGATATTTGATTTTGTGTTCCATCAGGACCAAAAATGACCGCGCTACTATTAATAGATGTCGTGCCTTTATAAGCAAAATCTCCTGCAGGTTCACTATTCCCAATTTGTCCATAACCTCCTCTAAATTTCAAAAAACTTATAAAATCTAGACTGTTCTTTTCCTGAAAACTTTTAAAGAATGATTCATTGTGAATTTTCCACCCTGCTGAAAACCCAGGAAAAATACCAAACTTTTCTGCAGATCCAAATCTCGAAGACCCGTCTCTTCTAATTGTTGCTGTTAAAAAATAAAGATCGTTGTATTCATAATTCAGTCTTCCAAAGATGGATGCATATCTCCTGTAACTAAATCCGCTGTAGCCCTCATTATATGCTGTATTAATAGTACCTGTATTACTTAAAAGCATGTTGGATGAAATCTCATTATTTACAGAACCTCCTAAATAAGACTTACTAAATCCATAATTTCTATTATCCCAGTCGTATGCTGAGGTCCCTCCCAATAGTGATATTTTGTGGTCAGCAAAATTTTTATCGATTTGTATTGTGTTTTCCCAATTCCAGGAAAACCATTTATTGTAATTATTTCCTAATCCGTCAATATCATTTTTATCCGTTGCATCTATGTAAAAAATTGGATTGTAGTACCATCCGTTTTGAACTGAGTAATCGCAACCAATAATAGTTTTTAAGGTTAACCATTCAAAAGGCTTGTATTCTAAGTAATTGTTAGTAAGTAATTTGTCAGTCCACGTCATTCCATATTTAGTACCATTTCTGTATAAAGCAGCTAGCGGATTACCTGTATTTCCTCTCGGAGTATTGTTCCAGGCCAAAGAGTCGTTAGCGCTGTAAAATTCATGATCTTCAGGGACCAATGATAAAGTGTCTGGTAAAGTTGTATATGGAGTTGTTGGAGTAATGGTTGGGTCAAGAGACATGGCAGCTAAAAGAATACTGTTTTCTGGCCTATCACCGTTAAATGAAGTTCCTTTCCCTCCGTCTCTTACCAAACTCATGCTCGTACCTACTTTAATTTTATCAGAAATTTTAAAATCTAAATTATTTCTAAATGAATATCTCTTGTAAAATGTAGACGGTACTACTCCTTTTTCATCAAAATAATCAAGCGAAACAGAGTAAGTAGCCTTTTCAGACCCTCCAGAAATATTTAAATGTGCATTGTATATAGCTCCTCCAGGAAACAATAGATCTTGCCAATCAGTACTGGTCATGGAACTTGGATCTGCAAAATCAGAATCTGGAGTTTCTCCTCGAACTGAATCTGAATAATTAAAGGCTCTTGCATTTTGAGGACCATTCATCATATCCATTTTTTTAATTAGAGATTGAACACCATAATAACTATCAAAAGAAACTTTAGGTTTGCCACTTTCACCTCTTTTAGTTGTTATTAAAATTACTCCACCAGCTGCTCTAGCACCGTAAATTGATGCGGCTGAGGCATCTTTCAACACATCGATTGTAGCTATGTCCTGTGGAGCTATTGCATTTACAGCAGACCCATCAAGTGGCATTCCATCTACTACATAAAGAACAGGGGATCCATTAATAGAGCCTAATCCTCTAATTCTAACTTCCGTATTAGAACCTGGTGAACCGTTACTATTTACAACTTCGACACCTGCAGCTCTTCCTTGTAATGCGTCTGCAGCTCCTGCTACAGCAGTTTGCATTATTTGTTTAGAATCCACCTGAACAATAGATCCTGTAACATCTTCTGACTCTTGAGAACCATAACCAACTACTACCATTTCCTTCAAAGTTTCATTCTTCATGGTTATGTCAAAGTTGCCCGAGCCATCCACCAACATTTCTTTAGCAACATAACCCACCATTTTTACAATTAAAATTTGGTTATTTTCAGCTTGAATACTAAATTTTCCGTTGATATCTGAAGTAGTTCCTTTGTCCGTATCTTTTATTTGTACAGTTGCAAACGGGATTCCAAGTCCTGATGCGTCATCAATTATTGAACCGGTAATGGTACTTGATTGTGAGAATAAGTTGAACGAAGTAATTATTAATACAAAAAATAAGATATTCTTAATCATGAGGTAATTTTTCAAGCAATTTAAAAATTAATATTGTATTTTATACACAAAGTGCTAAAAATTTTTAAAAAATCACTTTCAAATTTAAATCAATATCTATCATTTTTAATAATGTTCAATGTAAATTTCAAGACCACTGGTTTAAATTAATTATAAAAAAATAATTGCGTATCAATGATTTTAATTAAAAAAATTGAGGAGTCAAAAAAATATAAAAAATCCAAATTAGTTCTGTTTTAATAGAAAAACCTCTACGAATTTTGAAATTAAATGCCTCAGATTTTAAATGATAGCGAATAAATTAACATATGTTAATTGTTATGTTGATTTCTTTAATAAAATTTGAATGTCATTATTACAGATTAATTTGTATTAATCTGCATATTATTTATTTGTGGGCTGTTTGATAAAATACTAAAGACTGAACCCTCACTTAATTAAATTTTGACGTAATTGATTCATATGGAATTTAGATCTAATTGTCCTCTAAGTTGCTCACTTGATTTAGTGGGTGACAAATGGTCTCTTGTTATAATAAGAGACTTACTTTTCTTTAATAAAAAAACTTTTAAAGATTTGTCCAACTCTAAGGAAAATATAGCTACTAATATTTTAGCAGCTCGATTAAAAAATTTAGAATTGAAAGGTATTCTAACAAGAAATGATTTATTAACAAATAAAAAAACTAAGCACTATATACTTACCGAAAAGGGTAAAGCATTAAAACCAGTTTTAAAAGCACTATCAAAATGGGGGGATTGTTTTTCTAATTGACAAGAAATTTAAATGTGATTTCTCAAAAAAGTTATTTTCAAAAAATGATTAATCGTCTTTCAAAACAAACCTCAATGTATTTCTAGTCTTTTGTGATAATATCACTTCTTTAGACGTTAAAAAATCTGGTAATTTTGTATTATTATAATGTCTCACCGTTATTAAGTCTACTTTTTCGTTGAATCTTACTTTGTAATTTTCCTGAAGTACGTTAATTAAATTACTTAATTCATGGCTATTAATAATGCCGCAAACTGAGAAACTTAACGCAGAGTTTTGCATTAAATGAACCTTAAACCCATGGCTTGAAAAAATACCAAATATTTCACTAATGTGCTCTTCAAAGACATAAGAATAGTCTTTAGTTGATATAGAAATCAGTATTTGATTGGGCTTATAAATAAAAGAAGGTATTTGGCCATCGTTATCACCAATTTCACTTATTAGGGTTCCACTTAATGAAGGATTTAAAAAGGATTTAATCCTAAGGTTTATATTTTTATTTTGTAGTGGTTTTATGGTGTTGGGATGTATAACTGATGCTCCTAAATAAGAAAGTTCTACTGCTTCTTTAAAAGAAATACTACTTAAAACTTCAGTTTGTTTAAACCATTTTGGATCAGCATTCAAAAGACCGTCTACGTCCTTCCAAATTAAAACTTCTTGACTATCTAAACACCAAGCAAAAATTGCAGCAGAAAAATCACTCCCCTCCCGACCTAAAGTAGTGACTTCATTATTAGAATTACTTGCTATGAACCCTTGTGTAACTGAAATAATGTCGTTAGAACAGCTGTTCTTAATCTGTTTTGAGCTGGCCTGCCAATTAACTTTTCCTTCTACAAAAGATCCTGTAGTTTTAATTACTTTTCGTGCATCTAACCATTGATTATTAATGCCCTCTGCGTTTAGATAATAGGAAATTATGGATGTAGACCATAGTTCACCATAAGAAACGATTTTGGAATAACATTGCTCTTTGTCTATTTTTTTATTGGCCCCAATAAAGTTTAATAACTCATCGGTTAAACTATTAAAATGTTTTTTAAATTGATTATTATTTTCTAAGGATAGTCCTTCAATAATTTTATAATGTGTATCAATACAGATCCTTGTTTTTTGTAGAGCAGATTTTTGGTCGCCGCTTTTAAAATATTTATAAACTTCTTCTAATTTGTTGGTAGTCTTGTCGATTGCTGAAACGACAATTACACTAAGTCCAATTTCGTTGGTTAAAACTATATTTTTAAGATTTATTATTTCTTCTGTACTTTTAACAGAAGCGCCACCAAATTTGAAAATTTTACTCAATTATATTTATTTAACTAACTTAATTAAAACAAATATATTCTATTCTTGAAAAACTAAGAAAATAATTCACCTTGCTCTGAGGAATCTTAACTACCCATAGTTGATTCGTAAATAATTTCTAAACCCAAAGATTAGTTTCCGAATAATAATGCAGTATTTAAAACAAAAAAATTAACTTAATTCCAAAGGATTTCAAAACTTATTTCTTGGTAATCTGATATCCTCTTTCTTGTAAAAAAGAAAGAAATTTCTTGTAATTTTTAGAGTTTATTTCATTATTTAATGAACTAAAATAACTTTCGAAAACCTGATTTGTAGTATTGTTGGTATTCCAATTTGGAGCGACATAATAAGTATCTTTCGTCTGACGAATTTCGTTTAAAGACCTTTTTTTAGGAGATGACATAATAATTTATTTAAAAGTACACTAAAAAGATAGTGTGTTTAAAACACTAAGGCAAATGTTTTATGTTTTTTTTCAATTTAAAATTTAGGGTATTAGATCCTTTACTATCTTGTGGGCTATTATTAATTTCAACCATAAATATTGAATGAAAAATGTCACTGTTGGTGAATTCATAGTTGAATCACAAAATAATTTCCCAGGTTCTACTGGAGAACTTTCTAAAATTTTGAGCGCCATAAAATTAGCATCAAAAATTTTAAGTCATCAAATCAACAAAGCTGGATTAGCAAAGGAAATATTAGGTTCTGCTGGTAGAGAGAATGTACAAGGTGAAGACCAACAAAAGTTAGATGTTTTTGCTAATGATACTTTTATAAATGCATTGTCTGCCAGAGGGGTAATATGTGGGGTTGCTTCTGAAGAAAACGATTCTTTTATTGCCTTTAACGATAATGTAAATAATGATGCAAAATATGTTGTATTAATAGACCCGTTGGACGGCTCCTCGAATATTGATGTAAATGTTTCCGTTGGTACTATTTTTAGCGTTTATAAGAGGCAGTCTAAAAAAGGTAGTCCTGTGGAAATGAAGGACTTTTTACAAAGTGGGAATAATCAAGTTGCTTCGGGTTACATCATTTATGGGTCTTCTACGATGCTGGTTTACACAACGGGAAAAGGGGTTAATGGGTTCACTTTTGATCCAAGTATAGGTGTTTTCTTTTTATCTAATCCTGATATGAAAATACCTGATATGGGTAAAATTTATTCTGTAAATGAAGGTAACTTGAACCAATTTAAACAACCTGTACGTGATTATATTAGCTATTGTCAATCAGAGCAAAACAAAAGTAATTATACTTCGAGATACATTGGTTCGTTGGTAGCAGATTTTCACAGAAATTTAATAAAAGGAGGGATTTACATGTACCCATCCAATACTAAGAATTTAAATGGTAAATTAAGACTCACGTATGAATGTGCTCCCCTAGCCTTTTTAGTAGAACAGGCTGGTGGAAGAGCAATTTCAGAAACTCAAAGAATAATGGATATTGTTCCTTCAGAACTTCATGAAAGAGTTCCATTTTTTGTAGGTTCTAAATCAATGGTTAATCATTTGGAAGAAATTTTAGCAGGTGAATCAAAATGACATAATTAGGAGTATTTCTTGTTCCAGTACCTTCTCAAAACTAATAGACTCTTGGACAAATAATTCTGGAATATCTTTAAAAAATGTTTCTGGATCTTACTTATCCTTTCTGAGTTGTAGCATTATTAGAAAACAAAGTGGGAATCATCTATTTATATTACCTGAAAAAGAACAAGCTCTATATCTATTTAACGACTTTGAAAATCTTTTAGCTGACGAAAAAGGGGTCACCTTACTTTTTTATCCCGCCTCCTACAGAAGACCCTACCAAATTATGGACTCGGATCCTACAAGTATTTTACAGAGAACTGAAGCTATAGATTCTTTAGATAAAAAGAGAAAAACACTTATTATTATTACTTATCCAGAAGCAATAATTGAAAAAGTAATTGAAAAAAAGCAATTACAACAAAATATAATATCCATTTCTGTGGGAGAAGAATTGGAGCTGGACTTAATAAACGAATTGTTGATTGATTTAGATTTTGAAAAAGTAGACTATGTTTATGAACCTGGACAATTTGCTGTAAGAGGAGGGATAATAGATGTTTTTTCATACCACCATGAATTACCTTTCAGAGTGGAACTTTTTGGAGATGAAATTGACTCTCTTAGAGAATTTGATCCTACTAATCAACTTTCAACTACAACTTTAAATAAAATTAAAATTGTTCCCAACATTAACAATCCGCAACTAGCAAAGAACAAAGTTTCTTTTTTAAACCATCTACCGAAAAACACAACTATTTGGGGGAAAGATCTTGAAGTTGCACAAAAGAAAATGGAGCAAGGGTTTGAAATTTCAAATAAGGTTTATGATAAGCTGAATGATAAAGATGCTGTTGATTTGCCTATTGAAATGTATTTATCTCCAAAAGAGTTTTTAACTAAAATCGACGATTATTTCACCATTGAATGGAATAGGCTTTTAGATTCTAAAAGCACTGTGAAGATGGATGTTAATTCAACACCGCAACCTGCTTTCAACAAAAATTTTGACTTGTTGGTGAAGAATTTGGAAGAATGGAAAAGTGAAAATTATACTCTTTACATATGTTCTGATCAGGAATCTCAGCTAAATAGATTAAGATCCATCTTTGTAGAATTAGAAAAAGAAGATTTATGCAGTTTCGTTTCTATTGGTCTGCATCAAGGGTTTATCAACCATAACGAAAAGCTGGTCGTATTTACAGATCATCAAATTTTTGAGAGATACCATAGGTTTAATGCTAAAAAAAGCATCACAAAATCAAAGGAAACTTTTACACTAAAAGAAATTTATGACTTACAAAAAGGAGATTTTGTAGTACACATTGATTATGGAATAGGAGAATTTTCGGGATTAGAAAAAATAGATGTTCAAGGAAAAGAACAAGAGGCAATTAGACTTATTTACAAAGGTGGAGATATTCTATACGTAAGTATCCATTCTCTCCACAGGATAAGCAAGTTTTCTGGCAAAGACGGAACTACGCCTACTTTAAATAAGTTGGGTTCGCCTGCTTGGTCTATAGCGAAACAAAAGGCTAAAAAAACAATTAAAGAAGTTGCATTTGACTTAATACAGCTTTATGCTAAAAGAAAAGTTCAAAAAGGATTTGAGTTTCAACCTGACACCTATTTACAGAATGAGTTGGAAGCTTCTTTTATATATGAGGACACTCCCGATCAACTGTCTTCAACTGCAGCTGTAAAGTCAGACATGGAACAACCTGTTCCTATGGATCGTTTGGTTTGTGGTGATGTTGGTTTTGGTAAAACTGAAGTAGCAATAAGAGCTGCTTTTAAAGCTGTTGCCGACAATAAACAAGTTGCTGTGCTGGTACCAACAACTGTACTAGCGTTTCAACATTACAAAACTTTTTCGGAACGCTTAAAGGATTTCCCTTGCAATGTAGACTACATCAATAGGTTTAAATCTTCTAAAAATATAAAAACAACGTTAGAAGGTGTAAAAACTGGTAAAATTGACATCTTAATTGGAACCCATAGATTAATCGGAAAAGATGTATTTTTCAAAGATCTTGGACTATTGATAATAGATGAAGAACAAAAATTTGGTGTTGGAGTGAAAGATCAACTTAAAAATATCAAAGTTAATGTAGATACACTAACGCTAACGGCAACTCCCATTCCAAGAACATTACAATTTAGCTTGATGAATGCCAGAGATCTTTCCATTATAAAAACACCTCCTCAAAACAGATTCCCAGTTGAAACTATAGTGCAAACTTTTTCAGAAAACACCATTCAAGAAGCTATTAATTATGAACTTGAGAGAGAAGGTCAAGTCTTTTTCGTTCATAACAGAGTTCAAAACATTAAGGAGATTGCTGGAATGATATCTCGTATATGTCCAAATGCCAGAATTGCGATTGGGCATGGCCAAATGGAAGGAAAAAAACTTGAAGCGATTATACTAGATTTCATGGACGGACTCTATGACGTACTTGTTGCAACAACTATTATAGAGTCTGGTATCGATATCCCCAACGCAAATACCATAATTATAAATAATGCGAATCATTTTGGATTAAGTGATTTACATCAATTAAGAGGCAGAGTCGGCAGGTCTAATAAAAAAGCATTTGCATACTTATTTACACCACCACCACAACACTTATCTTCCGAAGCAAGAAAAAGGTTAAATGCCATTGAACAATATTCTGATTTAGGAAGCGGGTTTAATATAGCTATGAGAGATCTTGACATTAGAGGAGCTGGGGACTTGTTGGGAGCTAATCAAAGTGGGTTTATTAACGATATTGGGTTTGACACCTATCAAAAAATACTTGATGAAGCCATTCAAGAACTAAAAGAAAATGAGTTCAAAACTCTTTTTTCTGACGAATTAGCAAATAAAAAATTTGTAACCGATTGTATTTTAGAAACGGATTTATCGCTTATAATACCAGATGATTATGTAAACGATGTAAATGAAAGACTGACTTTATATAAAAGAATTGACCAACTTTCGTATGAAGAAGCTCAAGGAGCTTTTAAGGAAGAATTGGAAGATAGGTTTGGGGAAATCCCTCCAGAAACCTTTGAGTTAATAGAGACTTTAAAGCTAAGAGAACTTGCAAAGCAGATAGGCTTTGAAAAATTGATCATCAAACAAAACAGATTAGTAGGAAAGTTTACAACTTCACACAGTAATTATTTTGAATCCGAAGCTTTTACTAAAGTACTTAAATATATTCAATTGAATAAAAAGGGAGTATTTCTAAAAGAAAAAAATGAGAATTTACTTTTTACTGCAGAAAATATTAAAACTATAAATGCAGCAAATATCCAGCTTTTTAAACTGACTAATTAAGACTTAATTTCAAAATCATCCATAAACTTCGTAGTGAAATCACCTTTTAAAAACTTTTCGTTTTCTAATAGTTGTTGATGAAATGGAATGGTGGTTTTAACACCTTCTATAATATACTCATCTAATGCTCTCTTCATTTTTTGGATTGCTTCCTCCCTTGTCTGTGCAACAGTTATAAGCTTTGAAATCATAGAGTCGTAGTAAGGAGGAATCATATAATTTGCATAAGCGTGCGTATCAATTCTGATGCCGTGACCTCCCGGAGAATGATAGTTCGTTATTCTACCTGGAGATGGAATAAAATCTTTGTGAGGATCCTCTGCGTTTATTCTACATTGAATAGAATGCATCTCAGGAAAATAATCTTTGCCTGAAATTTTATGTCCTGAGGCAATTTTAATCTGTTCTTTAATAAGATCGTAATTAATCACCTCTTCTGTAATGGTGTGTTCTACTTGAATTCTGGTATTCATTTCCATAAAGTAGAAATTTCTAAACTTGTCTACCAAAAATTCAACAGTTCCAACACCTTCATAATTTACTGCCTTAGCTGCTTTTTTAGCTGCTTCTCCCATTGATTTTCTCAATTTATCGGTCATAAATGGAGACGGTGTTTCCTCAACTAACTTTTGATGCCTTCTTTGGATAGAACAATCTCTTTCTGATAAATGACAAACTTTTCCGAACTGGTCAGCTGCAATTTGAATTTCAATATGGCGTGGTTCTTCAATGAATTTCTCCATATACATTCCGTCATTTCCAAAAGCAGCAGCTGCTTCTGTTCTCGCTGATTCCCAACCAATTTCAAGCTCTTTTTCATCCCAGCAAAGCCTCATCCCTTTACCACCACCACCAGCGGTTGCCTTTAACATTACAGGATATTTAATTTTTTTTGCTGTACTTTTCGCAGCTTTTAAATTTTCTAATAATCCTGCTGAACCAGGTATAGTAGGGACTTTTGCATTCTTCATTGTTTCCTTAGCAGATGCTTTGTCTCCCATGGAGTCTATTTGTTCTGGTAATGCACCGATAAATTTAATTTCATGTTCTTGGCAAATTCTTGAAAAATTAGAGTTTTCAGAAAGAAAACCATATCCAGGGTGTATAGCGTCTGCATTAGTAATTTCAGCAGCAGAAATAATATTTGGTATTTTTAAATAAGACTCTGAACTTGATGGCGGACCAACACAAACTGCTTCATCAGCAAATTTAACATGTAAACTGTCTTTATCAGCAGTAGAATAAACAGCAACTGTTTTAATTCCCATCTCTTTGCAAGTTCTTATTACACGAAGTGCAATTTCACCTCTATTGGCAACTAAAATTTTTTTAAACATAAGTTAGATTTTCTTTTAGATTAAGAAGGGTCTACTAAAAAAAGTGGTTGATCAAACTCAACAGGGGTAATGTCGTCAGTAAGCACTTTTACTATTTTACCTGAAACTTCTGATTCGATTTCATTAAACAGTTTCATTGCCTCAATAATACATAATTTATCTCCTGGCTTTATTAGAGTACCAACCTCAACAAAAGGTGGCTTGTCAGGAGAAGGGGATCTGTAAAAAGTTCCTATCATTTGAGCCTTAACAGTTATCAAATTATCATCTTCAACATGTTGTTTCGATTTTTTCTCAATTGTAACTACCGGTTCCGGTAACGGTGCTGGTGCTGGTGCAGCAATAGCTGCTGGCGCAATTGTACCCACGGGGCTAATCTGTTGCACAATTTTAGTTTCTTCTTTAAAATTGGTTTTCTTTTTTGCCATATAATCAGACTTTATGACAATTTTGAAATCTTTTTTCTCAATTTCTACTTCGTTAACACCGGCTTTGGCAACGAACTTGATTAAATCTTGAATCTCATTAACATTCATATGAAAAAATTAAATATTATGTAAATCTAAAATAAAAATGAATTAATTAGTTATAAAGGTCGTTAATATGCCCATTTTAAATAAACACTTCCCCATGTAAACCCTCCACCAAAAGCAGCTAATATTATATTGTCTCCCTTTTTCAACTTCTTTTCCCACTCCCATATACAAAGAGGAATAGTCCCCGAAGTTGTATTACCATATTTTTCAATATTGATCATCACTTTTTCCTTAGAGAGTCCCATTCTATTGGCTGTAGCATCAATAATTCTGAGATTTGCTTGATGAGGAACTAACCAATCAACATCTTCTCCTTTTAAATTGTTTTTTGCCATTATCTCAGCAGAAACATCTGCCATGTTGGTTACAGCAAACTTAAAAACTGACCTTCCTTCTTGAAAAACATACATATCTGGATGTTCAACATTTTCTTTAGTTATAGGGAAAGCTGAACCACCGTTTTTTTGAATCAATAGATCTCTTCCCGAACCGTCTGCTTTTAATATTGAATCGATGACGCCAAATCCGTCTAAATTAGGCTCAAGTAAAACACCGCCAGCTCCATCACCAAAAATGATACATGTATTTCTGTCCTTATAACTTACAATAGAAGACATTATATCAGCGCCAATAACTATTACTTTTTTGTACCTACCACTCTCAATAAATTGCTGACCTGTTACTAAAGTGTAAATGAATCCTGAGCAAGCTGCGCTTAAATCAAAACCCCATGCGTTTTTAGCACCACTTTTATCACAGATAATGTTTGATGCACTTGGAAATCGGTGATCGGCTGTAACCGTCCCAACAATTACCATATCAATTTCTAGTGGAGAAATACCTCTTTTTTTACAAATTTCTTTAACTATATCGCTTCCCATATCCGAAAGCGTTTGACCATCCTCAACAATTCGTCTTTCCTTAATACCGGTTCTGGAAACTATCCATTCATCGTTAGTGTCCACCATCTTTTCTAAATCCTTATTGGATAATACCTTTTCAGGGACAACACCATGAACAGCGGTGATGGCAGCAGTTGGTCTATTCATTTAAAAGCAGTTTTAATTTTGGAATTAAGTTGAGAATTAATTAAATCTTTTCCTAATAAGAGCATGTTTTTTACCGCATGTTCGTTACTAATTCCGTGACCTATCAATACATTTCCATCGACACCAAGCACTGGAGTGCCACCGTAAATTTCATAGTTAAATCTATCAAAATAAGCATCTGACAATTGCTTTTTCTTCATTAAGGTATAAAAAGATTCTGCTAATTTTAAAACTACATTTCCTGTAAAACCATCACAAACGATTACATCTGCTTTGTCGTTAAAAAGATCTCTTCCTTCGACATTTCCGATGAAATTAATATCCTCATTGTCTTCAAGTAGCTGGTAGGTTGCCTGGGTTAATAGATTTCCTTTCCCTTTTTCTTCTCCAATATTTAAAAGTCCAACTTTAGGTGTTTTTATGTTATAAACATTTTCTGCAAATAAACTTCCTAAAATTGCAAACTGAAAAAGAACATCTGGTTTACAGTCTGCATTTACACCAACGTCCAGTATGAGACCTACCCCGCCGTTTTCTTTGGGTAATACAGATGTGATACCTGGCCTAATAACACCTTTAATGGGGCCTATAGAAAACATACTTCCTACCAACATTGCTCCAGAATTTCCAGAGCTGGAAAAGACATCAATTTCTTTGCTCTTTAATGCTCTAAAGCCTACTGAAATACTATTATTGGGTTTTTTTCTGATTGCTTTTGTTGCATGCTCATTCATATGAATAACTTCATCTGCATGGATGTATTCGAATATTGAGCTGTCGATGTTGTTAGATGAGAACCATTTTATTGCTAAATCTTTGTCCCCAACTAAAACAATTTTTTCAGAACCACTAAGTTCTTTGGACGCCAAATAAGCACCGCGTAGGTTAGCATCTGGGGCGTTGTCTCCGCCCATAATATCTATTCCTATTTTCAAATAAGAAAAATTAAGCTACCGCTTCTTTTTCCATCACCACTTTACCCTTGTAGTAAAGTTTCCCTTCTGACCAATGAGCTCTATGATACAGGTGAGTTTCACCAGTAGTAGGGCAAGTTGCTAATTGCTGAGTTGAAGCCTTATAATGAGTTCTTCTCTTATCTCTTCTTGTTTTGGACTGTTTTCTTTTAGGATGTGCCATAACTGTTTATTTATAATATTTTTTACTTGTTTTTTAAATCTTTTAATTTATTCCATCTGCTATCGTACTCGACTTCTTTCCCTGACTTTGAAAACAGATTCATAAGTTCAATTTGCTTGGGATCACACTGGTTTT
This sequence comes from Flavobacteriales bacterium, assembly GCA_029251405.1. GTDB lineage: Bacteria > Bacteroidota > Bacteroidia > Flavobacteriales_D > Parvicellaceae > MED-G20. Next base: position 17,279 of record JAQXDK010000009.1, read on the forward strand.
CTTGATGAAGTATTTTTTTGGGTGTGTTTAAAACTACATGTTCGTAAAATACTTGTGCCACATTGTAATCATAACTTTCGTAAGGTAAATAGGTAACTCCGTTGTTAGTCGTCTCTTCAACACTATGGCTGAATTTCAAAATATTACTGAAGTTACTGTTGAATTCAACGGCGACATTATCTAAACATCTGTCACAAGAAATAAAAATTTTGCCAACGTAAGTAAATTTTAAATCCATTAACATGTTTTCTTTTTTAAAATCGAGATGTAGCTTAATGTTACAATCATCATAACGGGTATAATTAAAAGCTTCAAAGAACGTTTTTTCTATTTCGAAGTTGAAAATATTAGACCCAAGTTTAAGGCTTGAGAATGGAATATTAAAATCTTTTAAAATTTTCATTCTACAAAATAGCTGACAAATTTACATATAATGAACTTAAGAAAAAAACTTTATTTAAAATTGATGAATTTTTCAGGGTTGATTGGATATCCATTGTGCCAAAGCTCGAAGTGTAAATGAGGTCCTGTTGAGTGTTCTCCACTGTTTCCAACAATTGATACCGGTTCACCTGCATCCACATAGTCTCCTATTTTTTTTAGAACTTCTGAATTGTGTTTGTAAATTGACAAAAGATTATTCTTATGCTGAATATGTACAACATGACCATCTGTGGGTGACCAGTTTTGATATACAACTGTACCTTTTAATATGGCTACAACAGCTTCGTTCTTTGGAGCAATAACATCGACACCAAAATGTCCTTCAGAAATATTCATTTTATTAGTTATTTCGCCAACAATAGGTGGAAATAATAGAAGTTCAGGGAGAACGTCTCTCGTCAAAGCTCCTCCATGAATTACATCAATATCGTATTTCTCTCTTTTATTAACTTTATCTATGATTGTTTTTTCAGAAGCGGTAAGGGGTTGCTGATTATTAATTTTTTGAGGTTTAAATACTTTAGCAACCGTATCGCTATTGTTGGGGACTCCTCCATTAAGAATTTTCTGTATGTTATTTAAATATTGTTCTTCTTTGTTCGTTTTTTCTACCAGTTCGGTGAGCTTTTGGTCAAGGGTGATGTTTTTGTCAATTAACTCTTTTTGAGTAGTTGGATTAGGATACCCAGGAATAAAGGTTTTTAAAGATGTATAAGATATTGTGGTGAATACAAGAAAAGAGAAAACAATAATTGAAAATAAAAGAAAGATGATTAAAGAAAATTTTGAAGTGGTAAAGTTTCTTTTTTCTTCAAAACTTCCATCGTCTAAAACCAAAATTCTTCTTGTTTGTTGAAGATTATAAATCCACTTTTTAAATTTCGACTTTGATTCTTTTGATTTATTCATTAATCATTTAATTACTACAAATTAATCAAAAATATAGCTAATTACTTCTAAAACCATAAAGAATAGACAACTATAACAATAAGTTTTACAGATTGTGGTTAATATTGCATATTGAAAATTTCATGAAAATATTTAAAAGTAGTTTCCTAGCTTTAATAAGCTTATTAGTTATTCAATGTTCAACTGAAAAAAACTCTATCATTCATAGAGGGTTTCACAACTTGCATGCTAAATATAATGGGTTTTTTAACGCTAACGAGCTCATCAAATCTACTTACAATGATTTTTTAAAATCTCGTAAAGAAGATTACAACACCATTATTCCCATTTATCCTTTTACCACAATAGAGGAATCAAAAAACTGGTATGCTCCTATGGACACAGCATACAGGAAGTGTGAGTTAGTAGTATTCAAACACCGAATGCCACATAAGAAAAAGGGTAAATACAGAAACACTGAATGGGGGAAATATGTTGATGACAATTGGCTTACACTAGGAAAAACAAGGTATTATAAACATGATTTTGCAAATGCACTTAAGATTTTCCAGCACATTGAAAATAAATTCCCTTTAGAAGATAATTACTTTTTAAGCATCTTTTGGCAAGCTAAAGTTCTCTTAGAGATGCAAGCATATGATGAATCAGAAGAGATATTATTGAACCTTTTGGTAAAATATGATGAGCAAGAAAAAAATCTAAAAAAACCGAAAAAAATAACTTTTAAAGAAAAAATAAATCTTTTAATTGATTATGACGATAGAATAGAATATTTATCCTCTGTTGACAAAAAAATCCCAGAAAAAATTATAGATGAAATATATCCAACTCTTGGAGACTTATATATAAAGAGTAAAAACTTTAATAAGGCGGTAGAATATTTAGAAATTGCTCTCGACAGAAAATACAAAAGATCATTTAAAACTCGCTTAACCTTTATACTAGCTCAACTTTATCATATCAAAGGGAATAATAAAGCCTCTTATTATTATCAAAAAGTAGTTGAAAGCAACCCTGAATATGAAATGGCTTTTCAAGCAAAAATAAACAGAGCGTTATCTTTTAGTGAAGGAGATTCAAAAGCAATAAGAATGCAACTCATGAAAATGCTTAAGGATGATAAAAACATAGAATATTTTGACCAAATATATTTTGCTTTAGCAGAAATTTCGTTTAAAGAAAATGAGCGAGATTTAGCAATAGAACAACTACAGAAATCAATCAATTTAAGTTTTAACGACCCTCAACAAAAAATAAAATCTATGAAAAGAATGGGAGATCTGTTTTACGCTGATGCTGATTATATCAATTCCTTTTTCTATTATGATTCCATTCAGAAAATTAACCTTAAAAAATATCCAAATAAAAAAGAGATTTTAAAAAAATACGTACTCTTAAATAATATTTTTTTAAATACGTTAACTGTTGAAAATAACGACAGTTTATTTAGTATTTGTAAACTTTCAGAGGATGAAAAAACTGAAAAATTATACGAAATTGCTGACCAACTAATCGCTCAAAAATCTAAGGAGGATAATTCTCAACTAATTGCTTCTACAAATAAAAGTTTGTCAACACCAAACAGTAACAGCGTTCTTAATGCAACTTTTTTTATATGGGATCAATTACTACTGGAAAGAGGTAAAAATGAATTTGAAAAAAAATGGGGAAAACTACCCTTTGGAGACAATTGGAGAAGGTCATCTAGAGCTTCGCTTTTCGTAGAGAATGAAGAAGAAACAGCTACATTTTCGTCAAACAATGTCGTTTTTGATGAACTTCTTAAGGGGTTGCCATGTGATAATAAAAGTTTAATGTCATCAATGAAAGATTCCATTTTATTATCTCTCTACAATCTCGGATTAATACACCATTATGAGACTGAAGATTTTTTAGCTGCTGAAAAGAATTTCCGACGAATTGTAACGAATTTTCAACCCAGCAAAGAATCCATTGCCTCCATATATGAGCTATACAATATTTACAAAATCTTAAATAACGAGGAGCAAAGTTCAGCAATGAAAAAGTTGTTATTAGAAAAGTATCCACAGAGTCAATATACTAAGCTAGTAGTAGGAGAACAAGGTGTAAGCAATTTTAAAAACACGGTAAATATTGAAAAAAAGTTTTATGCTGGACTATACAAAGAATTCCAAACTGGTAATTTTAATTTTGTTCTTAATAATTGTAACAAAAAATTAAAAGATTCTAGTAATCTTCTTTTTTGTCAATATGGGATTTTAAAAGCTTATACATTAAAGAAATTAAAGGACAGTTCTTTGAATGATAATGAACTAATAGAAACTTTGAAATTAGTAGTTAACAAGTGTATGGGAACTGCTTATGGAGAACAGGCTCTTTCTGTGCTAAATTCACTCAAAATAAATAGCGCTAGTAAATTAATGGCCAAAGAAAACTGGAAATTCAACTACAGTCCTGACACCATTCACTACTTTATAATGATTGCGCCTAAGGGAGGTTTTAAACTTAATAAAGCAAAAAATAATATTGCCGACTTTAATATGTCCAATTTTTCCAACTTGAAATTGAAAGTTTCCAATACGTTTTTGAATACATCTGATCAAATGATTCTAGTAAAATCCTTTGAAAATAGCCAAAGCGCTATGGATTATTATTTAGGGTTTAAAGTCAATAAAGGAAACGTCAAAAATTATAAAAATGAAATGTTTTTTGTTTTATCACCTGAAAACTTAAAAGAACTTTACCGTGAAAGAAATAGTGTGAAATATTTAAAGTTTTTTAATGAATTTTATAAATAATTTAAAATTTCATGGTTTTTGTATCTTTGTAAAAATATATTATGGTATTCAAATCAGATAAAAGTATGATGAATTCTAACAACCAGTCACCGGATAGGCTAAATAGAATAGTTGAAGGTACTCATATAGAAGGAGACATTAAGTCAGATTCTAACATTAGAATTGACGGCTATGTCAAGGGGACAATTTCTGTGAAAGGTAGATTAGTCTTAGGTCCAACCGGGAAAATTGATGGAGATATTAAATGTAAAAATGCTGATTTAGAGGGGAAATTAAATGGTACAATTGAAGTAGATGAATTGTTGTCTCTGAAAAGTACTGCTAAACTACAAGGAGAAATCTCTACGAACAAATTAGCTATAGAGCCTGGTGCAATATTCTCTGGGAACTGTAAAATGGGGGCTGTATTGAAGGACCTTACATCTGCAGATGATGCTCGAAATGTCGAACATGAATCTCTGAAAGAGAAAACAGCTTAATTTTTATAATTGACATTTTTTTTACCACATTTTATAAATTAAAATAACAAATCATTTAAAATATGAACACGAAATTACTTGTACCCACTGACTTTACTGATGTTGCTCATTCTGCAATTCAACATGCAGTAAAATTTGCTGACATTATTAATGCTGAGGTTGTGCTCCTACACGTTGTAAGCTCTAGGGAAGAAGTTAACGATGCAAAACAGAAGCTTGAAACCGAGACCTCTTTAGGAAAATCATTTAACAACTCTTGCTCCTTTAAAACAGTAGTCAGAATAGGTAACATATTTGATGACATTGGAGATGTTGCTTCTGAATTAGGTATTTCACTTATTTTTATGGGAACTCATGGGGCAAGTAGATGGCAAAAAATCAAAGGAAGTGATGCTTTAAAAGTCATAACCAATTCTCCTGTGCCAATGATTATAGTCCAAGAAAAATTAATGACAGACACAGGATATAATCACATTGTTGTTCCGTTAGATTTAAATATAGAGACTAAACAAAAAATAGAACTTGTAGCTAAAATTGCCCAATACTTTGACTCTCAAGTACATATAATTACCCTTGACGAAAATGATGATTTTGCAAAAAACAAATTGAAAGCCAATCAAATTTGGGCAAGTAATTACCTAGAAGAAAAAAATGTAAAGCACTCATCTCATTTAGTGGAGAAAGGGCACTCTTTATCAGAAGGTATCTTTAAAATATCTGTAAAGGTTGATGCTGATTTAATTGCAATTATGAATCTTCAGGACGATTCAATATTAGGAATCCTAGAAAACTCTTTTCAGGAAGATATTGTTGCAAATAAATTAATGGTTCCAGTGTTGTGCGTTAATCCTAATAGTGTAACAAAATCTTCATTCACCTTCTTTACTTAGAATATATTATTTATGCTTTCAGAACAAGAGCAGATCAGAAGAGAAAGTCTTCAAAAAATTATTGCATATGGAATCAATCCATATCCAGCAGAAGAATTTAAAACAACACATTATTCCCTTGACATTCTAAAAAAATATAATGAGGATGAAAAAGTTATAATTGCTGGAAGACTCATGCGAAGAAAAATTCAAGGTAAAGCTAGCTTTGGAACTCTTCAAGACGCAAAAGGAAGAATTCAAATATATTTAAATAGAGATGTCATTTGTCCTGATGAAGACAAGTCCATGTATAATGATGTCTTTAAAAAATGGTTGGACCTCGGTGATATTTTAGGAATTGAAGGGAAGGTTTTTAAAACAATGGTTGGAGAAATTTCAATAAACGTAGAAAAAATACATCTTCTTAGTAAATCTCTAAAACCGCTTCCTCAGCCAAAAAAGGACTCTGAAGGAGTAACTCATGATGCTTTTAACGATCCAGAATTAAGATATAGAAGAAGATACGTTGACCTTGTTGTAAATGATCATGTGAAAGAAACTTTTATTAAACGGTCTAAGATCATAAATAGCATGAGAAAATTCCTTTCTCAAAAAGAGTACATAGAAGTTGAAACTCCCATTTTACAAAGTATTCCAGGTGGAGCTGCAGCAAGACCGTTTGTTACCCATCACAATGCGCTAGATGTTCCTTTATACTTAAGAATTGCAAATGAATTGTACCTAAAAAGGTTAATTGTAGGAGGGTTTGATGGGGTCTATGAGTTTGCAAAAGACTTTAGAAACGAAGGGATGGATAAAACTCATAATCCAGAATTTACTCAAATGGAGATGTACGTTGCTTACAAAGACTACCATTGGATGATGAATTTTACTGAAGAAATGTTGGAATTTATTTGTTTAGAAGTTTTGGGAACGACGAATGTTAATATTGGAGGTGAAATCGTAAGTTTTAAAAAACCTTTCAAGAGGATTTCTATGATAGATTCTATAAAAGAACACACTGGAATTGATATTTCTAAGATGTCCGAATTAGAGCTTAGAAAAACCTGTGAAAAATTAGATGTTGCTACTGATGCATCTATGGGAAAAGGAAAGTTAATTGATGAGATTTTTGGTGAAAAATGTGAGTCTAACTACATTCAACCTACGTTTATTACTGATTATCCAGTTGAAATGTCTCCTTTATGTAAAAAACATAGAGACAACCCCGAGCTAACTGAAAGGTTTGAGCTCATGGTAAATGGCAAAGAACTGGCCAATGCTTATTCTGAATTAAATGACCCTATAGATCAAAAGTCAAGATTTGAAGATCAAGTAAAACTTGCAGAAAAAGGGGATGACGAAGCCATGTTTATAGATCTAGATTTTATAAGGGCATTGGAGTACGGAATGCCTCCAACATCTGGAATGGGAATTGGTATTGACAGACTCGTCATGTTTTTATGCAATCAGGCTTCGATACAAGAAGTTTTATTTTTTCCTCAAATGAAGCCAGAAAAATGGGATACAGGTCCTAATAAAAATGAATATTTAGAACTGAATATTTCTGAAACTTGGATTCAGCCTATTTATGAAAGTGGTTACACAACTAAAGAAATCCTTTTAGAAGCAAAACCAACCGCTGTACACCAAAAATTAAATGGTTATCGAAAAAAAAATAAACTTGACATCCCTCCAATACTACTCGAAGAGGTTCAATCTTGGTATAATTAATTATTTCTTCATATTTTTCGTGCTACAATAACTACATTTAATAACTGTATTTATTTTATAAATACTAATCGTTTAAATACTTTTTTGATATTAGAATTTATATGTTGATCGGTTTTCATTCAAGCATTAAGACATTTACTTTATACGGTAAGAGAATTTATTTTTTATTCTTGTTGTTGTTTTTTAATGTAAATGTTTTTGCTGCACAAGAGCAGCATCCATTTCTTTTTAATCCTTTAGACTTTAATGTATCCAATTATGAATCTGATCAAGAATTAATCTTGCCTAATGAATTAGGTATGTTCAAAGACTACTCCAACTTATTGGATTTTTTAATTGATAAAAAACATGGTGAATTTAGTGTTGTTGATTCGATAATGAACAGTAGTGCCATTGATCAAAAACTAAGTTATTTACCTTTAATTATATCCGGGTATAAAAGACGAAACAAAGGAATTTGGAATTTAAATTACATAACCGGGAGTTCTAATCTTCAAATCAACCATTACATTGATGAACGTCTAGATGTTAAAAAATCAACTATTTGTGCTATAGCATATTTAAAATTTTTGAAAAAAAAATACAAATCTAATAACTGGGTAATGCTAGCTTTCCTAACGTCCCCCAGTTACGTTTCAAATGTTTTAAATTCTTCTAACTCTAATAAATGGGAAGAGGGAGAGAAGTATATAGATGAAAAATATTTAAATAACATAAGGTTGCTAAATTGGATTTCTATTTCTGCGCGAGATAAAAGCAATAAAAGAGCTAAAATAAATGTGAAAACTCCAAAAAAATATCTTTACACCTTTAGTTGTAATTTATTCTTTGATGCCCTTTCACAATTTAAAAAAATTGACTTTGAAGAAGTATTAAACGATAATCCAGTATTAATAAATCAATTTATTCCCAAAGAATATCCTATACATCTAAAAAAACGAATTGGGAATTTCATTGAAAACAATCTTAAAGAAATAGTAAGTTTCCAAGATTCTATGATTGGTAATTTATACTTTAAAAAAGTTAGTCGAGATCGTTCATTTCATGTGGTTGTTCAGGGAGATGTCCTTGGTCAAATTGCTATTGACAACCATGTAACTGTTAAAGATCTTATGAAATGGAATAATTTAAAAAACACAACCATTTACCAAGGCCAAAAACTAGTGTTAGTTGAAAAAGGTATTATTAGCAAAGAGACACTACCAATGTACAAAATATCGGATGAACGTTTCTTTTGGGAAATTTTGAAAAAAAAAAACTATCTAACCATCAAAGACTTGTGTAACTATAATACTTATCAGGAACTAAAACCACAGCAGCTATTAATAATAAAAGAAAAATAACGCCATTTTATCCACTAGGGTTTTTATTAGGGTTATGCATTCTAATATTTATTCTGTTTATTAGTTTTCCTAATAATGGGATAAAAATAGGGTTAATTGAGCTAACTTTTCTATCTAAAGCGGATTTTAAAAACGATGTCGTTATTGAAGAAAAGTTTATTGCAGAAGCTCCTGTAGTTATTAATTACGATTCCATAAATAGAGCTAATCAAATTATTTTAGACAGCTTGAATACGCTTAAAGTTTTAAAATTAAAACACATAAGAGATTCCATTATTTTTTCTGAAAAAAATATTCAATATCCATCTAATAATCCTGAACTACTTTATCGTTTTTTTAAAAAATTAGATAATGCTAAATATAAAAAAGTAAGGATCATGCACTATGGAGACTCTCAAATTGAGGGAGACAGGATTTCGGGGAGGCTTCGACAGCGACTTCAAAATAAATTTGGTGGTAAAGGACCTGGGTTATTTGCAATAATTCCAGCTACTAGAAAAATTAGCCTTAATAACACCTCATCAAAAAACTGGGTAAGAAAAACCGGGTTTGGTCCCTATATTGATAAAAAAGTGAATCATAAAAAATATGGTGCTTTATTTTCATTCTGTAAAATGGCTGAAGATTCTAGCTATATAGATTCTAATTTTATATTCAATGGAGAAATAACCATCAAAAAACCTACCAAATCTTATAAGCTTTGCAAAAGTTTTAAAACATTAAAAATTTATTATTCATGTGAAGAAAATACGGTGCTAAGACTACTTATTAACGACTCTATTTTTCATGTCGACACCTTAAAAAAGACCGGGGAAATTAGCCTTAAGCAATTAGACTTTAGTAAGGGGCCAAGAGAACTAAAGTTGCAATTTTGTGCTGATAAAAGTCCTTTAATTTACGGTATTTCTATGGAAGGTGAAAAGGGCGTTGTAGTAGATAATATTCCTTTAAGAGGAGCTTCAGGTACCGAATTTTCAAAAGTAGACTTCAACTCTTTAAGTCAAATGCAAAAAATTCTAAATCCAGAACTAATTATATTGGAATTTGGAGGTAATACTATTCCTTATATTAAAACTCGAGAGCGAGCTGTTAAGTATGGAAACTATTTTAAAAAGCAAATTAAAAAACTACAACAAATTAATCCTAATGCGGTGTTTTTAATTATTGGACCTGCAGACATGGCTATGAAACAAAAAACAGAATTCATAACATATCCTATTTTGGAAGATGTGATCTCGGTACTTAAAAATGCAGCTTTTGAAACCAATTCTTGTTTCTGGGACATGTATTTAAATATGGGCGGAGAAAATTCAATCCAAAAATGGGTGGCTGAGAAACCTTCCTTGGCTGCAAGAGATTACATTCATTTCACGAACAGGGGAGCTCAGAAGATTGCCGACTATTTTATTGAAGACTTTATGCGTGACTATGAAAACTATTTAAAGCAAAAAAAGTGATTATAAAACCGAAAATACTTCTTTTTGTAATCTTCGTTTATTCGTATATCAACCTACACAGTCAATTTAGTTACCCTAACTATTTTAAATATCCATTTATTAACCAAGTCGAAAATCATTTAAAAATTTATGGTACTAAATCTTGGACACAATTTTTTAAAAAATTAGACAGTCAATATTTAAATGGAAACGAAAAAATCAACATCATGCATTTTGGAGGGTCTCATATACAGGCAGATATTTGGTCCAATAAAATGCGAACTAATTTTCAAAACACTTTACCTCATAATCAATCAGGAAGAGGTTTTATTTTCCCATTCAGATTGATTAATTCTAACGGTTCTTCATCAGTAAAATCCAGTCATATTGGAAGATGGAAAGGGTTTAGAAACTCTGTTAATTCTCACTCTGGTCCATTTGGATTATTAGGAGCAAGAGCCGAATTAATAGACAGTTTTTCTGTTATTAAAGTTTGGAACGATCATTCATTAAATAGTTGTGAATCTTTTAATTCCTTAACTGTTTTTTACAAAGACTCCAGTAATAGTTATGATGTTAATGTTTTAGTGGATTCCGGAAATACATTTAGTACAAGTAGACAAAGAGAATCTATTACTTTTTCCTTTGAAAAAACTATAGATTCCATAGCGATTGAAGTTAAAAAAAATAAATCCACTGTTTCCAATTTTAGTTTTTTTGGTCTTCTTTTAGATAACGACTGTAAGGGTATAACCTACCATTCTATTGGTGTGAATGGGGCTAGTGTGAAAAGTTATTTAAGAGGCGAAGACTTCACTCATCAATTAGCCTTAATTAAACCTGACTTAGTAATATTGTCTATTGGAATAAATGATGCATATGAAGAAAACTTTAATGATGAATACTTCTACTCTAGTTATGATAGCTTAATTAATAAAATTAGATCTGTTAATCCTCAAGTAGCTATTCTTCTTACAACAAATAATGATAGTTATTACAAAAGAGAATACCCTAATCAAAGGGCTCTACAAGTACAAAAAAAAATGTATGAGTTGGCTGAAAATAAAGATTTAGCAGTTTGGGACATGTTTGAAGTGATGGGGGGGCTAAATTCTATTAGAAATTGGGAAAAAAATAATTTAGCCAAAAAAGATTTAATTCATTTGACTGCTAAGGGCTACAACTTAATTGGAGATTTATTATTTGAAGCTCTTATGAAATCCTATTTAAAACATAAAAAACCCCATGACTGATTTTTCTATAGATAAATTTTGTAGATGGATTTTTAAACCGTTTTTAAATTCATTAGAACATCCGATGATCTTTACAGAGTATCCTTTTTGGATCTTTTTCTTATTTGTTCTTTTGGGATACAGCTTTCTTCATAAAAAACCTCAAATACGCAGTGTTTTTCTATTCTTGATAAGCTTGTATTTTTATTTTAAAACCAGTGGTTTTTTCTTTTCAATATTGTTGTTTTCAACAATAGTTGATTTCTATTTAGGTAAAGCTATTTATAAATCTAAAAAAGACCTCACTGCTAAAATTGTGTTGGGGTTAAGTATTGCTTCTAATTTAATCATCTTAATTTACTTTAAGTATGCTTATTTTTTCACCGATTCTTTTAATGCTATTATTGGCTCAGATTGGCATCCAATAAATCATTTTGCAGAATTAACAAATCAATTTACCGGTTCAAGTTTTAGAGTAGATAAAATTTTATTACCTGTAGGTATTTCTTTTTATACCTTCCAAACAATGTCCTACTCTATTGATATTTACAGAAAAAAACTAAGTCCAGTAAAAAACATTTTTGACTTTGGATTTTACGTATCCTTTTTCCCGCAACTAGTCGCAGGCCCTATAGTCAGAGCTTCCGAATTTATTCCGCAAATTCAAAAACCCTACAACATTAGTAAACAAGAATTTGGAATGGCAATATTTTGGATTCTCAATGGGTTATTAAAGAAATTTCTTTTAGCTGATTATATTGCTGTAAATTTTGTAGATCGTGTCTTTGACAACCCAGGAATGTTTTCTGGATTTGAAAACCTAATGGCTCTTTATGGATATTCCTTACAAGTTTATGCGGATTTTTCAGGCTATACAGATATTGCAATTGGGATAGCTTTACTCTTGGGTTTTAGACTTCCCAAAAACTTCAACTCTCCTTACAAGGCCGACAACTGTGGAGAGTTTTGGAAGAGATGGCATATTTCACTCTCTTCTTGGTTAAAGGACTATTTATATATTCCTATGGGCGGTAATAGGGGCGGTTCTGTCTTTAGCTATATAACTTTGTCTTTAATTGTTCTTTTTGTTTATTTAATCAGCGGCTCACTCGCTTTACTTTTTGGAATTCTAGCTGTTGTTTTTCTAACCTTAATATTTGGCGAGTTATTTCCAAAATTTAACAAATGGTATTTAACAAATATCAACATTATGCTTACTATGTTAATTGGTGGGCTTTGGCATGGTGCTAGTTGGAATTTTGTTTTGTGGGGTGGATTAAATGGGTTAGGTATTGTCACTTATAAACTCTGGAAAAGAGTGAGTCCGTGGAAAAATAAATTAAATTGGTTCAATAGGATTTGGGGAATTATAATCACATTTAATTTTGTAACTTTTACAAGAATCTGGTTTAGAAGTGGTTCTATAAACTCATGGGACCAAATAGATGAATCTCACAATATTATTTCTGAATGGTTCACTGCTAATGAGATTCTTAATCAATTGTTTTTTAACTTTCAGTGGAAGTTAATTGGAGAAGTTTTAACAGTATACAGCAATGTGTTTATGGTGATTAGTATAGGATTTGCAATTCATTTTATACCAGAAAAATGGAAAATTTGGTACAGAGAACTGTTCTCGAATTCATCAGTAATTTTGCAATTACTAATTAGCTTTATCGCTGTATTTTTTATGTATCAAATTGCCTCAACTAGTTTACAACCCTTTATTTATTTCCAATTCTAAACAGATATGCCAGCAATTAAAAACGCATTACTAAGGTATCGTATTATAGACAGGGCTATAAGAAACGAATATACTCCATTCCCCAGTAAGAGCATTTTAAGACAAATGTGTGAAGAAGAAATTTTTGGCAGCTCTGAAGGAGTTCATATTTGTGACTCTACAATTGAAAAAGATTTGTTTTCTATGCGAATGGAGCACGATGCTCCAATTTCCTACAGTAAAAAAGAAAGAGGATATTACTACTCTGATAATAGTTTTTCTATGGACGATGTTCCACTAACTGAGAAAGACATCAATGCAATTAAAGCTGCCTCTACTATTTTACATCAATTTAAAAATACCAGTTTGTTTGGACAATACGAATTTGCCATTCAAAAAATTTTAGACCGTGCTGTAACTTCAGACAAACCTTCCTCGAAGGAAGAAGATGAAATTATCCAGTTTGAGTCTCTTCCCACTATTAGAGGAAATGAAAATTTAGAACTTTTTATTTCTGCCATTAAAAATAAAAAAATAGTCCAATTCAAGTACTTTAACTATTCTAAAAACAAAAAATCCATTAGAAGAATGCATCCATATCTTCTTAAAGAATATAGGAATCGATGGTACTTAATTGGGAAAAGTGAATTGAAAGAAAAAGTAATAACTTTTGGTTTAGATCGTATTTTTGATCCCCTTCTTTTAGAACAGAACTTTGTAATAGAATCTGATTTTTCATCTGATAATTTTTTTAAGCACTCGATTGGAATTACTGTTTTTAATGAACTTCCAGAAGAAATTATTATTGAAACAACGCCCATATTATCAAAATATTTAGCTTCTCAACCGCTTCATCATTCCCAAAAGATTGATTCTGTGAGTGATGATGGAAGTCATATTTTTTCCTTGCACTTATTAATTACTTACGAATTAAAAATGCTACTGCTTGGATTTGGGAAAGACTGCAAAGTAATCGCCCCGAAAAGTTTACAAAAACAAGTGCTACATGACTTGAAAGAACTTATTTCTCGTTACGAAAATGAATGAACTAGAAGATTCAGATAGCGCTTACTTACAACACCATGCGAAAAATCCAATTCATTGGAAGAAATGGTCTAAAAAAAACATCAACGAATCATTAAAAAAAAACCAACTTATTGTATTAAGTATTGGTTATTCCGCTTGTCATTGGTGCCATGTTATGGAAAAAGAAGCCTTCAGTAACGAGTTAATTGCAAGTTTTATGAACGAGCACTTTACTTGTGTCAAAGTGGACAGGGAAGAACATCCAGAAATAGATAATATTTATATGGACTTTATATTAGACACTAAGGGAAATGGAGGATGGCCGCTCAATTGTATTTTGCTTCCGGATACCAAGCCGATTTTTGCAGGGACTTATTATAATTCTAATGACTGGTTAAGTTTAATATCAAAATTTAAAGCTATTTATGAAGAAACACCTCATAAATTAATAGAATTTTCTAAAAATTATATGTCTCACATTAGTAAAGAAAAAAATACAAGACATGGCCCCTGCTTAGAAATTAAAAACTTATTTCAAGATTGGAAGAATTTTTTAGATCTTAAAGATGGAGGAATTAAGTCTAATCAGAAATTTCCAATGCCTAATTTTCTTATTTTTTTAATTCGTAACCAAAGCTCTGAAAATTGGACTAAGTTTTTAGAGAAAACTTTAAAAAAGATTACTCAGAAAGGGTTATACGATCACTTAGAAGGAGGGTTTTTTAGATATTGTATTGATTCGGAATGGAATATACCGCACTTTGAAAAAATGCTTTATGATAATGCACAATTGATTAGTGTTTTAGCTCAATACGATGCGAGTAATAATGGAAATAAACACCATGAAATGGTTCAAAAAACTATTGACTTTTGGTTATCGATTAAAAATAAATCTGATTTATTTCCGGCGTCTTTAGATGCTGATAATAACGAAGGTGAAGGCGGATACTATTGGTTTAAAAAAGAGGATGTTAGAGTTTTACTATCCAATAAAGAACAAAAAGACTTAGAAAATAAATTTGGGATGACAACAGAGTTGGTTATTGATGATAAATGGCACATTCATGACGATCAATCAAAAACCGTAAAAAATAAAAAAGCTTTATTAAAAAAGTTAAATAATCTAAGAGCAAAAAACTCCTTCCCGGATATTGATAAAAAAGCCATTTGCAGCTGGAATTGTATGATGGTTGTTGGTCTAATCGATGCTGGAATTGCCTATAAAAATTCCCAATGGCTTCAATTAGCGGAACAAACGTTGAATTCGATATTGAATCATTTTATTATCCAAAACAAATGTCAAAGATTGGTATACTCTAATGATAAAATAGAAGGAACTCTAGAAGACTACAGTTGGCTAATAGCAGCTACTTTAAAAATGAGTAGTATTATAAATTCGAGCTTTTGGTTGAAACAAAGTCTATTCTGGGGTGGTGTTTCAATTGAAAATTTTTGGAGTGAAAAAAAGGGTTTATTTGCTTACTCCAGTAATAAAGAACTTTACAAGCAATCTTTTGAAATAGAAGATCAGGTAATTCCCTCTAGCAATTCAACTATGGCACATAATTTATACGAACTATATCGTATTTCTAATGATGTTAAATTTTTAAAAATTGTTAAAATAATGCTGTCAAAGGTTGCCGGTAAAGCAAAAGAATGGTTGCCAAATTTTACTAACTGGATGTTATTACAACAAAAATTAGAAGTGAATTTGTTACAATATATTCTTGTTGGTTTTAAATTAGAAGATATACTTACTCTTCACACAGAAAAAAGAAACTTAGATTTTATTTATATATTGGAGAAGCCCTCAGATATTTTTATTTTTCAAGAAAAGTATACAGAAAAGGTTAAAAATATTTTTATTTGCAATGAAAATACGTGTCTTTCAAAAATTGATACTATTAAAGAAGCTTTGAATGTGAAAATATGATGCGTTTTATTGTTGTATTAATGTGGTTTTTTGGAGTAGAGTTCCATGCTCAAATGTTGGATAATGAGAAGGGTGATTTATTTTCTGAAACTCCTTTTTTTAATTCTAAATACATACGATCTGTTAATTTAAAATCTATTAAGGGAACTATTTCCACTAAAAAAGAATTAGGTACAATTAAAAATATTGGTAAGAAAGAAGCTTATATTTTTAATCGAGATGGTGAGCTTACTACTCATTATTTATCTAATAAATTAAATAGTAAAAATGACACTGTTTTTACTTTTTATGAATATAATAGCGATAAAAAAAACACAGTCTACAGAGTCAGTGATTCCTACGGTTTTTATTCTTACACTAATAGTTATGATTCTCAAAAAAGAATTATCTCCAAAACTTTTTCTCGCGAGAAAAACTCTTCTGGAAGTAAAAGAAATTTCAAGCTAGCAGAAAAATATATCATTTTTGAGGAAGTTTATAAATATTCCAGTAAAGATTCCATCGATGTAGTTACTACCTTAAATAGCAACGGAAGACCTTACCAAATAGAAAAAAAGTATTATAATAAAAATGGGTATTTAAGAAAATCTGACAATAGGTTGTTGATTTCCAATAAAAAAAGCCACAAGATTTTTAGTTATAATGATAAAGGGTTTTTAAAATCTGTGAAATATTTCAAAGAAAAAGATTCCCTGGCAGCAAAAGAAATTAAGTTCGATTATGACGAGTGGGGCAACGTAACATTTATAGATGAATATAAAAATAATGAAAGGATTACTCATAAAGAGCTTCTCTATAACCCCTCAAACTTAATTTTAAAAACTTTATTGTCACAAGACTTAGTGTCCAACGTAATTACTATTACCAAGTTTAAACCTGAATTTTATAATCATTAAAATATGACTAGATTTTATTTTTTATTGCTATTAAGCACCTTCCTTTTTTCCTGTGAAGACAAACATCCTTTAGCTGAAAAATTATGTGATTGCTATACACAGCTTCATAGAGCTCAAGAAGAACAAGAACAGCTTTTTTGGACAGACTCTTGTAATGTTTTGTATATTGATATTTTAAAAGCATTAGAGAAGAAAGAGTCCGAACAAGTTAAATTTCAGAAAGCATATAACCGATGTCAATAGTTAATGGATAAAATATTTAATTATATCGATGGAGAATTTTCAACTGCAATTGGAAAAAATTGGCTAGACAATTACAACCCTTCTTCAGGGTCAGTTTACAGCCAAATTCCTGATTCAAATGAAAAAGATATAGCATTAGCAGAAAAAGCGGCTCAAAGTGCTTTTCCTAATTGGTCGAAAACATCATTAAAAGAACGATCTGCAGTATTACTTAGAATTGCTGAATTAATTACTAAAAACTTGGAAGATCTTGCTTTAGCAGAATGTATTGATAATGGCAAACCATTAGCATTAGCTAAAAAAGTTGATATTCCTAGAGCAGCAGCAAATATGTCATTTTTTGCAACTGCTATTTTACATGAGAATTCAGATGCTCACGAAATGAATCAAGTAGCGATTAATTATACTTTAAGAAGACCTGTAGGAGTTGTTGGTTGTATTTCACCTTGGAATTTACCGCTTTACTTATTTACTTGGAAAATAGCCCCTGCTCTTGCTGCAGGAAATACTGTAGTAGCTAAACCTTCTGAAGTTACACCTATGACTGCTTATTTATTTTCAAAGATATGTCATCAGGCAGGGTTGCCTAAAGGGGTCTTAAATATTGTTCATGGTTTGGGAACCAAAGTGGGAGAAGCCATTACAAAACATCCCAACATAAAGGCTATTTCTTTTACCGGTGGCACTGCTACTGGGAAAAAAATCGCTGCAATTGCAGCACCTATGTTTAAAAAACTGAGTTTAGAATTAGGAGGTAAGAACCCCAATATCGTTTTTGCAGATTGTGATTTAGATAAAGCTGTTTCAACTTCTGTATTGAGTTCGTTTTCTAATCAGGGTCAAATATGTTTGTGTGGATCACGAATTTTCATTGAAAGAAAGATTTACGAAGAATTTAAAAAACTTTTTTTAGAAAAAGTGAAAAGGTTAACTATCGGAGATCCTTTAGATACAAAAACAAAAATTGGGGCTTTAGTTTCTAAAGATCATATGGAAAAAGTGCTTCAACACATTCAGATTGCTAAAGATGATGGAGGTATTTTACTTAATGGAGGGGAGCAATACATTGCTGAAGGAAGGTGCAAAAATGGATATTTTATAACTCCTACTGTTTTTGAAGGTTTAAGTTATGATTGCCCAACCAACCAAGAGGAGATTTTTGGCCCAGTTGTTACCCTTAGCCCTTTTGATAGTGAAAATGAGGTTGTAAAACATGCAAATAGCACCAAATATGGACTTTCTGCTACTGTCTGGACAAAGGACTTATCCAAAGCCAATAGATTATCCCATTCTTTACAATCTGGAATCGTCTGGGTAAATTGTTGGTTGGTTCGAGACTTAAGAACTCCGTTTGGGGGGGTAAAAGAATCAGGGGTTGGTAGAGAAGGTGGCAGCTATGCTTTAAATTTTTTCACTGAAACTACCAATGTTTGTATTAGTTATGATTAATTTCGCATTTAGTTAATTAATCACTAATATGGAATCGTCAACTGTAAACTCTAAAAATGCTCCTAAACCAGTAGGGTTATATCCCCACGCAAGAAAGGTAGGAGATTTATTATTTTTGTCTGGTGTTGGCCCTCGAACAGCGAACTCTGACGCTAATGATTCTTTTGTGCCAGGTCTAAAACTAGATCATAATGGTAACTTTATAACTTTTGATTTTGAAGCCCAGTGCCATAGTGTTTTTCAAAATGTAAAAACCATATTAGAAGAAAGTGGTTCTTCATGGGAAAACTTGGTAGATATTACTGTTTTCTTAGTGGATATGAAAAGAGATTTCCAAACATTCAATAAAATTTACGCAACATATTTTAAAAATAATCAACCTTGCAGAACTACTGTTGCTATTGACTCCTTACCCACGCCAATAGCCATAGAATTAAAATGTATAGCAACTATTTAAAACTCCATAAACTTAAAAAATGAGAAGACTAGTAAAAGAATTTACTTCGCAGCTTACTGAAGCATTAGAAATTGGGAAAAACACTAATTTAAAAGCTCCAAAAAACACCATTAACAATATCGTAATAACTGGGTTAGGGGGTTCTGGAATTGGTGGTAAAATTGCTACTCAGCTAGTGGCTGATCAATTGAAAGTACCAGCTGTTATTAATAATGATTACAGTCTTCCTAAATTTGTTAATGAAAATACCTTGGTGATTGTTTCTAGTTTTTCTGGAAATACTGAAGAAACTTTAGAGGCATTACAAAGTGCACAAAAAGCAAATGCTGAAATAGCATGTATTACTGCAGGTGGTAAACTTGCTCAGATAGCAAATGATAACAATTATAATTTATTAGTCTTACCAACTGCTTTTTCGCCAAGAGCAATGCTGACTTATTCAGTAATTCAACAATTATTTTTATTTCATCATTACGGATTCATTAATAACGAGTTCATTGATGATACTCGAGAAACTGTGAAATTACTGGATAACGAGGTAGATGATATTATGGCTGTAGCTAAACAAACAGCTAATGCTTTATTCGAAAAAACTACTGTAGCTTACTCTGAAGCTTCTATGGAGGGTGTTATTACTAGATTTAGACAGCAGATTAATGAAAATTCTAAATCTTTAGCTTGGGAGCATGTTTTTCCAGAAATGAACCACAACGAGCTAGTCGGTTGGGCAGGAGGAAAAGATGAATATGCGGTATTGATATTCAGATCTTCTTTTGAACACTCTAGATCAAGTGTTAGAATTAACATTTCTAAAGATATTTTCAGAAAATATACTTCAACTGTACTTGAGTTCAATGCCAAAGGAGATACGTTACTAGCACAATCTTTTTACCACATTTTATTAGGCGACTGGATCTCTGTTTATTTAGCTGAGTTGAACAAAGTAGACGATGTTGAGGTAAAAGTAATTGATTTCTTAAAAGCGGAATTGGCTAAAATATGAACCAACCACAGGTTCATTTTATAGATTTAGGACTTATTGAATACCAAAAATGTTGGGACTTTCAAACCAAGTTATTTAACGAAACTGTCCAACAAAAAATATTCAACAGGAAGAATCCTGAAGAAAAAATAAAAACTAAAAATCATTTAATTTTCTGTGAACACCCTCACGTATATACGCTAGGCAAAAGTGGTGATGAAACTAATTTATTAATCAACCAAGAAGAGCAAAAAGCTAAAAAAGTAACCTTTTTTAAAACTAATAGAGGAGGAGATATTACTTACCACGGTCCAGGTCAACTGGTGGTCTACCCCATTTTAGATTTAGATTACTTTTTCTCTGACATTCATAAATACCTTCGTTATTTGGAAGATGCGGTTATTATGACATTGGCTAATTATGGTCTCTTAGGAAATAGAATTGATGGTCTTACAGGGGTCTGGATAGACGATAACAAAAATCCTAGAAAAATATGCGCAATTGGGGTCAAAAGCAGCCGGTGGGTAACCATGCACGGTATTGGTTTTAATATTAATTCTGATTTAAATTATTTCAACTCCATAGTTCCTTGTGGTATTGATGACAAGTCCGTAACTTCTTTAGAAAAAGAGTTGGGCAAACCAATAGATATGTTGGAATTAAAGACTCGATTTACAAACAATTTTATCAAAATCTTTAAAATAGATTTACTGAAACCTTAATAATAATAGAATGCTTAAAAATATTAATTACAGTAAAATCCTGTTTTTCGACATTGAGACTGTTCCTTTAGAGTATGATTTTAAAAATTTAGATGAAAGAGGTCAAGATTTATGGAGTAAAAAAACTCGCTTTATTCAGGAAAGGGAGAGCTTAAACGCAGAAGAGGTTTACGATAGAGCTGGTATTTATGCTGAATTTGGGAAAGTGGTTTGTATATCAATGGGGTTTGTTTTACAAAAAGAGGGGGAGACTCAAATCCGATTAAAAAGTATTGCTAATGAAGATGAATCTACTTTATTAAACGAGTTTATCGACCTACTTAACAGCTATTACAACACTCCAGATTTTATGTTTTGTGCTCATAACGGAAAAGAATTTGACATTCCCTTCTTATGCAGAAGGATTTTAATCCATGGTAAAAAAATGCCAAAGATGCTCAACGTCTCTGGTAAAAAACCTTGGGAAATTAAACATTTGGATACTATGGAACTGTGGAAATTTGGTGATTTTAAAAATTATACTTCTTTAGATTTGCTAACTTATGTTTTCAAGATCCCCACTCCAAAGGACGACATGGACGGAAGCCAAGTAGCAAAGGTATTCTACGAGGATAAAAATTTAGACAGAATTATTCACTACTGTGAAAAAGATGTTGTTGCCACTATTCAATTGTTTAGGAAATATCAGTCAGAACCATTTATAGACGATGAGTTTATTCAAATAGCGTAAGTATTAAGTTTAACAAAATTTACCTTGAAAATTTAACGAATAAATAAAATAAATGAGCGGAATAAAACATGATTGGGAACGATTGTCTAATGAAGAAAGTAGGTTATTAAAAGAAGATTTGATCCTTTTTTTTTAAAATGAGTTAGATGAGGAAATTGGAGTCATAGCTGATGAAAAAATCTTAAAAAATTTTCTAAAATCAGCCAGTAACAAATTATATAATAAAGGAATTGATGACGCAAAAAGAGCGGTTGAGAATCGACATGAGGAATTACAGTTTGACTTAGAAGATTTATTTAATCAATAAAATTGGAAGATTTAATCAATAAAATAAAAACCAGGCTAGACCTAACCTCAGAAGCAGAAGAATTTATTTATTTAATATCTAAAGAAAAAACACTTTCTAAAGGTGAAGTCTTAATTCGACAAGGACAAATTGTAAAGAAGACATTCTACGTCACATCAGGGTGCTTAAGATCGTACTGTATTGATAAAAACGGAAAGGAACACACCTTACTATTTGCAATTAAAGATTGGTGGATCAGTGACTTTATAGCCATTCATAACAATGAGTTCGCAACACTTACAGTAGAATGTCTTACCGAATCGAAGGTTATTGAATTCAATGCTAAAGAACTGGACGGGATTCATGCGCGTTTTCCTGAATTTGAACCCTATCAAAGACATAATTTAGAGCGCCATATAGTTAGTTTGCACAAGCGTATCTTGAATCAACTACAATTAAGTGCTGTCGAACGGTATGATTTATTCTTGAATCAATACCCTGACATAGAACAGCATACCCGAAATTTTCATATTGCATCTTATCTAGGTATTACACAACAAAGCTTGAGTCGTATTAGATTAGAAAAGGTAAAAAAATAGTTTTCTTACCATAGGATAATTTTTTCTCAAATTGCTCAACCTAAATTTGTATTAAATAAATTAATACAGAAATGAAAGCACTACAAATAGTAAAATATGGTAACATTGAAGACAGTCTAGTCTTTAATGAAGTTCACAAGCCGACAGTTCTAGTAAATGATGTACTTATAGAAATTCAGGCAGCCGCTATTAACCCTATAGATAAAAGTATTATCCTTGGAAACCTGCAAGGCCTGCTTCCAATACCATTGCCTAGTACCTCAGCTTATGACGTAAGTGGAATTGTTGTAGAGAAAGGAAATGAAGTTAGCAATTTTGAAATTGGTGACTTGGTATATTCAAGAGTCCCTCAAGAGCAAATGGGGACATTGGCTGAATATGTTGCTGTAAATAGTAATGCTGTTTCAAAAAAACCTAGTAATATTTCATTCGAAAAAGCAGCAGGGTTACCATTGGCAGGCCTAACCGCTTTACAATCTTTAGAATACGCAGGTATTAAAGAGAATGATAAAGTGCTGATACATGCAGGTTCTGGTGGTGTTGGCAGCTTTGCAGTTCAGTATGCTAAAGCAAAAGGAGCATATGTTTATACAACCACAAGCACAAGCAATGTAAAATGGGTCAAAGAGCTTGGTGCAGATAGAGTAATTGATTACAAAACTGAAGATTATAAAAGTATTGCCAAAGATGTAGATGTTGTCTTTGACACACTTGGTAAAAACTATTCGCTCGAATCTTTTGAAGTTGTCAAAACAGGTGGAATAGTGGTTAGTGTTGTTGGGCCATTGGATGAAGCGAGTGCGAAAATGTTTGGCATGGCCGATTATAAATTACCAGAAGAATTGGCTAACGCAAGCAATGAAAAAAACGCTGAATACAAATTCATCTTTATGCATCCAAATGGTGAACATTTAAATAAAATAAAATCATTGGTTGAAGATGGGAAAATCAAACCAATTATTGACAAAGTATATCCATTTGCTGAAAGCGTGCAGGCTTTCACACACCTTGCAACAGGCAGAGCAAAAGGAAAAATTGTAATTAAAATCATTTAAATATTATTCTAATAAAAATTAAAATCATGATAAAAAAAATATTACTTGGACTTACGAGTGTGATTGCACTTGCATTTTTTATTCTCTATTTTATGGCTCAACCAAATTTAGAAGAGGACGGTTCATATACCCCATCAAGTTTAGCCTTAAAATTAGGAACTGTTCTTGTATCAGACTATGAAGAAATCAAATACACAAAATACGAAGGTGATAAGTCTAAAATTCTAGTAATCTTCACCGAAAATAAGAACTTAGAAATGAAAAATGGTAAATTGTTTTCTACTGGAAATCATCCTATAGAAGCATTAGTGCCTATGTTACATCTAAAAAATGCTGGTTTCGATTTTCAAATTGTAACACCAAATGGTAAGCCTGTAGTTTTTGAAATGTGGGCTTTCCCAAATGAAGACAAAAATGTAAAAGCTATTTATGCGGAATATAAGTCAGTGTTTGAGAACCCAGGAAAGTTGTCAGATTTTACAGCTAACTCATTTGTAAATGATAGTGCCTATGCCGCTGTTTTTATCCCTGGTGGACATGGTGCTATGATTGGCATTCCTGAAGATAAAAATGTAGGTAAAACTTTAAAATGGGCGCATGATAATAATTTATTTACCATTACAATTTGTCACGGACCGGGTTCGTTGTTGTCAACAACATTGGAAAATCAAGAATTCACCTATAAGGGATACAAAATGGCTGTATTTCCTGATGCTGTGGACGAAATGACTCCAATGGTGGGGTATTTACCAGGACATATGAAAGCAGGCGTGAGTGAAAGATTGACAAATTTAGGAGCAATTATTGTAAATTCTGAGTCGGATAATACAACAGTTAGAGATAGAAATTTAATAACTGGCGCAAGCCCACTAGCGTCTAATGATTTAGGGAAACTTGCTGCTGAAACTTTATTGAGCGAGCTCAATAAATAACCCTATAATAATGATTTATAAAATTAAAAAATTGGGGGTTGTTTTCCTTTCTATGATTGGAATGATATTTCTTTTCATAACTCTTGTTGGAATTGGTAATTATTTTCAAAGTATTGATTTACATATTGTAGGGAACATTTTTATGCTTCTATTTCCAGTAGCTGTATATTTTGCTGTAAAGATTTTCAATAAAAGGATTAACAAATTAAATAGTAAAACCTACGGCTTTGGATTCAATAAATTTGCCTCAACTTTTTTACTGGGGGTTGGTTTTGCATTGGGATTACAGACATTTATTTTATTAATTTCAAATCTTTTCTTTGGAATTGAAATTGAATTTAACGGATTTAAAAACGATTTTGAAAAACCTCTCTTAAATCTATTTACTACATTAATACTTGTAGGGGTGTGGGAAGAGTTTTATTTTAGGGGACTAGTCTTCAACACCTTTTTAAAAACTTCTTTTGGTTTTCACCCCTCCGCTTTAATTTCTTCATTACTTTTTTCTATAGTTCACTGGCTTAGTTTTGACATGGCTGAAACCTCTTGGCTTTGGTACTTAGGTATTGTGTTTTTAGGCTATCTACTTGTGTTTATTTATTCCTATACCAAGTCTATCTGGTCTGTAGTTTCCTTTCATTTTATATGGGATTTCATGACATATCTAATGGATAATAGAGAAAATGAAATTGGTTTTTTTGAAGTGTCAAATTACATAGAACATTCAAAAAAGATTGATGAAATAACTGTTGTTTGCTTAGGATTGATTTTAGGAATTGTTTTTTCTCTATCAAGAAAGGGCAGATTTTACGATAAGATTAATGCATTTGAAAATCTAATAACTACTAATAGCAATTTATTGAAAAAATAACATAGATAGGTTTAATTTCAAGTGCTTCAACCCTTGTTGGAATTAAACAGTTTCTAGAATTCTTTAAAACAGTAGTAAAATTACCGTTACTTTACAATATGGATAGTTTTGGAGATTTTAAAATTAAAAAACAATTAAAAAATGCCGTTGAAGATTTAGGAATTACAAAACCTACACCAATTCAAAAAGAATCCTACTCACCTATCCTTGCCGGAGTAGATTTTGTTGGAATTGCACAAACTGGAACAGGAAAAACTTTTGCTTATTTACTTCCTATTTTACAAGATTTAAAATTTTCTGACCAACCTCATCCTAGAGTCTTAATTTTAGCGCCAACAAGAGAATTGGTTATCCAAATTGTAGAAGAAATAGAAAAATTAGTTCAATATTTAAGTGTTAGAGTTACTGGTGTTTACGGAGGAAGCAATAATATTAACAGACAAAAAATTGCGGTAAGTCATGGGTTAGATATTATTGTAGGTACACCCAGAAGGCTTTACGACTTAGCTATTTCAAATGTACTTCGCTTAAAAGCAATTAAAAAATTAGTAATTGATGAAGTTGATATCATGCTGGACTTTGGTTACAAAACACAGCTTAAAAATATATTCGAACGCCTACCTACAAAACGTCAAAACATACTTTTTTCTGCAACTATGACTACCTATGTGGATTTGTTAATGAATGACTTTTTAATTAATCCTGTAAAAAAAACAGTATCATTAAGTGGCACTCCTCTTAAAAATATTCGACAAGAATCCTATTGTGTACCCAACTTCTACACAAAAGCCAACTTATTAAACCATATCTTGGAAGATGAAGAGCTACACCAAAAAGTACTGGTTTTTGTAGCTACTAAAGTCGGTGCCGATAAATTATTTGAAGTACTAAATTTTCCGGATGATACTTCTGTTATACATGCAAAAAAAGAACAAAACTATCGAACCAAGTCTATTGAGAAATTTGAAAATGGAATTAGTAGAGTTTTAATTGCTACCGATGTGATTGCTCGAGGTATAGATATTGATAAAATTAGTACCGTCATAAGCTTTGATACTCCTTACTATCCTGAAAATTATATCCATAGAATTGGACGAACTGGTAGAGCGCAACAAAAAGGGAAAGCAATACTTTTTTACAAGGAAAAAGAGATGGGTTTAAAAGAAAGCATTGAAAATTTAATGAACTACCCAATCCCTTTAATGGAGTTGCCTAAAAATGTTGAAATTAGTACCGAACTAACCGATGAAGAAAAAGATAAACCCTTAGATCAACAAAGAATTTTTGATGAAAAACCCGAAAATAATTTTACAACAGATTCTGTAGGAGAACATGTGAAATCTGCTAAAAATAGCAAGCCAAAGACAGAGAGAAAAAGCTATAAAAAAACCATTAAAGAAAAATATAAAAAACCATTGCGAAGGGGTGATAAAATTCAAAACAAAAAAAAGAAAAATAAAAAACGCTAATTACCTATCAATAAAATTAACCGTTAATTTTTAGTTCTAATTCTATTTTATGCCCTTATAATATCCTAACAAAAGCTAATGGAGTAAAGGTTTTTTTTTAACTTGAGATCGCTTATGAAAAAATACATTTTTTGTTCTTGTTTAATTATAGTCACCTCTATTTTTCAAATAAACATCATCTACTCACAGTCACCTCAGCATAATTGCGGACAACATAAAGTTTTAAAAGAACTTTTAAAAGACAGCGATTTTAAAGCCTATTACGATCAAGAACAAAGGGCGTTATCATCCACCACCCAGTCTGCAATAGCAAAAAGTGGAATCGTTTATAAAATCCCTGTAGTTTTTCATATTATTCATAATAACGGTGTGGAAAAAATTGACAGAAGTCAAGTCTTGGATGCGCTGCAAATTTTAAACCGCGACTTGAGAGCTCTAAGAGCAGATACTGCCAGTGTAGATTCTATTTTTAAACCCCTTATAGCTGATATAGAGGTGGAATTTGTTTTAGCAACAAAAGCTCCTGACGGAACCTGCTTCAGCGGAATTACCATGACTGAAAGTCCTTATTCTTACAACAACGGAGACATTAATGGCTCCGATCAAGTAGATGATATTATGATGTACAATGATGTATATCAAGGTAACTGGCCTGGAAATCAATACTTAAATGTATTTGTTTGTGGAGCAGTTGGAACTGGAATAGCTGGATACACATATTATCCTTCAGGATTTTTTGGGAATACCATGAATAATGGTGTTTGGCTTAGACACGATTATTGTGGAAGTATTGGAACCGCTAACCCTTCTGCAAGTAAAACATTTGTCCATGAAATTGGTCATTGGTTAAACCTTCCACACACCTGGGGCAGCACCAATGAACCTGGATTAGCTTCTAATTGTAGCTCTGACGATGGAGTTTTAGACACGCCAAACACAATTGGCTCTCAATGGTGTAATTACAATGAAACCACCTGCGGTTCAGTTGCTAATATTGAAAATCATATGGAATACAGCCCCTGTAGAAAAATGTTTACTCTGGGACAAAAAGCTAGAATGCGAACAGCATTAACTTCTAGTACTGGAGGAAGATCTAATTTAATTACCCCAGCCAATCATTTTGCAACTGGTATAGATACGGTAGCACCATTTTGCAAGGCTGATTTTTTTGCCAATAGATATATTACATGTTCTGGAGATAGCCTATATTTTCAAGACTACTCCTACCACAATCCTATTTCTTGGAACTGGTTTTTTGAAGGAGGTAGTCCAGATTCATCGGCTTTAGAAAACACCTTTGCTTATTACCCTTCGCCGGGTGTTTATGATGTTTCTTTAACTGCTTCTGGGGACAGTACGACTTTCTTGACCGAATTAAAAAACGATGCCATTATTGTAATGGATTATAACGGGGAACAACTTCCATTTTATGAAGGTTTTGAAAATATAAATTTTAATTCACCTGATTGGATTTCTAATGTTGGTAACTGGAGTATTACTGATGAAACTTCTTACAGTGGTCAATATTGTCTAAAATTAGAAAATGATGGTGCCGCTGAGGGAACGAAGCATATCCTGGAAAGTAAAACTTATGACTTGTCCGATTCTGCTAGAGCTTATTTCAATTTTAAATATGCCTTTGCAAGAAAAAATACCTCTAATAATGATTACTTAAAAATTCTAGCCTCTACAGATTGTGGAAAAACTTGGTCGGTGAGAAAAGTCATTCAATACAGTCAGCTGCTGACTGCTCCTGATCAAAATAATTTTATTCCATCTTCTTTAGGAGAATGGAAAGAAGCATCTGTTAATAGTATTTTAGGGCCCTTTTGCGTTGAGAATTTTAGATTTAAAATGGAGTTTGTCTCTGGAGGAGGAAATAACTTATATATAGATAATATAAATATTTCTTACGAAAATACTACTGGTATTGAAACTATTAATAATGCCATCGTTTCTATATATCCCAACCCTACTAAAACCCAACTCACTGTTCATTCTAGTAAGTTGTTCTCTAAAGTTAGAATTATTGATATAATGGGTAAAGAGGTATTTACAAAAAGCATAGATCTTACAAAAAATCTAATTATTAATACTTCTAATCTTGACAACGGCTACTACTCTATTCAGCTTTTACAAAATAATCGAACAGTATCACATTCGTTTTTAAAAACTAATTAATAAGTTTAAAGTCTATTTGTCGCTTGTGCAAGTCTGCTTTTTTAACAATTACTTTAATTTCTTGCCCTAGTTTAAAGCTTTTTCTAGTATTGTGTCCCATTATTAATTTAAGCTCGTTATCGTAATAATATTGATCGTCTTTAATACTATTTAAAGGAATCATTCCCTCACACTTATTTTCATCTAACTCAACATATATTCCCCAGTCAGTAAGACCAGAAATAACCCCACTAAATTGTTCACCTATTTTCTCTCCTAAGAAAAGAACTTGCATATACTTAATGGAGGCTCTCTCGGCATCAACTGCTTGTTTTTCCATTTTAGAAATATGATTACAAGTGTGTTCTAATTGCTCTTTAGAATGCGCTTGTTTATTATCTAAGGCATTATATAATTTTCGATGAACAATTAAGTCTGCATACCTTCTAATGGGTGAAGTGAAATGAGTATAGTACTGAAATGCTAAACCGTAGTGGCCAATGTTATCAGAGCTGTATACTGCTTTGGACATTGATCGAATAACCATAGGGGCAATTAGGTGCAATTCTTTTTTTTCCTTAGCTTTTTTCATTACCTCGTTTAAAGAAAAAGAAATAGGCTTGTTCTTAACTCTAATTAACTCATAGCCCATAGCGCTAAGGTAAATTTTAAGGTCGTTTAATTTTTCTTCATTCGGGTCGTCGTGAATTCTATAAATAAACGGAGCAATAAGTTTATTTTTTTGAGGTTTCCCCATTCGCATTGCTACGTGCTGATTCGCTAAAAGCATAAATTCTTCGATAAGTTGATGGGCTTCTTTCGATACTTTAATAAATGTTCCAACTGGAAATCCTTCATCGTTCAATTGAAACCTAACTTCAGAACTTTCTATGTTCAAAGCTCCGTTATTCAATCGTTTTTTTCTTACCGTTTTAGCTATTGTATTAAGAATAGTAACTTCATTTGAAAAATCGTGCTTTTTCCCTTCAATAAGCTCTTGTGCCTGCTCGTAAGTAAACCTCTGATTAGAGTGAATAACTGTTTTACCAAACCAGGTGTCTTTTATTTCTCCATTAATGTTGATTTTGAAAACCACTGAAAAGGTTAATTTGTCTTCTTTGGGTCTAAGTGAACAAAGCTCGTTACTTAATTTTTCTGGTAACATTGGTATTACTCTGTCGACTAGATAAACACTATTTCCTCTTTGAAAAGCTTCGTTATCAATAACAGATTTTTCTTTTACAAAGTGCCCCACGTCCGCTATATGAACACCTACTTCAAAAAGTTCTTCATCAATTTTTTTAAAACTAAGTGCATCGTCAAAATCTTTAGCATCTGCTGGATCTATTGTAAAAGTGGTGGTTCCCCTAAAATCTTTTCTTTTAAGTGCTTCTTTGTTGTAATCTGGCATCTCGACAGACTCCAAATCTTTTAAAACAGGGGATAAAAACTTCATAGGAAACCCGAACTCAGATAAAATAGAATTCATTTCAACGTTTAATTCTCCTGGATTTCCAATAACTTCAATTACAGCCCCCTGTGGACTTTTTACATTTTTTGGCCAAGAGAGAAATTTCACTTTAACTTTTTGACCATTCTTAGCACCATTCAAATGTTTTTTTTCAATGAAAAAATGTGTTTTTACCGCTCTATCATCCGGAATAAAAAAACAGAAGTTTTGGGATACTTCTAATACCCCTATGTATTCTTTTTTAACTCTTTCTAAAATTTTAACAATTCTTCCTTCTTCTTTTCCTTTATAATTAGTGCTCTTCACTAAAACTTTGTCCCCATTTAGTGCATTTTTTAAATTAGTTGGATGAATATAAATGTCCTTTTCTAATTTAGGTGAGATAAAATATCCTCCGCCTTTACTAACTATTTGAATATGTCCCTCGTGCTCTAGGTTTGCTGTTTTAATTTGATATTTGCCTCTCGAATGTTCTTCTAGAATTCCATTTTTAGCCAATTGAGCTAGAAGTGTAACAATTCTCTTTCTTACAAAAGGATCTTTTACAGCTAAAACTGCTGCTATTTGTTTGTAATTGTACGTATGTTCGGGATGAGTTCTGGTAATAGCTAAAATACGCTCAGAGAGCTCACGATCTTTCATAAGATGTTATAAATACATTAAGTATTGTTGTTCTTTTCTTTAATTTCTATCGTCTTTATTTCATCTAGAACATCATTAGCTTCTTTTGTTTTTTTGTCGCTTGCCGTTCTGTCGGAATGAGACAGTTTGTATGCTTCTTCCGTTAAGGATTTATACTTTTTTAATAACGTTTCTTTTTCTGATTTTTTCTTAAAAAGGCCAAACATAAATTTGAATTAATGGACTCAAAACTAATTCTATTTATAGAGTATACCAAAGATTCATTATAAAACTAGAGTTTATAAAAAAATCATTGAACGTAATTTCATATTTTTAAATCGATTCCGTGAGGGTCTAGCTCAAATTTTCTAACTTGAAAAAGAATCAATTTTCATGATAAAAAAAATAGAACATATTGGTATAGCTTCTAAAAACATCGATGAATCCCTAACTGTTTTCGATAAATTACTGGGTCGCTCTACTTACAAAACTGAAAAGGTAGCTTCTGAAGGGGTGAAAACTCATTTTTATAAAGTCGGAGAAAGTAAAATAGAATTATTAGAAGCTACTTCTGAAAAGAGTCCAATTAGTAATTTTATTTCAAAAAAAGGAGAAGGAATGCATCACTTGGCGCTCTACGTTGATAATATTTATACTGAGCTGGAAAGGTTAAATAGTCTAGGTTTTGAAGCCATTGGAGAGGTGAAAAAAGGTGCTGATAATAAATTAATCTGTTTTCTTCACCCCAAAACAACTAGCGGTGTATTGATTGAATTATGTCAGGAACAATTTGAATAATTGAAGCGTTTTTTTCTAAAAGAACAGCTTGCATACCGGCTTCTGTTGCTCCCTTTATGTGCTGAATAGAGTCGTCAATAAAAAGTGTTTCTCTTGGAAGTAATTTCTTTGTCTTTAAAACAAAGTTAAAACAATTCAAATCTGGCTTTCTTAACCCAATTCTGCAGGAATAATACAGTCCTTCGAAACAATTATAATATTGCTGCAAAAGGTTATTAGATTGAAGCCTTTTCTCAAAACTATCAATATGAATTTCGTTAGTATTACTTAATAAAAATATTCTGTATTTGGATTTAAGAGATTTTATAAAGTTAAGTCTTTCAGGTGGCAGGTCTAAAAGCATAGCGTTCCATGCAACTATAATATCTTTCTCGTCTGTTTTTTTTTTGGAAAATGTATCGATATTAGAAATAAAATCTTGCGGATTTATTTTACCCGTTTCAAAATCATCAAAAACTGAGCTTTGATTCTTTTGACTGTATAGTTTTTCGAAATTTTCAATCCCTAATTTTTGGAATTCTCTAATCGTTCTAAAATAGTCTAAGTTTAAAAGTACTCCTCCTAGATCAAAAATTATATTTTTTATTTCTTTCAATTTTGGTTATTAATCAATAACAAAGTATTAAAATTGCGTTGATTTTTGGTACATTAAATATAAATTTTAACAATTTTCTATTTTGAAAAATTTTATCAGCATCTTTATCAGCATGAGTATTTTAAGTGTAGAAATTGCTCAAAAAACATTCAGTTTAGACACTTTATTGGTAGAAACCACCCGTATTCCTTTAAAGAATAATGAAACCGGTAGATGTATCAATATACTTACTAAAAAGGATATTGAAAAATTACCAGCTACTACATTTTATGAACTCTTACAAACCATTTCAGGGGTTGAAATTCAGTCTCGTGGAGGTTTTGGAGTGCAAGGTGATATTGTAATGCGAGGGTCCACTTTTTCTCAGGTGCTGGTATTAATTGACGGGATGAGAATTAACGATCCGCTTACCGGACATTTTAACTGTTACATTCCTATTTCAAATATGGAAATCGAAAGAATTGAAATTCTAAAAGGAGCCGGTGGCGCTATGTACGGGCCTGATGCTGTAGGTGGTGTAATAAACATTATTACTAAAGGGTTTAATTCATTAGAAAATGGTACTTCTTTTACTGGAAATTTTAATGTTGGAGAACATAATTTAGTAAGCTCTTCACTTGGAGTATTTCATAAAAAAGATAACTTTTACTTTGGAGCAGGGTTGTCCGTTAATCAATCAACTGGAGAAGAAATTTCTGCTGTTGATTTGGATTCAATCAATACTTTAAGCGGTTACAATACTTATTTTTACAACCATAATTTCAGCGTTTCTGCAGGCTATAAAATAAATGATAAATGGCAAATTAAATTTCGCTCATCTATCCTAAATAGTGACTTTAATGCCCGTTATTTTTATACCTCTAGTCTCTTTGACAAATCCACAGAAACAACTAATAACTGGTTCAATAGGCTGGAGCTGAAAAGACAAACAATTTCGGGAGCAGTTTTAGACATAAATATGAGCTACAAGCGAAGCACAGATGAATTTATTTTTAGTCCCGATTTCTCTTCTACCAATATACACACCATGAGTTTCAGCAACTTTACAGTAAATAATTCTAAAATAATCAACAGTAATTTTAGTTACAAATATGGTGTTCAAGGAGACTTTAGAGAAATTGAAAGTAATGATAGAGGCGATCATAGCGACTATCATTTTGGAGGATATTTTATGAGTGTTTATCGACCAAAAAACATCGTTTTAACCACAATAATTCGAGAAGATTATGATCAAAACTACGGTTTTGAGTTTTGTCCTCAAGTTAATTTTTCTTACAATGTTTCTAAAATCACATTAAGAGGAGCTGCAGGTAGGAGTATTCGTGCTGCCGACTATACGGAAAGGTATGTTTCTAATAATTTGGAAGACTTAAGCCCCGGAAGAAACTTGGGCAACCCAGATTTGCTTGCAGAAAGAGGCTGGAGCGAAGAATTGGGAATTAACTACGCTCCCTTTAAAAATACTGTTATAAAAGCAACAGTATTTAGTAGACAGTCAAATAATGTAATAGATTATATTTCTACCAACCAAACAGATATTGGATCTGTAAGTTCGCTTGGAAGTTTACAAGATAGTGCGACCTATTTTTTTGCTAAAAATATCCAAGATGTTTATGTAAATGGTTTTGAATTGGAGCTGAAATCAAAGCTTGCCCTTACTAAAAAATCTTTTTTGCTTTTAAAAGGAGGGTATACATATACACAAATTACAGATAATAATCTTGGTGTTTATCTTTCAGGATTTGCTAGAGAATTAATAACCGGGCAAATAGACTTTGAATTCAGTTCGTTTAATGTATTACTTACTGGGCTTTACAAAAAACGAAACAGTCAAGAAGCAACTTCAATTTCTTCATTACTTACCAATAATTATGCTGTTTTCAACTTAAATTTTGGATATACTATGAAAGATAGTGGCATTACTTTAAATTTTCAAGCATTGAATTTAACTGATGTTGTCTATCAGAATATTTTAGGAGCAAAAATGCCAGGGATGTGGATTATGGGAGGAATAAAATGGAATTTGTCACGATATAAGGGTTAATTTGATATTTATTTTAATAAAAGAACTAAAGTAGCTTAGTGATATTAAAAAAAAATTGCAATTTTACAATCCGATTTAGAAAATACTAAATTAGGGCCCATAGCTCAGTTGGTTAGAGCACCTGACTCATAATCAGGGGGTCGAAGGTTCGAGCCCTTCTGGGCCCACAAAGCGAAGTTTAAACAGGCTTCGCTTTTTTTGTTTAAAGATTATTAACATATGTTAATTAAAAAAAACTGTACAAAGCTATTTGTTACGGTAATTATTCTGTAATTTATGTAAAAAATACATAATTATGTTTTTAGCACCTTTTATATTATTTATTGTTGGCATTGTTTTAACTTTTTTGTGGACATTGCCAAAAAAGGTATGAGAATTCATTTCTCATTTTTTATCCTTCTGGTTTTTTTAACTACTCTTATTAAATCCCAGTATTTAATTTCTTGTGACTATATTGGGCCGACTTCAGGAACTATACTATCGTCTACATCGGGACTAAATTTAGACTATGATGTCGGAATGTATAAGTTAACTTATAACACTGTAGATGCTGATAGTCTCCCCATTACAGCGACCGGAGCATTTTTTACCCCAGAAAATACTTTCTGTAAAGAATTCCCTTTTGCAACATATAACCATGGTACTACTCTAGCAAAAGATAATGTTCCTTCCAATAATAGTTCTGAGGCATTAATCGGTAAAATATTTGCAGCAGGTGGTTATTTTGTCTGCTTGCCTGACTACATTGGAATGGGAGGCAGCCCTGGTTTACACCCTTACGTACATGCAGCTACCGAAGCTACTGCAACTATTGATATGATTAGAGCTGCAAGAGAGTTTCTGAGTTCTGATACTCTTTTTATAGACAATAATGAGGTTTTTTTGACAGGGTATTCTCAAGGTGGTCACGCGTGTATGGCTACAAACAAATATATTCAAGACAACAACTTACTTTCAGAGTTCAATATTACAGCGTCTGCTCCTTGTTCAGGTCCTTATGACTTGTCTGGTATTATGGCAGATACCATTATTTCACCTACACCCTATTCCAATCCTGGATATATTTTATACTTACTTGCTTCTTATGAATTGGTATATGGTGATATTTTTAATTCTTGGTCAGAAGTTCTTTATTCTCCATACGACACCATTGCTCCCCCGTTTTTTAGTGGAAATAATACCACTTTAGACATGAGCTTATTAAATAGTCTTATTCCAAATGATATGAGTTTATTAATTAGAGATACTTGTCTAAATAATTTTGCTAATGATTCCATTAATAAAACACATCCTTGGTGGAGCGCTTTAATAAAAAATGACAACTATGACTGGAGTCCATCAAACCCTGTTAGAATGTACTATTGTACATTAGATGAGCAAGTTGCATTTACCAATGCAATAAATGCTGATGTAGCAATGAATAATAATGGAGCAAATGATGTCCAATCTATCGATATTGGAAACTTAAATCATGGAGGGTGTGTATTTCCAGCATTGTCTAGTGCTTTTAATTGGTTTCAGTCCTTAAAATCCCCTTGCGCTACTACGAGTAACAACTTTAAAAATTCGAATACCAACAAAATATATCCCAATCCCTTTAGCAACAATCTATCTCTTTCTTACAATGAAAGAGTCAATGTTTGTATTTATGCTTTAGATGGTGAATTACTCTTTAAAAAAGACAACATAAAAAACCTGAAATTGATAACCTCAAATTGGTCTAAAGGAATGTATATTCTAAGAGCTAAAAACACTAATTATTATCAAAATAATTTAATTTCTAAGCAGTAATTAAATTAATTATTAAATTTAGTGACACTTAGGGGATGTAGCTCAGTTGGCTAGAGCGCTTGACTGGCAGTCAAGAGGTCGTGAGTTCGAATCTCATCTTCTCCACTCAAAGAATAATATAACTACATGCTCTTCATTAACCTGGAGAGCATTATAATTAATTTGTAGGTTTATTTCTAGACGACATCATAACTCCATCATCTTTAAAACACTTTCAACATTTTTCTAGGCCTAAATCAATCAAAAATATCCTTATTCTTAGAATTTAAGTTGGGATAGTTTTGTTCTTTTTGTTTTTTACCGTTGTATATTATATTCCAAATAAGAAATATTAAATAAACTGAAAACAATAAAAAACCAACTCCGAAAAATACTAAGCTCATAACCTGTTAATTTGATTAATAGCAATCGAGAATAGGAGTATGGTGCCTGGCCAATGTGCTGAATATTGTGCCTCATCAGTCATCCCCGCAAGACCTAAAGATATGGAATACATCATACATGCAAATGCAATAATTACGGGATACCATTTAAGAAGAAATTTTTTCATTTTTTATAATTTATAAATTTTATGAATCTAGTTTTGTTTAATAAATATACAAAAAAACTAAACAAAAGTTATGTTTGGGTTAATCTTCTTCTTTTTATTACCAATAAAAAAGTCCTTTTTTTATTAATGTTATTTTGGAAAAAAGATGTTGAAATAGTTATTTAGAATTATGAAACCAAAAAAAAATAACTGGTTTAGAGACTTGTCATTAATAGAAAAATCCTTGTTTTTAGCAGCTTCTTTGTGTATTCTTTTTATGATAAATTGGGGTTTATTAACCACTGTCTAGTTAAAAAGCTATTCTCTTAAAAAATCCTTTTTGTCGAAAAATAGCAATTGCTGATAAATTTCTTTGTTATTAATTCACTGTTGTTTCATTAAAGACAATGTTTGTTAGTTAAGTAAAAGAGAGGATTAATTATAACCCATCCTCTCTTTTTTTAATTACATTTGTTTCGTTAATATTCACGTATTAGCAATTAAGTTAAAAGGGTGTGTATTGTATGGTTGCTTTACATATCCTTTTTTCTTTTATTAGTAACCTCAAAGTTTAAAATGGAATTCAAAAGATTTAAAAGAAAAGGAATTATTTTTAATAACAACAGTGTTGGCCTTGGTCTTGAATTAAGAATCAAAAAAAAGATTAAAGTTTTTAGAATCGAACGATTGAGTAAGGAAAATAACGTGTTTGAATATTTGATTTACGACGGGGCTTCACTAGTAGACGACTCTTTAAACAAAGAAATTGCTTCGTTTTTAGAAGCAAATAGTTCGAAATACTCTTTCTTCGATGGAGAGCTTAAAACTTGGAACAAAATATCTTAGGTCTATAATTCAATCTTAATTGCCCAATTAAACTTATTAAACAGCCATATTTTAAACCTATAAATAGTGTAATACATTATCGGAACTACTACTAAAGTTAAAAAGGTCGCAAACGTCAAACCGTAAATAATTGCCAAACTCATTGGTTTAAAAAAGATAACGTTATCTCCTCCAAAAAATATTTGAGGATCCCAATCGCTTACAAGGGTAAAGAAATTAATGTTCAAACCAGAAGCCAATGGAAAAAGACCTAAAATTGTTGTAATTGCTGTCAAAAGAACTGGTCTTAATCTTGTTCTACCACCTTCAATAACGGCACTCTTGAAATCTGTATGCGAAATCAGATCTAAAGATCCTAATCCCAATTCTTTTCTTTTTCTTTTCCTTATTAAATTGGTGTAATCTACTAATACTATGGCGTTATTTACAACAATCCCTGCTAACGATATAATACCAATCATTGTCATAATAATAACAAAATCGTTTCTAGATATTACTATTCCTAAAAACACTCCTGCAAGACTCAACACCACCGAGGATAAGATAATGACCGGAGACGAAAAGGCGTTAAACTGAGAAACTAAAATCAAAAGAATTAAAAATACTGCAAATAATAATGCACTACTTAAAAAGGCTAACTCCTTTTCTTGGTCTTCCATCTGTCCTGTAAACTTATAGCTATACCCCTGCTTAGCAAAAGAGATTCCTTCACTTGATGTCCCAAAATCCGCTAAATGTTTTTTTACAACTGCTATTATTTCATTGGCATTGTACCCTTCTTGAACTCCAGTAAAAATAGTAATGGTATTATTTTGATTTTTTCTGATTACAGCTGCGTATTTATTAATCTCCTTAATATTGTTTACAACGGAGCTAATTGGGATACTCAATTTAACTCCCCTGTTATTCATAAACATTACTTTTTGTTCCAAGATGGAAGATACATCTTGACGATCAGCCTCGCTAAACCTAATATTTATATCGTAATCGTCGTCATTAAAATTATATGTCGAGACATCTTTACCAAACAAAGATGTTCTTATGCTTTGTGCTATCTGCCCAGTCGAAACACCTACTCTTTTTGCGTATTCTCTGTTAATGTCTATTTGGATTTCTGCTTTATTAACCTCAACATCTAGTTTCAACTTTTGAATCCCCTCTATATTTTTTTTAATTAAATATTGTTGGAGCATTTCGGCTTTTTGAGTTAGAGCCGAATAGTCTTGTGAGCCTGTTATTTCAATATTTACAGGAGGCTGTTGTGGGGGACCGCTTTGCTCTTTGTCTACAACAATCGTTATGTCTGCATGAAACTTATCTTTTAACGTTTGTTCAATTAAACTTTTGACGGTGCTGGTATTTAACCCTTTTCGATGCGAGAATTCACAAAAAGAAACGGTTATTCTAGCCTTATGGGGTGTTTCACCAAAAGATGGGCCGCTATTTGGATCTGAGGTACCTTTTCCTACTTGTTCAATAACAGATTCTACAAATGGTGTTTTTACTTTTTTATTATTAATTAACTCTATATCTGCAGCTTGTAAATAGGTTGTGGAATCCTTTTCAGAAATTGGAAGACTTAAAATTTTAGTAATTTCTTTTTTTATTTCTTTTGTAGCAACATTAGTTTTAGAAATATTTGTTCCAACAGGTAGCTCTACAAAAACATTAATATAATTAGGTTGGTTTTCTGGAAAGAATAAAACTTTGGGAGGGAAAATTCCAGTTAATATAAAAGACAATATCAACGTGAAAAAAGTACCTATAATTATCCATATAGGTCTTTTTTTGTAAAGCACCCATTTTAGAAACTTTTGATACCCTGATTCTAGTTTTGGTAGAAACTTATTTTGAAACCAGGCTGTTCCTGGAATGAATAAAAATCCATTCAAAACAACAATTATAGCTGTTATTATTGAAAGATTTCCAAAGCTGTTATATCCTGAAAGAATTGCTATTGTCCCCGAAACAATTAGTGCTGCGAAATATTTTAGAGTACTTTTAATGTTTCTTTTACCGTTATCTATTTTCATTAAAATCGCCAGTAAAACTGGTGTAATTACCAGAGCCACAAAGAGTGAAGACCCTAATACAATCATAAGAGTAATTGGTAAATATTGCATAAACTCTCCGATTATTCCTGGCCATAAAGCTAGCGGAACAAAAGCAGCTAGAGTTGTTGCTGTTGAAGCTATGATAGGCCACGCAACTTCCCCAATACCTTTTTTAGTCGCTTCAAATGCATTAAGCCCTTCATCCATTAACCTGTAAACATTCTCCACCACCACTATACCGTTATCTACCAACATTCCTAAGGCTAACACTAATGAAAAAAGCACCATTATATTTAAACTTACTCCTGCAGAATTCAATAAAATAAAAGACAAAAACATGGAAAACGGAATCGCTATTCCTACAAATAATGCATTTCTTAGTCCTAAAAAAAACAATAAAACAAAGACCACCAGTATAACACCAAAAACAATTGAGTTTTCTAAATTACTTACTTGAGATCTTATCATTACAGACTGGTCATTTGTGTAGGTAAGCTTCATGTCGGCGGGAAATTGTCTTTTTAAATTTCCTACTACAATTTTTAATTTATCAATTGCATTGATGATATTTTCTCCTGCTCGCTTTTTAATATCCAGCATTACAACAGGTTGGCCATTTTGTCTAGCGTAGCTGGTAGTGTCAGAATCTGAAAAAGAGATGTCCGCAACATCTCTTAAATATACATTATCGTTATTTTCGTGCTTAACAACTAAATTATTTAACTCTTTAAAATCTTTAAATTTACCATCAATAATTATAAAATTATCAATCCCATCAATTTGAAGATTTCCTGCACCGATTGTTGTGTTTTCGCTCTGAATAGCAGATTCAATATCGCCAAAGCTTATTCTCTTGGCTTCTGCGTCAAATTTTCGAATTTCAATTTTAACCTTCTTTTCTTGAACACCTCTTATATCTACAGCATTTATTTCAGAAATAGATTCCAACCTATCTTTAATTAAGTCTGCTTTCTCTTTTAGGATGTCAACGGGATATTCTCCGGATAAATTGATGTTAATTATTGGAAATTCGTTAACGTCAATTTCTTGAATTGTGGGCTCAATGGTTAAATCCTGTGCAAATATCTTTGTAGACCTTGCGTCTGATAATGCTTCTTCAACAGCTCTTTTAGCGTCTTTTGGGGTAATAGCAAAATCAAACTCTATTTTTAAAACTCCAAAATCTTGTGTTGCTGTTGAGGTTATTTTTTCAATACCCTTGAGTTTATTTAATTCTTTCTCGAAAGGCTTAATTATCTTATCTGTAATAATTTCTGGTGAGTTGCCAGGATATGGTATATTCACATAAATTTCGGGTACTTGAATTTGAGGAAAACTCTCTCTTGGCATATTTTTATATGCAGAAACACCTCCCAATAATAAAATTATTATTAGTAGATATACTGTTTTTCTATTATTTACCGCTGCTGAAGACAGTGCAAATTCTTTCCATTTTTTAATGTTCTCTATCATTGTTCTGTTCCGCTAATAATTTCTACTTCTTGTCCTGACAAAACAGTACTTTTTCCATCATCAACCACTAGAGTTCCTCTTTCTATTTGAGTCATGATTTCTACCTCTGATTGGTCTCTTCTCCCTAATTCAATTGGTTTTAAGTTCACCATATTGTTTTTATCCAATACTTTTAGATACGTTTCTCCTTTAGCATTTTTCAATATGAGTCTCGACGGTAAGCAAACTGCGCTGTCTCTAGAGTAATGGTTGATACTCATTTCTGCCATAAGATTGGGGATAAGAATATCATTTTTAGGCAACCTGGATTCTATTTTTAACGTTCTATTAATGGGGTTAATTATTTTTCCCACTCTACTTAGGTTAAGCCCTTCTATTCTTAAATCAAGCGCGGGAAAATAAACACTTAACGGGTCGCCCTTTTTGACTTCTGATAAGAGGTTTTCAGAGATGTCGGCAACCAAATAGAGGTTATCTGTATTTACCAGCTGACAAATGTTATTCATTGGGCTAATTGATTCTCCTAGTTTTATAGAAACCTCTTCTACGTAACCATTAAACGGTGCAAATATTTTAGCCTTTGCTACCTGTGTTAAAAGTGTATTTTTAGCTTTAATGCTTCTATTTAAGCTGTTTTCAATCTCTTTAACTTGTATTTCTGTACTTACTCCGTCCTTAAACATAGCTTGTTGCTTTTTAAAAAGGTATTCGGCAAAAGATATTTGCTCATTCAATTCTATAATTTGAGCATTCAATAGATCCGTAGAAAGGGTTATTATTGGATCGCCTTTGGATATATAATTTCCTTCAGAAACATGGATGGTTTTAACTACGCCATTAATTTCTGGTTTCACAAACGCAATTTCTTTACTTACAACACTTCCCTGTGTGTGGAAATAATCTTTAAATAATTTATTTTCTACTTTAAAAACTGAAACCAATGGTTTAGTAGATCTTTCTACCAACTCATCAGTGTTATCAACGTTCGTTTCGCTTTCTACTTCGTTGCTCTGACAAGAAGTTGTAGCTATCAGAAAAATCCAGATTAATTTTTTCATAGTTTTAAAGTGTTAGTGTGAATACTTAATTGTACTTCTGCTTTATAAAGTTCATACTGCTTTTGTAGCAACTCCTGTTTGGATTGCAGCAGCTGCATTTTACGCTGAGAAAGTGTTAAAGAATTAGAGGCTCCGTAATTTAATTTTTTTTCTTCATTGGAATAAACGCTGTCAAATAACTTCACTTTTGTTTCTTGACTGCTTAAACTTAAGAGTGCATTATTGTAGTTACTTTTCAGCATCTCATACAAGGATTTAATTTGATTTTCAATATCTATTAATTCATTCTTTGCTTTCTTTAGTGCCAATTCTTTTTGCTTATTCTTAGCTCTTCCCTCCCCACTATTATAAATTGGTATGGTAACATTTATTCCCCAAAGCGTTGCTGGAAACCAGTCTTTTGAAGAATCAAAAAAATTGAATGAATTTCTCATGGCTGTGTGCTGCTGATTAAAAAATCCCGAAAATGAAGGATACCCTTCACTTTTAGAAGCTTTCAATCCAAGGTCGTTTAAAATAACATTTTGATTTCCCATTTGAACAGCTAAGTTATTAGCGGGGTTTAAATTTGCATTATCTAAAATTGCTGTAGACGACTTTTCAAAGTTTTTAACCAAAGTAATATTACTATCTAGTGGGTATCCAATTTCTGATTTTAAAGTTAAAAGAGCGATCTTTTCGTTAGATTCTAAGAACTTGATGGAGTTTTTAAGCTCTAACTCCATAATTATAATGTCATTAATAGAAGATGACTCGACTACACCAGCATCTATAAGGCTATTCGTTTTAGCCTTCAATGCGCCAACTTCTTTTATATTTTGTTTTAGTAAATCTTTTTGTTTTTGAATTAAAATTATTTGCCCAAGTTTTAATTTTAACTCTTCTAGTAAAGTTTCATTTTTTTGAAGATTGGACAATCTAGCTAGCTCACTGTAATTTCGAGCAGCTTTAATAGCGTATATATAGTTGAAACTAAATATTAACTGGCTGACCCTAAGGTTGTAATTCGCATTGAAAGGTGTGCCAAAAGACAGGCCTATTAATTCTTCTGATGCTAAATTTGGATTTAATGCGTTTGCAGGAACAACAGTAGTTGGAACATTGATGAAATTCTGAAAACTTAATTCTCCATTTATTTTAGGCAATCCTGAGGATCTAATTTCTTTAATTTTTTCTTCAGAAACAACAACATCTAAACTTGAGTTTTGAAGCTTGGGGCTGTGTTCTTGAGCATACTTAAACAACATCTCTCCTGTAAATTCCTGAGCGTTTGATAATACAGAAAAAACTGAAAGAAATAATACTGCAATAATTTTATTCATTTAATTAAATTTTTTTGAAGATTTAAATAATAGGATCTTCCTTGGTCTGTAACTATACCGAGTATGTAGTGATTCATCATCTGCTGAAAAACTTCTGTAAATGTTGCTTCACCAGCTTTAAAGACAACTCCATTGAAAATCATGTCTATTCTTTCTGAAAATATTCTAGCTAATAATTCTGGGTTGATGTCTTTTCTGTAAGAACCATTGTCCATTCCTTTTTTTAAATTATTAAGTGACACTTCATAACTTAACTGTTTGTTTTTTTTGTCAAAGATTTTCCAAGAGTTTGGATAATATTTTTTTAAGTCGTGTTGAGTAGAAGGGTGAATGGTTTTAATTTTATTAATGGCCACCTTATTTAATTTAAAAATCTCGTCAATTGGGTGGAGATTATCCTTAACAACATTAGAAATTTCCAATTCGTGCTTCGTCATATCAGCAGAAACAACCTTGTAAACTAATTCTTTTCTATTTTTAAAGTGTTGATATAGTGTTTTCTTTGAACAACC
The DNA here is from genome assembly GCA_029251405.1 of Flavobacteriales bacterium. GTDB lineage: Bacteria > Bacteroidota > Bacteroidia > Flavobacteriales_D > Parvicellaceae > MED-G20. The sequence continues at coordinate 61,152 of JAQXDK010000009.1, forward strand.
TAAACGTTTAGAAATATCATCCATCGTGATGCTTTTTATTCCACATTCCTGAAACAAAAGCTGTATTCTATCACATAATTCTGTTATTTTTGACAAGATTTAAATTTTGAACGCGAAACTATGGAAACTAATTTAATTTTAAAAGTTTCCATTGCTATTTAACAAAAATTATGAACAAGAGAATAATTGACATACTTAAGCTGGAAGCACCTGCTGAAATAGAAGTTAGCGGATGGATAAGGTCTTTTAGAGGCAACCGATTTATTGCTTTAAACGACGGGTCTTGCATGTCAAGCTTACAAATTGTAATCGATTCCAATAGTTTTTCTAAAAATATACTTGACGAGCTAAATAATGGGGCTTCTATAAATGTTAAAGGTGCTTTGGTGGACTCGCTTGGTAGCGGACAAAAAGTAGAGCTTCAAGGAGAGGAAATTAAAATTTTAGGAGTAAGTAATCAAGAAGATTTACAAAAAACAATTTTACAACCAAAAAAACATTCTTTAGAGAAGCTAAGAGAGCAGGGGCATTTAAGGATGAGAACCAACTTGTTTGGTGCAGTTTTTAGAATTCGCCATCACATGGCTTTTGCTATACATAAATACTTTAACGATAAAGGTTATTTTTATATTCACACACCTGTTATCACTGGAACCGACGCCGAAGGTGCGGGAGAAACATTTCGAGTTACCACCCTCCCGATTGGTAAAGAAAATATTGACCTTAAAAAAGATTTTTTTGGAAAACCTACTCACTTAACCGTTTCCGGTCAGTTAGAAGCTGAATTGGCTGCATTAGCATTAGGAAAAGTTTACACTTTTGGACCTACATTTAGAGCAGAGAACTCCAATACCACTCGTCATCTTGCAGAATTTTGGATGATAGAACCAGAAACAGCATTCGCGGACATCAACCAAAACATAAACTTAGGAGAAGACTTCTTGAAATATTTGATTAATTATGGTTTAGAGCATTGTCAAGAAGATCTGCATTTTTTGAGTGATAGAGGTGTTAAAGAAGAATCACAACTTCCTAAAGACAAAAGAAATGAACTATCACTAATGGAAAGAATGCAGATGGTGATTAGTAACGATTTTGAAAGAATAACTTACACCAAAGCTGTAGAGATATTATTAAAGTCTAAACCTCATAAAAAAAAGCAATTTAAATACCCTGTATCTTGGGGTGTTGATTTGCAAAGTGAACATGAAAAATTCTTAGTCGAAAAACACTTCAAAAAACCGGTAGTTATTGTGGATTACCCCAAAGAAATAAAAGCATTTTATATGAGAGAAAACTCTGATGGTAAAACTGTTGCTGCTATGGATATTTTATTTCCTGGTATTGGTGAAATTGTTGGTGGTTCTCAACGAGAGGAGAGACACGATGTTTTAGAAAAAAAATGTGAGGAGTTTAATATTCCTAAAGAAGCAATATGGTGGTATTTAGAAACTAGAAAATTTGGTACCGTTCCTCACGCTGGGTTTGGGCTTGGTTTTGAAAGGTTAATGATGTTCGTAACAGGTATGACCAACATTAGAGATGTTATTCCTTTCCCTAGAACACCCAATAATGCTGAATTCTAATTGCTTTTTCTTTAGTGTTTTATTTATCTAAAGTAATACTCGTTTAATATATTCCTATTTTTATGAATTAATGGCACTCAAGCAATCTTTACAACAGCGGCTTTTACAAAAGCTATCTCCTCAGCAAATTCAGCTAATGAAAATGTTGCAGTTGCCTACCGTGGAATTGGAGAAAAGAATAAAGGAAGAGTTAGAAATAAATCCCGCACTTGACGAAGGAGAAGAGCAAACCAGTGCAACAAATACAGATTTAGAAGAAAATACAGAAAATAAAAGAGATGAGTTTAATTTCGACGACTACACTAATGATGAAACTCCATACTATAAAACTCAGTCTAACAACTACAGTAAAGAACTCGAAGAGCAACAAAAACCACTCTCGTTTGGAGATTCTCTTTCCGAAAGACTAACAAAACAAATTCGACTAAAAATAAAGGATGACGATACTAAAAAAATAGCAGAACATATTATTGGGAACCTTGACGAATCTGGATATTTAAGAAGAGAACTTTTTAATATTGTAGATGATTTAGCATTTTCACAAAATATTTTCACAAGTGAAGAGAACTTGGAAAAAATTTTAATAGAAGTGCAGGACCTTGACCCAGCGGGCGTAGGAGCAAGAAATTTAAATGAGTGTCTTTTAATTCAGCTACGTAAAAAGAAAAAAACAATTTCTATTAAAACTGCTGAAGCCATTTTAGAAAACTGTTTTGATGAATTTACTAAAAAACATTATGCTAAAATTTCTAAAAAATTAGACATTGATAACATTGCAATAAAAGAAGCAATTGCAGAAATTGTCAAATTAAATCCAAAACCTGGAAATTCTTTAATCGATACTCAAATCTCTATTCAACAAATTACTCCGGACTTCACACTAGTTGAAAACGACGGAAACATAACAGTTGAATTAAATCATAGAAATGCTCCTCAATTGAAAGTAAGTAGCGATTACCTTGAAATGATAAAAGGGTTTCAAGAAAGTGATAAAAAAGAAAGAGCAAAAGATGCTATTTTATTTATTAAACAAAAAGTGGATTCAGCTAAATGGTTTATAGAGGCTATTAAACAAAGACAAAATACACTTTTAAAAACCATGGAGGCCATTATTAGTTTTCAAAAAGAATTTTTTTTATCAGGCGACGAAAAAAAATTGAAACCAATGATTTTGAAAGACATTGCCGCTATTGTTGAAATGGACATTTCTACTATTTCAAGAGTTGCAAATTCCAAACACGTCTCTACCCCTTATGGTATTTTTTCGCTTAAGTATTTCTTTAGCGAATCTCTTTTGACTGAGTCAGGTGAAGAGGTTTCGACAAGAGAAGTGAAGACTATATTAAATGAGGCCATTGATAAAGAAGATAAAACCAAGCCGTTAACAGACGAAAAACTTGCTGAATTATTGAAGAAGAAAGGTTATTTAATCGCACGTAGAACCGTTGCCAAATATCGTGAGCAACTTCATATTCCTGTGGCTAGGCTAAGAAAACAATTACTTTAATGATTACAAAAATATCTCGGTTTATTGCTGTTATTTTTCATCCTCTTTTCAATGTGCTTTACTCCTATTTAATTTATTTTAATATCAGCAGCTCTTACAATCAGATGTTGTTTTTGGCTGCGCCTAAAGTTTATTGGCCTCTTTTTTCTTTCTTGGTTCTTATGGCTGTTTTTTTTCCTCTTATCACTGTATTAATAATGTATAAAAACAAACTAATTACAAGTATTAATATGCCTTTAAGAAAGGAGAGAATTCCAGTATTAATACTCATGTTAATTTATTACTCTATGACTTATTATATTTTCAGATATTGGAACGCTACACTATTAAATCTGCTGTCACCCTATTTGTCTTTTCTTTTTGGTGGGCTTTTGTTGCTTATAACATTATCAATCATCACCTTAAGATGGAAAATAAGCTTTCATGCTGCATCTATCAGCGGTCTTTGTGGGGGAATGATTGCTGAAACACTAGTTTCTCAAGGAACTATAAACTTAAGTCAGGTTCTACTATTTAACACTTTATTAATCCTGTTTATTGGGGTCGTCTCCTTCACTAGAATATTTTTAAAAGCACACAAAGTTTATGAAGTCGTTTCTGGAATAATAGTGGGTTTTACGTTAATGTTTTATATCGTTTTAGAACAGATATTTTTCTAAAAATTTTCCAAATTTTGTTCCCAAAACCAAGAATGTTCTAGACAATTCTCTAAAGAATATTTAGGCGACCAGGCTAATTCTTTCTTAATTAAATTATTATTTGCATAAATTTCGGGGATATCACCCGACCTCCTTGGTCCAAATTGAAAGTTTACCTTTAGGCTATTCACTTTTTCAAAACTTTTTAAGACCTCTAAAACAGAAAACCCTTTTCCAACGCCAACATTGTATATTCTATTCGGTTTTGTTTGCTTTTTTAATGCCAAAACATGTGCTGTTGCTAAATCTACAACATGAATATAATCCCTAATACAAGTTCCATCAGGGGTTGAGTAGTCGTTTCCGTGTACAGTTAATGGCCCTCTTTTCCCAATGGCTGATTGGGTGATAAATGGAATAAGATTACTAGGCACCCCAATGGGTAGTTCACCTAATAATGCTGAAGGGTGAGCCCCAATCGGGTTAAAATACCTTAATATAGTTAAGCAGGCCTTGTTTTTATTTTTAAAATAGTCCACAAGAATCTGTTCCCCGACTTGTTTTGTGAATCCGTAAGGCGAAAAGGCTGGTTTAATATCACTTTCTTCACTTACAGGGGTGTGGTCGGGTGTTCCGTAGACTGTACATGAGGACGAAAAAACAAAAGATTTAATGTTGTATTCATCGATAATCTCAACTAATTTAATAAGGTTTACAACATTATTTTTATAATATTTAATAGGGTTTAAAACGGATTCATTGACTGCTTTATCTGCTGCAAAATGTATGACCCCTAAAGGCTTTTCTTTTTCAATTATTTCTCTAAGTTTAGCAGTGTTGCCTAAATCTTCAGCATAACTAATAATTTTTTTTCCAGTTACAATCTCTATGTTTTTTAAAATAAAAGACTTTGAGTTTCTAAAATCATCAATAATAACAGGTTCGTATCCATTGTTAATAAGCTCCACAGCAGTGTGTGATCCAATGAAGCCTGCTCCACCAGTTAGTAGAATTTTCATAGTTCTTTAAAATAAAATAATAATTCGTAAATCTATTTAATAAATTTTAGAAATCTATCCTGTAGTAAAAAATAGGCAAGAACCCTAATTGATAATTTTCAGTTATGTCCTTATCGTCAGCAATACCGTCATTATTTGGGGCATAAGAATAATTTAAAATATTTTTAGCTCCAGAAAGATTCACTAAATCTACTCCTATTTCATGGGTGACTTTTTCTTGATTGATTTTATATGTTGTCTTTATGTCAAATCTGAAATAATCTTTGAATTTATCTTCGTTAAAATTAGCATCTAAAAAAATCACTTCTCCTTGATCAGCTGATGCTGTGGGGTCTACTGTGCCTTTCCTTTTACCACCAGCGCCTGTAACTTTTAAACCCAGTCCAAGCACCTTGTTTTTACCAAACTCAAATTCTTTTCCCGCTAAAAAATTAGCTGCATAAATTCCGTTAAAACTGGTGTTTCTTTCAATGCGATCGCTTGCAGTATATTTTGAATTGTACAAACATCCTGTAAAGAGAGCGTGCCAGCTTTTATTAAAATAACGTTGAACTGTAAGCTCTAAACCATAATTATATCCCGTTCCAGCATTTGTTAACGCATTGGGAAAAACTCTAGCAAATCCGCTTCCAGCATTTGTTAAAGAAAATGCTGAAGAAGTAATTTCAATTGGTATACCTGATAAATCCTGATAATAGGCCTCAGCTTTGAGGCCGAAATTTTGATTCAGATTTTGAGAATAACCCAAAACAATGTGCTTACTATAGGTTAGATCTAAGTTTTGATTGATGGGTTCGTTATTGTTTTCGGGAAGATAAAACCTTGTATAAAGAGGTTGTGTTTGGGAATGATATCCCAATCCAAAAGAAAGGGCGCTTTTATCATTAATATTCCATCTCATTCCAAATCGAGGCTCTATTGGTGAAATATTAGTTGATTTAGGTTGAGAATTATCTACTTCAAAAATAGAAAGGTATAAACTTGTTAATCCAGCCGTTATTATAAAATCATCAGAAAATTTATGTTTCCAACTTATGTAAGGTTGAATTTGAAAGTAATTTCCATTTGATTGGAACCGTTTTCTATATGTTTGAAGAGATGCATTTGTGCTTACGCTGTCAATAAAATTAAAACTGGTTATGTCAGCAACCCAGCCCATTTTAAGCGAGTTTTTTTTATTCAGTTTTTTATTAAAAGAACTTGCGTTGGAATATCTTACTTTATTAAAATCATAAGCCATGTAAGGCGTCAGCGTGTAATCTAAAAAATCATTTGGATCATTTCTAGTGATCGTATCGTGATTTGACTTTTGGCCCTCTAAATTTATACAAGTTGTTGATTTTATAAATGCAGTTTCATTAAGAGGTTTTGTATAGGTTGCTCCACTTACTAACATCCTGGTTCCAAAACGTTGGTCTTTAGTGTTTTCCCCATAAAGATCTATTGCAGAACTGTCTGTTTGTTCGCTAATTAAAATGTTGATGTTACTGTTTCCACCCATTGCCCAAAGAGATAGATTTCCTCCATTTTTGAAAGGTAAATTTATTTTTGCAGCAAAATCTTGATACTTAGGTATAGCCGACGTGCCTAAATCAATCCCCAGCTTATTAAATATGGAGAGTGTAGCTCTTCTATACATTACTAAAAAAGAAGCAGCACTTTTTTTAGAAAGGGGGCCTTCCGCTAAAAATTCACCACCAAAAAGACCGACTTGTCCAGTAAATTCTGTTTTTTCATTATTTCCATTTCTAATTTTAAGATCAAATACCCCTGCGGTACTATTCCCGTATTCTGCTGGAAAAGCTCCAGAAAAGAAATCACTGTTTCCTAAAAATTTATTATTTAAAATACTTAGTGGTCCACCAGATGATCCAGAAATTGCAAAATGATTTGGATTGGGTATGGTAACTCCTTCAACCCTGTAGATGACCCCAAGTGGAGAATTCCCTCTGACAACAATGTCGTTTCTGCTGTCATCTGCTCCTTGTACTCCTGCTAAATTTGAAGCCATTCTTGCAGGGTCCCCTCGACTTCCAGCATACCTTTCTGTTTCTTCTACTGAAAATTGCTGAGCGCTTATAATGGCCATTTCATTATTTACCTCCCTATTTTCATTTGCAGAGATTTCAAATGCGTCAAGCATTTCAGTGGATTCTTCGATTGAAATATTTAAAACAACTTCTTTACCAGAGTTAACAACAATTGTTTGAATTTGAGGCTTATATCCAATAAAAGTAAATCTAATTTGATGCCTTCCAAGTGGAACTTCTTCAATTTTAAACCCACCATTTACATCCGTCGCTACACCGCTAGTAAAATCACCGTCTATAAATTGGACATTAACTCCTGGTAGAGGAAATTGAGACTCTAAATCGACAACTTTTCCTTTAATCGTTTGCTGGGCAAATACTGATGTGAATTGTATAAGTATTACAAAAATATTTAGTAGTTTTTTTTTCATTTTAAAAATAATTAAATGATAATATAAGAAAGCTGTAGCAATATTTAAAGTTAAATATCTTACAAAAGCACTTGTGAACACTTAGTTTTTAAGCTTTAAAAACCTGTTTTACAACGGCTTAACAATTAAAAAAAGTATTTATTATACAGCGATTAAATTGAGTAGGGAATTAAACAATGGTACACCGTCAGTATTGCCTAATAGCGGGTCAACGGCTCTTTCTGGGTGAGGCATCATTCCCATTACATTTTGATTCTTGTTGGACACTCCTGCAATGTTATTTAGTGATCCATTTGGGTTTTCGTCCTGATTTATATTTCCCTGAATATCACAATATTGAAAAAGTACTTGGTCATTATTGAACAGCGATTTTATAACGTTTTCAGAGGCAAAATATCTTCCTTCACCATGAGCAATAGGAATCTTGTAAGACTCATTACTATGAAGATTTTGACAAATTGGCGCTTTTAGGGATGCTGGTTTTAAGAACGTGTTTTTACATATAAATTTTTGGTTATTGTTATGTAAAAGTGTTCCAGGCAAAAGGCCCGCTTCACATAAAATTTGAAATCCATTACAAATTCCTAAAACTAACCCACCATTGTTTGCGTGATGAACTACTTCTTTCATAATTGGCGAAAACCTAGCAATTGCGCCGGAACGTAAATAATCTCCATAAGAAAAACCTCCGGGCAAAATGATTAATTCGCAATTTTGAGTGTCATGATCCTTGTGCCAAAGTTCAACAACTTTTTGATTTAAAATTTTACTTAAGGCATAAATCATGTCATGATTGCAATTAGATCCCGGGAAAGTAACAACACCACATTTCATAAGAATTTATTTTTAATCAAATATAAAAATAAACCCATGAAAGAATATAATTAAATAACATATGTTACTACAAAATATCCAAATATACTCGCAACAATATAAGAGGAAACAATCCAGGGCTTTTTTGTGCTTAAAATGGTATTAGAAACAAGTACAGAAAAGGGTATTAAAATTCCATATAAAAAAGAGGCGTTGACATTTAAAGTTGTAAGTCTTAATATAAGCTGCAAGACACAACAAAGCAAAAGTGAGATCAAAATCCAAGTGATTTTTTTATATCTATTACTAGATCTTGAAAAAGAAATAAGTACTGTTTTTGCGCTGATAACTACTCCGGAAACTAATAGGACAACCCAATACCACCATGTGATTTTTTTAATACTTATTTCTACGAAATAAGTGTCCTTTAGACTTATTAACCACATATTGTGTTCTGGAAATAATAAATAAAACGTTATAAAATAAACTCCCATAAATAGTATTGCTATTATGGGCATTAGATATTCTCTCCATTCAAAGGGTCTAACATAGTATAATGTTATCCAGAGCAAAGGGATAATAAAAAGATTAGCGCTATAAATAATAGCACTTAAAATTAACCAACATGTTGCATTAAATATTTCTGTTTTACAAGATCGGTTTCTGTAAATCTTTAATAGATTACCCAAAGCTAAAATCACAAACAGATTAGAAAGGCAAGGCAGTACTGAAAGATGTATTGGAGCTGAAGAAACTGAAAGAAGTAAAAAAATTAAACCTGACAAGTAATTGGTTCTTTGAAAAAAAATGCTTTTGTTAATGATCTGATTAACTTTTAAAGCTGAAAAAAAAACGACAATAGCATACAACAAATACCAAAAGCTTTTGTGAATGTTAAGCTCCCCTAAAGCTTGCCAATTAGTATTGCTGTTGTTTATAAATAAAACATGATTAATAATGCTGCAGATTAAAACCGTTCCGCTTATTGTCAAAAAGAAAATAGGGTTTTTAGATTTTAAAAAATTTAACATTACCACAAATTAATCATTAAAGAGTTGAAAAATAGTGGCCAGATTCATTTATTTTATACTTTTGAAAAAAAATTATTATGAACTGGCTATTGTACCCTATTAGAGATTTTTTAAAGTGGTTGTTTGAAAACACCTTAGAGCCCTTAGGAAACACCCCTAATACTATTTTTTTCTTTGTTTTTTTAAGTGGTGGTATATATTGGATGTTTGTTCAGAATAAACTGAACAAGAAGGCTGAAAATGATGCTGATCAAATAAAGTAGTTAGCTTTTAGTAGTTACATCTTTTCCTATATCTTTTCTATAGTAGTTATTTTCAAATTGTACTTTTTCAATGCTTGAATAAGAGCCTTTTAATGCTGTTTCTAGGTTTTTCCCGTAAGATGTAACAGCAATTACTCTTCCGCCAGAAGTTACTGTTTTGTTGTTTTTTATATTCGTTCCTGCATGAAAGACAAGCGTTTTGGGGTCTAGTTTGTCAATGGTAACTTCTTTTCCTTTTTCGTATTTTTCAGGATATCCCCCAGAAACCATCATTACAGTCGATACAGATCTTAGGTCTATTTCTACGTCTCTTTCTGATAAGGTGTTGGTAGCAATTCCGTCAAAAAGCTCTAAAATATCAGATTTTAACCTTGGCATAATAACTTCTGTTTCTGGATCGCCAAGCCTGCAGTTGTACTCAATAACATAAGGATCCCCTTTAACAGAAATAAGGCCAAAGAAAATAAATCCTGAATATTCAATGCCTTCCTTTTTTAACCCTTTAACTGTTGGTATAATTACTTGATTTTCTACTTTATCTATAAACTCTCGATTAGCAAATGGTACAGGAGATATAGCTCCCATTCCTCCGGTATTTAATCCAGTATTATTCTCTCCTATTCTTTTGTAGTCTTTTGCTTCTGGTAAAATTTTATAGTTTTTACCGTCTGTAATTATAAATACACTTAGCTCTACTCCATCTAAAAAATCTTCAATAACTACTGTTTCACTTGCGGCTCCAAATTGACCGCTTAATAGCCTTTTTAAAGCTTTTTTTGCTTTCTGTAAATCGTTTTCTATTACAACCCCTTTCCCTGATGCTAATCCATCTGCCTTAAGAACATATGGGCTGTCTTTTTGTTCTAAATAAACAAGAGCTTCTTGTATTTGGTGATTTTTAAAAGATTTAGACTTGGCAGTAGGTATTCTGTGTCTTTTCATAAATGATTTAGAAAAATCTTTACTGCCCTCAATTATAGCGCCTTCTTTCTTTGGGCCTATTACAGTTACCTTACTAAGTTTTGGGGAAGACTCAAAAAAGTCATGTATTCCGTTTACTAAGGGCTGTTCGGGTCCCACCACAACTACGTTAACTTGTTTTTGAACACAAAAATTTCCAACTGCCTCAAAATTATTAATGTCCATAGCTATATTTTCTGCTATTTCAGAAGTTCCAGCATTTCCGGGCGCAACATAAAGCTTTTCCAACTGCGAGCTTTTGGATATCTTCCATGCTAATGCATGTTCTCTGCCACCTGATCCTAACAATAATATTTTCATTCAAATAGTTTTTACAAATGAACGTAATTTAAAAGCAGAAAAAGTTTTTTTTTTTTAACAAGTAAGGTTTTATTTTAAACAAAGTATATTTGTATACATCTTTTTTAACATTAATATTAAAAATTCTATATGAAAATCATAAAAGCCACTTTCGTTATCTTTTTCTTTTGTTCTTTTTCTGTGGCTTACGGCCAAAATAAAAAAACTTCTTTTTTAGTAAATGGTAAGTGTGAGATGTGCGAAGAAAGGATAGAAAAAGCTTTAGACATAAAAGGTGTAAATTTTGCTTCTTGGAATGTTGAAACAAAAATGTGCAATGTTACTTTTAATCAAAAAAAGATAACTGAAAAAGAAATACATAAAATATTAGCTGAAGTAGGTCATGACACTCCACTGTGTAAAGCGTCCGATGAAGCTTATAACGGGTTACATCGTTGTTGTCATTACACCAGGGTAGATAGTTTAAAATGAAAAAAATCTTATGCTTTCTTTTACTTTTTCACCTTTTCAGTATTAAAGGACAAGAGAGTACAAAAAAATATATTTCAGGACATGTTTTTGAGTTAATTAGTGATGATAGTCTTTCACCTATTCCTGGTGTAAACGTAAGGTATTTAGGTGCAAATGAAGGAGTCGCTACAGATGCAAATGGCTACTTTAAACTATCAAAAAACAAACAGCAAAAAATACTAATCTTTAGCCACATTGGATATCAAGTAGATACGCTGAAAGATATTCATAATAAGGACATAAATCTTGTATTAAAAGAAGGTAAAATTTTAAAAGATATAATTGTAGAGTATAAAAAAGGGAGCTATACTTTTTCAAAAATAGATCCCAGAAATGCTGTAATAATTGGACAAGATGAGTTGAGAAAAGCTGCTTGCTGCAATTTAGCGGAAAGCTTTGAAACCAACCCTTCAATAGATGCAACTTTTACTGATGCGGTTACCGGATCCAAACAAATTCAAATGATGGGGCTTTCAGGAAAATATGTACAAATGCTTTCGGGTAATATACCAGTTATAAGAGGTATTTCTACTTTATATGGACTGAAACAAGTTCCGGGTTCTTTTATTCACCAAATAGCAGTTTCTAAAGGTGCTGGATCTGTGTTAAACGGATACGAAAGCATGATCGGTCAAATTAACATGAATCTCAAGCAACCTGAAAATGCAGAAAAATTACATTTAAATGTTTATTTAAATCAAGGAGGAAGAACAGAGTACAATGCTTTTTTTTCAAAAGACTTTGGAAAACGTTGGGCAGGTACCTTTTTAGCACACTTTGAAGATCAAAGCAGGATTAATGATAGAAATGAGGATGACTTTCTAGACAACCCACTCCATAATGACTACATTTTTTACACTCAATGGAACTATCGCTCCAGGCTATTACATATGGAATTAGGTGGAAACGCAGTTTTAAGCCAGCTAAACTCAGGCAAAAGAGTGGAGTGGAACACTTCTGGAAGTACGGTCAATTCTCCAGATTACAGGGTGGATATAGAGAACACACAATATAATTTATTTGCTAAAATTGGTTATTTATTTCCGAATAACGACTTTAAAAGCTTAGCGCTTCAACTTAGTTCTACATACAACAACCAAAAGGCTGAAATTGGTAAAACTATTTATAAAGGAAACCAATTAAGCGGCTATTTGAATCTAATTTACCAACAAAAATTAGGAAAGAATAAAGAGGCTAACTCTTTTAAGATGGGTTTGAGTTGTCAGTTAGATAGTGTAAATGAAGACTTATATCGCCAATTAGTTTACGACTCTTCTACTTACGGTTTAAACTTTAAATGGCTAGAAGTAGTTGCTGGAGCGTATGGAGAGTTTAATCATAACACTGAAAAATTTGGGTTAATTGCTGGTTTAAGGTGGGATTACACAACATTTTACAAAAAGTATTTTATAACACCAAGGCTACATTTAAGATACTCTCCTAACGCTGACTTAGCATTTAAAATTATGGGGGGGAGCGGCCGTAGAACACCTTTCATGTTGATGGAAAATATGGGGTTTTTAGCGAGTTCCAGAAAATGGAATTTAAACTCTTATGGAATGATTGGTCTTGGGCAAGAATTTTCATGGAATTTTGGTTTGGCTATTTTAAAAGAGTTTACTCTTTTAAATAGGGATGGTAGTTTAATGGTAGATGCTTATCATACATTTTTTGAAAATCAGTTAGTTGTAGACTTAGATGAGTCAGCAAGACAAATAGATTTTTATGCGCTGGATGGTCGATCGTTCTCCAATTCGTTTCAGACAGAAATAAATTATAGTATTAATAGAAGGTGGAACTTAAGAATGGCGTATCGTTTTTTAGATGTTAAGAAAAAATACCAATCCGGGTTAAAAGAAAAACCATTGCTTTCTAAGCACCGAGGGTTTGTCAATGTCGCTTACTCTACCAGAAAGAAAAAAAACAAACAATGGAAATTTGATTTGACAACTCAGTTTATTGGTGGGCAAAGAATTCCAACAACAGCCGATAATGATGCGGGGCTTCAATTACCAAACAGAAGTGAAAAATACAGTTTAATAAATGGCCAGATAACAAAAGTGTTTAGTAAAAGAATTGATGCCTACATGGGGGTAGAAAATGCTTTAAATATAAAACAGGACAATCCCATCCTTTCTGCAGAAAACCCGTATGATAAGCATTTTGAAAGCTCTTTGATTTGGGCGCCAATTTTCGGGAGAATGATTTATTTAGGTTTCCGATTTACCTTACAGGATTAAATGGTATGGCTTCAAAAGAGAACCCTTTTTCCTTTAACTTTTTTATTGTTTTAATAAGTACAGAAAGTGTTTTTTCTTTGGATTTATTATTGTCGTGAAACACGATAATACTTCCGTTTGCAACATTTTTAATAACATTATTTATAACCGCTTTTTCTTCTATTTTTTCATCAAAATCTCCACTTAAAACATCCCACATTACAAGTTTATATTTTTTTAGAATTTGGTCTAAACTATAAAGATTAAATCTCCCAAAGGGTGGCCTAAATAAATTGCTATTTATGTATTCACTTGCATCATTTATATTTCTTAGATAGCTGTTTTTCCTGGTTCTCCATCCATTAACGTGCGTCATGCTATGGTTTCCTATACTGTGTCCTTTTTTCAATATTTTATCTGCTAATTCGGGATTCTTTTTCACGTTTTTCCCAATACAAAAAAAAGTGGCTCTTACTTTTTCTTGTTCTAAAATGGTTAAAATACTGTCGGTAACATTTGTGCTCGGTCCGTCGTCAAAAGTTAGAAAAACCTTTTGTTCTTTTTCCGAAAAATTCCAAACTATTTTGGGGAATAATCTTTTAAAGATAGTCGGTGTTTTGACCCAATAGCGCATTAGTTAGCTCCACCACCCCAAAGCTGGGTGTAATAAACAGGAAATTTTTGCTGGTTACCGAAAAATGCACTTTTTTCTCGGTAATTATTAATGAATATTTCTTTTACCAATGCGCATGTTTCATCATACGAGGTCCCTTTCAAAACTCCTTTATTAGCAAAAGAGACTAAGCCGTTTTCGTTGCTGTTATCTGGCTCAAACATTTTATTTCTATCCATTCCATCTAAAGAAGCTTCTCTCAGCATTTCAACATTAAATAACGCTTTACCTAGCTCATTCCACACATAGTTTAGGTGCTCTTTGTCCATTGACGCAAAATGGTTTAGTCTTTGCAACTGTAAATCAGCTAGAATTTTCCCCGTCTTATTGCCCTTCAGAGTGTCCCCTGCTTCAAAGTAATTTGAACACAAATAATAACATATATCATCGGCCGGAACCTGTTCGTTTTCTACTGGCATTTCTTCAAAACATAAATCCAGTACTTCTATAGCTTCATCGTACCTGTTTTCAGCAATTAATTGATCGCTTAATTTCATCATTTGAAGTCTAAGGTTTTGTACCATTCTCATAGTGTAGTAATCTACCAAGACTCCTTCTCCTTTCATGTTTCCCCAGGTAAAACCAACGGTATCTTTTAAGCCTTCTTTTTTATTTAAAATATATTCCCCTCGAAGAAGTTGCACCATTTTATCGATGTTATTCCCTCCGCTTCCTCCATATTCAACAGGTGATAGTTTATAGGTAAGTCCTTCCGAATACATGTATTTCTGTAGTCTTCTATTAGCTTGCATCCCCATAACGCTTGCAAAGTATATCGGCCTGTCCCATTGGTAGTTTGCTAATAAACTAAGTACTGCCAAGTCTGCTTTGTATAGCATACTTCCTTTTAATGTCCATTTTAGCACGCTTTTATATTTGGGGTTTTTTAAATCATTAGTATCTATTATTTTGTGTTTTATAGCATTTTCTTGATTTACCTCTAAATAAAGATTGTTGAAATTAAGAAAGGACTCTTTATTACAAGAAAAACTTTGAAACTTCTTATTTCTATCGTCGCTAATGAAATCAATGGCTTCTTGTGCAGAATACCATTTTTGAGGCCAACTGCTTATTACTTTATCGCTGGTGCTAACCAATTGGTTAATTTGTGAAAAAGTATTGTTAGAGCCTGCTTTAGACAATAACTCCTTGGCTTTATTTATGTATGTTTGATCGTTAAATCCCGTTTGAATAGTTGCTAGTGTTCTCTTGCTAAGTTCCTTTGACTTATAGTTTTTATCGTCTTGTTTTAAGGCCAATGCAACTTCACTTAGCCAATAAGACTGTTGAACTAGTTTTAATAATTCCGAACTATTAGTGGTAACTGTAATTTGAGATAAAGAAGCTTTTAATTTACTAAGCTTGTCCTGCACTTTTAACCTTTGAGAATTGGCTTTAAACTTAGTGTTGTCATTACTGCTTACAAGAACATAATCTCTACTACCGCTTCTGTAAACGGATTCCCTCATTTTTATAGGCAAAGGATCGGAATCGTAAGCTCTTTTCTTCATTTGGTTGATGTGCCAGTCCGTACTTAGTAATGACATATTAGCAACTCTAACATCTGTTCTAACCCCTTCTACTTCTTGAATATACCAAAGTGGAAATGTGTCGTTATCTCCATTTGTGAAAAGAATAGCATTGTAGTCACATGAATTTAAATAATTAGCAGCAAAATCTCTAGCCGTTGAGCGGTTTGACCTGTTGTGATCGTCCCAATTATTATACGCCAGTGTGCTTGGAACAAATACACCTAGTAGTATAGGAACTATTGGCACTAAAATACTGGTCTTAAATTTATTACCCAGAAAATACATGAACGTGAGTAACATTAAGGATACTGCTGTGATATAGGTAAGGCTAATTCCTAATGTTGTACCATTTCCGGATAATGATTGTATAACTAAGATGGCTAGACTTCCTCCACCAGCATATGCAGCAACTTTTTTAAGTTGATTTATGTTAGCGTTTCTAGCAAAGTCAAATAAAGCCCATATTCCTAGTCCAATCCATATAGAAAAAGCATAAAAAGAAGCTGCGTAAGCATAATCTCTTTCTCTTGGTTCTGCTGGTTTTTGATTTAAATAGATGACAATGGCTATCCCTGTCAGGAAAAATAAAAGGAAAACCACAAACCAACCCTTGGGACTTTTCAGTAAGTGAAAAATAAATCCAAGTAAGCCCAATATTAACGGCAACATATAATATCGATTGTACCCTTTATTAAGTTTAATGTCATCGGAGAGTGTTTCTTGTGGACCTAGCCTAGCATCGTCAATAAAATCAAGACCACTTAACCAATTTCCTTCTAAAATTTTTCCTGCGCCACCCGTTAACCCATAACCTTGAATATCATTTTGTCTGCCAGAAAAATTCCACATAAAATATCTCCAATACATCCAGCTCATTTGGTACTGAAACATAAATTGAAAATTTTCTGAAAAAGAAGGCAAAAAGAGGCCATCTTTAGAAATATCTGTTGCAATTTCTCTAAAATATTTTCTATTGTTGTCTGGAACCCCTGCGTTATTTGCGTAGTTCATCAGGGCTTGGTATTGTTGAGACCTATCTGTGTAGGTCTGCTGGAGCATTTTATTTATTTGGCCTAAAGCGGGAAGAGGCTTGTTGGTGTTTCCCTGATATCCTGACCATACTTTATATTTACTCCCTTCGCCTTGCCTATACATTCTAGGTAGAAGTGTCGTGTATTCTGGCAGATATTTTTTGTCACCTCTTTTTCCCTTTAAATTGTTTATGTATTCTTTTTTGATTTCGGAGTCAAAGCTTAATACTCTTGGCAGTTGAAGCTGTGAAAGCTGTTTATTAATAGTGTCGCACTGCTGCTTAAATTCATTTAAACCCCATTCGTTAGTAAATGAAAACTCTTTTTCTATTAAAGAAAATCTAAACTTATTTTTTTCTTTACTCTTGAAATACCTTATATGAAGGTTAAGTGGTAAAATAAGGTTTCTAATAGCGCTTGTGTCAGATGATGTTATTTCTTGTGCGCTGGCTTTTGCGGTGAGAGAAAAAACCTTCATAAATCCACTTTTGTCGGGACCTAAATGTTCTTCTTTACAGTCAGAATAAGCAGGTGAGTTCCAATACTGGCCCGATAAAATGGGCCAAGAACCATATTGCTCTCTCTTTAAGTAAGAGTGCAATTGAGATAATGTTTCTGGATTATTCTCGTCCAATGGGGGGTTAGCGTTAGATCTTACCAAGATCATTACAAACGAAGAATAACCCATTAGAACTAAAGCAACAGACAATATAGCAGTGTTAGCAAGTGCTTTACCGTTCTTGCTGGTCCAGGCAAGTCCTGAATAAATCAACATAATTAAAATTGCTAAAAAGAAAAAAGCACCGCTGTTAAACGGGAGACCAAAACTGTTTGTGAAAAGCCTCTCAAAAAAATCAGCAACAGAAACTGTTGTTGGAATAATGACGCTTTGAATAAGTCCTAAGATTAATAGTGACATAGTTCCTGCAATAAAAAAAGATTTCCAATTGAATTGATATTTTTTAAAATAAACAACAAATACAATTGCTGGAATCGCTAAAAGATTTAATAAGTGAACCCCAATGGAAAGGCCAATCATGTAACATATAAAAAGTATCCATCTGTTGGGGTGTGTCGCAGCTGTATTATCTTCTAAAGACGTGTAGTGGTCGTCTTCAACATCCCATTTTAAGATAGCCCAAAAAACTATTGCTGTAAAAAAAGAGGACATCGCATAAACTTCGCCTTCTACAGCAGAAAACCAAAAAGAGTCTGTAAATGTATAACTGAGGGCCCCTATTGCGCCTGCTCCTAAAATAGCAATAGACGTATTTTTATCCAAATCACCATTTTGAGTGGCCATTTTTCTTGCTAGCATTGTAATAGACCAAAAGAGGAAAAGGATGCTAAAAGAACTACTTAAAGCAGACATGGAATTAATCATCATGGCAGCATTTTCTGGGCTTGCAAAGGCAGAAAAAAGTCTACCTAACATCATGAAAAAAGGTGCTCCAGGAGGGTGACCTACCTCTAGTTTATTTGCTGTTGTTATATATTCTCCACAATCCCAAAGACTTGTCGTTTGTTCCATGGTAGATAAGTAGACAAAGGTGGCTATAGCAAAAACAATCCAACCCGTGATGTTATTTAATTTTTTATAATTCATGTGAAAATATGAAAAGCGAAAATAGGAAATTACTTCTATAATTTACATTAAAATAGCTATTTTAAAGCAAGTACCGATATTCCTTAGAAAAAATATTTGGTAGGATAGAAAATAGAAAGTAAATTCGCACCAAATTGTCCCATGGTGTAACTGGCAACACGTCTGTTTTTGGTACAGAAGAGTCTAGGTTCGATCCCTAGTGGGACAACTCTTAACAGATAGGTCACTTTAATAAGTGACAACATAAGTGTCAACAGAGAGTCATTTTCATAGAATTTGACTCTTTTTTTTATCATTTATTTAACTCCCTAAAACCCCTATTTCATCCCCTGTTTTTATAGTATTTCTTTGACTAATAATTAAAAATTAAAGAAAAATGAAAGCTATTTTGATAGAAAAAGATGCATTTGAAGAAATGCACAAGAATATAAAAGAAGTTAAGAATGAGTTAGCAATTATGAAGAAAGAACTACTTTCTGAAAGTAATGACTTCTTGACTGTTGAGCAAGTTAGAGACAAATTAAAAGTTACATCAAGTTGCATTTAAAATAGTTAATTTAAGTAATAGGGATATTCTCTTTAATCCTAATATGATAAAGGCTGAAATATACGCTGGAGGATTTAGATATGATTTAGAAGTTCTAACATCTGCAGAATATATGAAAAAAGTTAGTAATAGACAGGCATGGTTAGAAGCATTAGTTGGTTTCAGTGAGGAATATAATGCACAGCAGGCTGGTTATTCTAGTACTTCTACTTCTTCCTACTCTTCAGGGACAGCTAACACTGATATGAACATCAGTTCATCAAATTTTTATGATCTTTATTCTGATACTGAAACCAACT
>JAQXDK010000012.1 GCA_029251405.1 Flavobacteriales bacterium
TCACTTATAGATGTTGGACAAGAAATAAATAATGATATAGATTCAGCTGTTATAGCTACTGCGTCGATTGGAAATGGAGATATAAAATTTACTGATTGGGAACCATCCAGCAATTGGGGAATAACAATGAAAAATAGATACAAAAAAAATAACCAACAGCAATATCAGGATTCAGTAATAGAAGGAAATTCAATTATAACGGCAGAACAAGCAACCGAAATAGCAGTATTGAATAATATAATAAAAGATACACAAGAAATAATTGTTGAGAATAAGACTATTAAACCATTGGTTAACAATGTAATTAGCACTAAAAAAATTAACAACAACATTCAATATAAAGTTCAAATTCTTGCTGGTCACAGAATAATTAGTGAAAAATATTTATTTGAAAAATTCAATTACAAAGGCGACTATGATATTGAAAGTCATTTAGGATGGATTAAATATACTATTGGAAGTCACTCTGAATACCAAAATGCAAGAGACTCTAGAAACGAAGTTAAAATAAATGAATTTCCTGGACCATTTGTGTCAGCATACAACTATGGTGAAAGAATCTCTGTGCAAGAGGCTCTAATAATATCGAAACAAAATTGGGTACCTTAAAAAAGGTTAGAATTATCTCTTAGGTCTAGGTTCGTCAGAAACAGATACCTTTTTTCTACCTTTTCTTCTACGAGCATTAAGAATTTTTCTCCCATTTTTGGTAGCCATTCTAGATCTAAAACCGTGTTTGTTTTTTCTTTTTCTATTAGAAGGTTGGAATGTTCTTTTACTCATTATCTCTTAATTAAGGCATGCAAAAATATAAGTTTTTTAATGTAAACAAAAATTAATACTTAATATCTTTCAAAAAAAACATTATTTGTAGAAAATTTATTGAATTTATATAATTAATTTAAATTTGAAACGTGATTCAAAAAAGTAGAAAAACGTACGAAAAAAAAGAAAAAATCAGTTTCAATACCTGGAAAAAATCTTTTAAAATATTTAATTATATAAAACCATATAAATGGATTTATATTCTTGGGCTTATTACACTTTTAATATCATCTGTGTCATCTATTATATTCCCTTACTTACTAGGAGGATTATTAGGAGTTGAAGATCAAGAAAAAGGAAGTCAGTTTTCATTAATGGACTTTAACAACATCAATTCTTTATTTGCCTTACTTTTAATATTATTTATCATACAATCTATAGCTAGTTTTTTTAGAATTTATTTATTTGGAATCGTAACAGAAAATTCACTAAGAGATATAAGAGAAATAGTTTTCAGAAAACTTATAGGAAAAAACATTACTTTTTATGACAACAATAAAGTTGGAGAACTACAAAGCCGAGTGTCTTCTGATGTTTCCTTGTTAACTGAAACTTTCAACACAACTTTAGCAGAATTTTTAAGACAAATTTTAACCATAATTTTTGGTATTCTATTTATTATGTTTATTTCCTGGAAACTATCATTAATAATGCTTGCTATAGTTCCAGTGGTTGCAATTTCTGCTGTATTTTTTGGGAAGTTTATTAAAAAAATATCCAAACAAGCACAAGACCAAAGTGCTAATTCTAACATAGTTTTATTAGAAAGCCTTAACGGTATAAGAAATGTTAAATCAATGGTTAACGAAGTATTTGAATTCAATAGATTTAAAAAATCAACTGATAAACTAAATACACTTGGAAAAACAAATGCTATTTGGAGAGGGCTATTTGCGGGTTTTATAATTCTGGTAATGTTTGGATCCATAATTTTTGTCATCTGGAATGGAATGAAAATGGTGAACAGCAATACTTTAACAAACGCAGAATTTTTTCAATTTCTTCTTTATACTGTCATGATAGCAGCTTCTTTTGGGGGAATCTCTAGCTTGATAGGCAATATACAGAAAGCAGTAGGCGCAACTGAAAGACTTTTAGAAATCATCAATAGTGAAATTGAAATTGACATAGAAAGTGCCACAATTCAAAAAACTCCAATTTTCAAGAAAAGTATTGAGTTTAAAAATGTAAGTTTTCATTATCCTAACAGATCTGATTTAGAAATTCTTAAAAATATAAATCTTAAAATACCTATTGGTAAACAGACAGCAATAGTTGGTGGAAGCGGGGCTGGAAAATCTACCCTTGCCCAAATACTTTTAAGATTCTATGAACCTACTAATGGTGAAATTTTAATTGACAACAAAAATTATTTGAACTACAACTTATCCAACTACCGAAGTAATATAAGTCTAGTTCCTCAAGAAATATTCTTATTTGGAGGAAGTATTTATGAAAACATAGCCTATGGAGATGTTACTGCCAATGAAAAGGCTGTAAATGAAGCTGCAAAAATGGCTAACATCAACGAGTTTACTGATAGGTTTGAAGATGGTATGGAAACTTTAGTTGGAGACAGAGGTGTACAACTTTCTGGTGGTCAAAAACAAAGAATTGCTATTGCAAGAGCTATATTAAGAAATCCTTCTCTATTAATTCTAGATGAAGCAACTAGTGCCTTAGATAATCGAACAGAAAATATTGTTCAAGACGCGCTTTCTAAATTACTAAAAAATAGAACTTCGATTGTAATTGCACATCGACTTACTACTTTAAAAGATGCAGAGAATATTTTGGTTCTAAGTAATGGAGAATTTATTGAAAACGGGACGCATCAATCTCTAATTAGTAAAAAAGGAATTTATTACAACTTATATCACTCACAAAATAAATCTGTGGATAATTAATTGAATTAATATTCCCAATTATTTACGTTCCTATTAAATATTACTAATTTCACACTCAAAACAAATGCGTATGGATCGTTCCTATTTAGAATTTGAAAAACCAATTGAAGAGATAAAGAATCAAATTGCTCAGACCTTAGAAATCGGTGATAAAGGACAAGTTGGAATTAAATCAACTCTAAAAGAGCTGGAAGAGAAATTAACTAAAACCACCAAAGAAATTTTTGAAAACTTAACACCTTGGCAAAAAGTTCAGTTAAGTCGTCACCCTGATAGGCCTTATACTTTAGATTACATTAAAAATATTACCGATGGCAACTTCATAGAACTTCATGGGGATCGTAATGTAAAAGATGACAAAGCTATGGTAGGAGGTTTCGGTGAAATTGACGGTAAAACATACATGATTTTAGGACAACAAAAAGGTAGAAATACTAAGGAGCGAAAATATAGAAACTTTGGTATGGCAAATCCAGAAGGCTATCGAAAAGCACTTAGATTGATGAAGCTGGCAGAAAAATTTAATAAACCAGTAGTCACTCTAATTGACACTCCTGGAGCTTATCCAGGTTTAGAAGCTGAAGAAAGAGGTCAAGGTGAAGCAATAGCTAGAAATTTATATGAAATGATGTTGTTAAAAGTCCCCGTTATCTGTATAATAATTGGTGAAGGAGCTTCAGGAGGTGCACTCGGTATTGGTATTGGCGATAAAGTAATAATGTTAGAAAATACCTGGTACTCTGTAATATCTCCAGAATCATGTTCTTCAATTCTTTGGAGAAGCTGGGATTATAAAGAAAATGCAGCCGAGGCTTTAAAACTTACTGGAAAAGACATGCTAAAGAATAAACTTATAGATAACATTATCAAAGAACCTTTAGGTGGTGCGCATGCGGAACCTCAAAAAATGTTTAAAAAGCTGAAATTGGAAATTAAAAAGAACATTGAAGAGTTGGAAAAAATGTCTGTCGAAGAAAGAATCAATGTTAGGACTGAAAAGTTCAGCAATATGGGTAACTAATTATTTGTTATAAAAAAAAATATAATTTTTCAGAGAATCCGAAAAACTTCTAACCTGAATCAGGTTATTTCCACTGTTATAATTCCATAATTCTTTTCCACAAATAAAATAGATGTTTTGAGTAATCTCGTCTTCAATTATTTTTTCACAGAGAAGTTGAGAATTTATTGTGCTTAACATTTTTGTATTTATATTGTAATTGAGTATGCCGCTAGATGAAGCAATTAAAATATTGTTATTGACTTTATAAGCATCATATATCTCAGAATTTTGAATTTCAAATTCGTCGTATATGGTATTAGTATTTTCAAAATAAATACTTAGTAATGCCTTATTTGAAAAATTACTAGCAAGAATATATTCTTGATTATCTAAAGGAATTATTTCCACCAAATTACCATTTATATTCCCTCTTTGCTTCTCAACTCCAGATTGCCTAAAATAAACTACTAATTGATTTTGTGAAAAGCTCGTTGTACTTTCAACTAAAACTAAATCATTATCGACATAATATTTTCCAAAATTTTCTTGATTATCGGAATAAATAGCATTGATAACGTTACCATCTTTATTACAAGTAAATATTCTTCCATCTGAAAAAGAGAAATGAACTTGATCACCATTATTAGATTTAGAGCTAGAAGAGAAAAAATTATAAAAAGAGATACTTGAAGATAAATCCCATAGATTATTAAATAAAGGTGGTGAAATAGAGGAACCCGAAACATCAGTTCCAATGAATAAATATTGGTGTCGTGAATTGCCAATTGAAGATTTATAATTTCCTGATAACTGGTAACTAAGATGAGCATTAACTGAAGAGTCCAACTCATATAACTTTGTAATGTTGTTACTACTTGTTATGAAAAATTGGGCCATTAAAACTTTTGGAACTTCATATAAATACAAGGGGATGTATTTTGAAGACATATTTTGTTTATCATCAAATGATTTGATATTTATATAATAAGTGCCGCTTGCTAACAATCTATCTATTATAGAAAATTGAATGTCGAATTCAAAAAAAACAGAATCAACATCAAAGTCTATTTTTTGGATAATAGTTGTGGAATTATCAGTAACTAAGTCTATCTCTACCCTATCAATATTAATATTATCTTGAGTATATCCTGAAACATTAATGGAGGTTGGGATTTGAAAAGATTCATTAATTAATGGACTACTTACAAAAATTGTTGGTGCCACTGAATCCTCTTTTTGACAACTCGAGAAAAAGAAGCCAAAAAAAATAATAATATTTATCGGCCTTTGGATAATTACTAACATTTGTTAATAAAGTTATTTGATAATTATAAACCGTCAAAATCTAACAGCTAATCTTTATTAGTTTACTTTTGTTTTAATGGATAATCGAATGGAAATAACCAAAAAATCTAATCTAAAAACCATAACCAGACCTCAAGACTTGTCAGGAATTGGCAAGCTACCACCTCAAGCATTAGACTTAGAAGAGGCTGTTTTGGGAGCTTTAATGTTGGAAAAATCACCTTTAAACGATGTTATTGATATAATTCACCAACCTGAGATATTTTATAAAGAAGCTCATCAAAAAATATACGCAGCTATTCAAGAACTTTTTTCATCTTCAGAAAGCATTGATATTTTAACCGTTACACAAAAACTAAGATCAAATGGTGAACTAGATAAAGTTGGTGGTGCATATTATATTTCACAGCTTACTAATAGAATCGCCTCAGCTGCACATGCAGAAGCACATGCTAGAATATTGGTTCAAAAATTTATTCTTAGAGAAATGATACGGATTTCTGGAAAGATAATTCAAAATGCCTACGATGAAACTACTGATGTTTTTAATTTACTAGATGAAGCTGAAAGCGAATTATTTAAGGTAGCTGAGGGTAATATTAGAAAAGATTATGAGACAATGGCTTCTTTATTATTTAAAGCTCAGTCAGAGATTGAAAGCGCCATGCAAAAAGAAGACGGTATTAATGGCGTGGGTAGTGGTTTTAGCGAGCTAGACAAGGTAACCTCAGGTTGGCAAAAATCTGATATGGTTGTTGTAGCTGCAAGACCAGGAATGGGAAAGACAGCATTTGTTTTATCGATGGCTAGAAATGTTGCCGTAGATTTCAAACATGCCGTAGCTATTTTTTCTTTAGAAATGAGTTCCATTCAATTAGTAAATAGACTTATTTCTGGAGAGGCTGAAATTCCTGCTGAAGATATTAGAAGAGGTAATTTTTCAAAATCTGAGTTTGAACAGTTCTTTGAGAGAACTAAAGCGCTTTCTGAAGCACCTATTTTTATAGACGACACTCCTGCCCTTTCTATTTTTGAACTTCGAGCAAAATGCAGAAGACTGAAACAACAACACAATGTACAGCTTATCATTATTGATTATTTACAATTGATGAGTTCTGGAGGTAAGGGCGGAAATAGAGAACAAGAGATCAGTAATATTTCTCGATCAATAAAAGAGATTGCTAAAGAGTTAGAAGTACCTATAATAGCGTTGTCCCAACTTAGCAGATCTGTAGAAACAAGAGGAGGTGACAAAAGACCTATGTTGTCAGATTTAAGAGATTCTGGAGCTATTGAACAAGATGCAGATATTGTTTGTTTTATATATCGTCCAGAATATTACCAGTTAACAGAATGGCCTGACGGAACTCCTTGTAATAGTCAAGGAGAAATAATTATAGCGAAACATAGAAATGGATCGTTGAAAGATATTAGACTCAAATTTACTGGTAAATACGCCAAATTCTCTGATTTAGATGGTCTTCAACAGCAGGATTTCATGTACAATGCTGGAATTAAACCAAATGATGATTTTGGAAATGATGTGTCGTCTTTTACCATGCCCTCTAAAATGAACGACGATCCCAATAATGATGATCCATTTTAACATTCGTTTATAAATTAGTAATTATCTTTAGTTCATGTTTAACTTCTTAAAAAAAGCAGTTTTATCTATTTTATTAGTTGTTCTTCAATTAACAGCTATTGCGTCTTACATTTTAATTCCAATGGATGAAGACAAACAGGTAAATCACTTAAAAGCCTATGGTATCGCTTATTGGATTCTACAAAATGATATTGAAGTAAATTGGCTTCTAAATTACAGAGGAGGTAGTTTTTTAATTAAAAATTATCAATCCATTGAACAGGAGTGTGTCATAAGAGGAGTTAGTTATGAAATAATAACCAACTCAAAGGTTCAACAAATAAAATCAAATATTTCTGACCCAGAAATAAATCAGGAAATAATAAAACTTGAAAAAGCTCCGAAAATTGCAGTTTACACACCGAAAGGAAAGCAACCTTGGGATGATGCGGTAACCTTAGTATTGACCTATGCTGAAATTCCGTATGAAGAAATTTATGACAAAGAAATCATACAAAATGAATTATTTAAATTTGAATGGCTTCATCTTCATCATGAGGATTTTACTGGACAGTATGGTAAATTCTACAGAAACTACAGAAATGCAGCATGGTATATCAATCAACAAAAAAATGCCGAACTAAGAGCAAAAGAATTGGGTTTTGATAAAGTTTCAAAATTAAAACTCGAAGTTGGTAAATCAATTAAAGAATTTGTTGCAGGTGGAGGATTTCTTTTCACCATGTGCTCTGGAACAGACTCTTATGATATTTCTATGTCTGCAGAAAATACGGATATATGTGAGTATATGTTTGACGGTGATGGAGCTGATGCTGATGCTCAAGACCAACTAAACTATAATAAAACCTTAGCTTTTAAAGACTTCAAATTAAAAACCAATCCCATGGAATATGAATTTTCAGACATTGATGGAACTACACTTCATAAATTGCCAGAAAAACAAGACTTATTTACTTTGTTTGAATTTTCTGCAAAATGGGATGTTGTACCTACTCTTTTATGCCAAAATCATACTAGAATTATTAAAGGGTTTATGGGCCAGACTACCGATTTTAAAACAAGTTTAGTTAAATCAGATGTACTTATTATGGGTGAATCAAAAGTATTTGGAACTGCAAGATACATTCATGGAGAATTTGGAAAAGGTCAGTGGACATTTTACGGAGGTCACGACCCTGAAGACTACAGGCATTATGTCAACGACCCACCAACCGACTTAAATTTATACCCTAACTCTCCAGGTTACAGGCTTATCCTGAATAATATCTTATTTCCAGCAGCAAAAAAGAAGAAACAAAAAACTTAGGTTTATGGAATGAGGTTGATGTGGCCTTTTTTTAGGAAGTATCTTCCCTCTGAGTTTTTAAACTCTTCTTGGTAAATATATACTCCCATAGAAGTATTATTAGTTGAACCTGAAATAGAACCATCCCAAGATTGATTAACATCTTCTGTATAAAAAATTAGATCTCCATGTCGGTTAAATATAGAAACTGAGTATTCACTTAAACTAATCATATTAATAACAGGTTTCCAATAATTAACTGCACCACCTAATGAAATTGCGTTTGGAATAAAAACTAAGGGGTCGTTTTGAATACAAAATATATTGGAGATACTAGAACCGGAACTAACAGTTGTATTTTGATTTTCATTCGCAGTAATTTTGTAACATAAATTCCCATTGAAAGATGAGGAAACCAAGTTGCTAAAATCATGATAATATTGAAATTCTAAAGAGTCCAATATATCTAGTATTTGAAAAGTATTGTTGGTATTATCCATGTAAGAAATTTCGTAATTATTCACCCCGTTTTCCCAACTTATGTACTTGTTCCATCTAAGAGTATTTATTAGAAACTCATCCGAAGAAACTTTTAAATGAATTGATTTACCCAAATTAGAAAAAGCCACCTCATTCATACAAGAGTCAATAACAGATATTTGATATGTATAGGATGTTTCATTAGTGTTTACTGAATTGTCATAATAAGTATACGGGAAAGTTGGATTAGAAATAACGTCTAATAGATTAAAAGTTATACCATTATTTAAAGATTTATAAATATTAATCTTTTGAATACCTATACTATTTTGTCCCAAATATTTAATTGCAATGGTATCTCCAATTACATTTACTTCTGATATATAGGAAAGCTGAGGTATTGGTGGTTGGTTAGCATAAAAATCTATAGAGTTAGAATTTGATTTTATGTTTAAAGAATCAGAATTGGCTTCAATAATAAATTTATAATTCATATTACCTTGTAAAATTGTATAACTGTAATTTAAAATATTGGTGGAATCTAAAAGCACCCAATTATTCAAGGAATCGTTAGTGAAATATATTTTATAATTAGCAACTCCATTTGGCCAATTAATATAACTGTTCCAAGTTAACTCAACTTGACCAGAGCATTGGTCGTAACTTTTATTTAATAATAAGTTATTGTGAGACAATCCGGCGGAAGAGGTGTTAAATTGAGGAGGTGATCCTGAGCTACAGCTATCCATTGCTGCAATTGCATATTGAACTACATTATTTTGAAACGAAGTGTAAGCGGTATCGTAAAAAGTATTGTTCTGAATTCCAAATACAGTATCGATAGGATTCCATGCACCGTTAGAAAATTTAAAAATAATGTAAGCCATTACATCTTGGGCAACACTCGGATTCCAATTGATATAAATATTATTGTTAGAAGTATCATTGCTTACGAAATTAATAATAGGAGCATCTGGAGGCTGTTGATCTTCAATAAAACCACCATCAATATTAGAAATAAAATCGCAATTTGGTGTAATTAATCTAACGCGATAATTAATCCATGCGGAACAAATATTGATATCATCAATGTAACTAGTAGAATCTACGGGTAGGTTAACAACTGGATTCCAGACTGCTGATGTTGGTGGATTAACAGGAGATGATTTTTCTACTATATATTGACTTCCTAATGGTAAATTAGTCATGTTAAAAGGATGATTCCATGATAAAGAAACACGACCGTCAAATAAATTAACTAAATCAAAAAAAATTGAAGACAGGGTATCGCTGTAAAAAGAGTTAGAACCAGATATTCCATAGAAACTTTTAATGTAGTAAGATGATGAGGAATTACCTGCAAAATAATTGGGAAAATTAAAAGTATTTAATGTGGGGTCGTTCTGTGTACCTACGAGTACAAATCCACTTGCTGAAGTATCAGCAAAAAATTGATGTTCGTATAAATTAGCATTAGAAATATTTGCCGTATCCCATGAAATTGACAATTGTCCAATCTCATTTATTTGAACACAAAAACAAGGGGAAGTCGTACATTGAGAATGAGCAAAATTTGAAAATAAAGTAATGTGGATTAAAATGAAAAACCTGATATGTAAAATATTAAAGACTTTATTCATGTTATGCTAACGTAAAGAAATTGGTAAAGTTGTAATATTCTAAAAAATGAATTTTTTGTCATTATTGATTTGATTTTTATAGCTACTAAATTCGTTGAGAACTTGCTCAATAATTTCAGATGCGCTAAAAATATTATTTAATTGTGAAGAAGCTTGACCTATTTCTAATTCTCCGTTTATTAAATCTCCTTCAAACATTCCTAATTTAGCTCTTCCCCTTCCTAATTTATTCATCAGTATATCTTTTGTTGGATGCTGTTTATAAAGATCCACAAGCTCTTGGTAAAATTCATTATTTAAAAGTCTAACCGGAGTTAATTCTTTTAGAGTAAGTTTGGTGTCCCCTTCTTTTGCTTCAACAACCATTTTTTTAAAATTTTCATGGGCTGAAGATTCTTTACAAGCTACAAATCTTGTTCCCATCTGAACAGCATCTGCTCCGAGTAGCATAGCTGCTAGCATACTTTTACCGTCTACAATACCTCCAGCAGCAATTAAAGGAATATTTACTTTATTAGCCACATCTGGGATTAAACATAATGTTGTGGTTTCTTCTCTTCCATTATGACCACCTGCTTCAAATCCCTCTGCAACAACTGCGTCGACGCCACAAGACTCTGCTTTAAGAGCGAACTTTACGCTTGAAACAACATGAACTACTTTGATGTTATGAGATTTGAGTTCTTTTGTCCATGTATTTGGATTACCTGCTGAAGTAAAAACTATGGGTACTCCTTCTTTGATGATGGTTTCAATATGTTCTTTCGCATTTGGATATAATAATGGAAGATTTACAGCAAAAGGATTGTTTGTCGCCTTTTTACATTTCCTAATATGCTTTTTAAGCACTTCTGGATACATGGATCCGGAACCGATAATTCCTAAAGCACCAGAATTAGATACTGCACTAGCTAACTCCCAACCACTGCACCAAATCATACCTGCTTGTATTATTGGATATTTTATTCCAAATAATTTTACTATTTTATTAATACTCAAATTTTTATAATTGGATTTATTTTAATTAAGCAGTTATTATTAATCAACTGACTAAATATAATTAAAATTAAAATTGTTTAAAGTCAACTAACCATATCTTTAAATTTATTATTGATATATAATGAATAATAAGTAAAGATTTTAAGTTTTAATTATATTTGCAGAGCAATGAAGAAATTAATTGTAATCATATTTTGTCTTTTTGCTTTTATCATTAAAAATAACGCACAATATAACTTTGAGTTCGGATTCAATGTTGGTGGAACAGGTTATTTAGGTGAAATTGGCGGAACAGGTTTAGAAGCTAAAGGGTTTTTAGGAGATATTATATTAAAAGAAACCAATTTAACAGCTGGTGTATTTGGAAAATTTAAGATAACACCAAAACTTTTATTAAGTACTGGAATCAACTATGTAAAAATTAGTGGCGACGATTTAAACACAGGACAAGGTCCCCGTTATTGGAGAAACTTAAGATTTCAAAACACTATATACGAATTTAATACTAGAGCTGAATATACCTTTTTCAAATTAAATGACTTAGGTGGAAGAGGTAGATATACAACTTCTCTTGAATTATATGCTTTTTTAGGGGTTTCTGGATTTTATCACAATCCTAAAGGAAGTGTAGATCCCAATACACCCACAAAAAATTGGACGGCATTACAACCACTAGAAACCGAAGGCAAGAGTTACAGTAAACTAGGAGTGTCTACACCCTATGGAGCAGGTCTCACCATTACTAGTAAAACATTCTATAAGTTTGGATTTTATTTTAATTACATGAAAAATTATACAGATTATCTTGACGATATATCTACTTTTTATACTGAAAATCCTAGTGAGAATGGATCTCTTGCTAATCCCTATAATGGTCCAGAAGAAAGTGCTTCAAGCTTTGGAATAGATCAAGTAAGAGGTAACCCATCTAATTTTGATGATATTTTCATGCTTAATATAAGCTTCAGTAAAGTAATTGCAAGTAAAAACAATATTTACTATGCGGATTACTTAATGAAATATAAAATTCCCAAGAAATTGAGGAAAAAAAGAAATTATTCCGGAAAACAACGAGGTAACTATTATCAGTTTAATAAATTTCAAAAGAAAAAATCTAAAAAAACCAAGAAGGCAAAGTTTTAAATAAACTGCTTTATTTTCAGTAACGGTTTTAATAAAAATGTAAACCAATAAGGTTTTAAAGAGTTAATAATCCAAGATTTTTTGTCATTTTTATTAGCTTTCAGCCTATTTATAAAACTTGAATTACTAACCCCACCCATCCTCATTTTAGTAATATTTGATGGCAAATAAACGGAACTTAATTGATGAACTTCGAACATTCTTAGCATTAATTCGTAGTCGGCTGAGGTCCCGAGATTTAAATTATATAATCCATATTTTAAATAGCTAGTTTTTTTCAAAAAAAAACTGGTATGAGGTGGCATCCAACCCCATTTGAATTTGTTTTTAGAATAAGTACTAGACTTCCATTTTCTAACTATTTTATTCAAATTATTTCTATTAACATAGTTAATATCTCCGTACAAAATATCAATATTGACATCGAAAGACTTTACTACTTTTTCAATTACAGTTTTGTTATCAAAAACATCATCAGCATGTAAAAAGCCAACGACATCTCCAGTTGACATACGAATACCTTTGTTTAAAGCATCATAAATACCGTTATCCTTTTCTGAAACAAATTTACTTATGGAAGTATTAAATTGATTGATGAAACTGGATGTACCATCATCTGATTTTCCATCAATAACTATATATTCAATGTTTTTATAAGTTTGACTAATTACAGATTCAATAGTTTCTTTTATGGTGTCTTGACTATTAAAACAGACTGTTATTATTGAAACTTTCATGATAATTTTCTTGTTGCTATTTTTTGGGCAGGGTTCCCTTTATAAATACCAAAAGGTTCTAAATTTTTAGAAGAAACTGATCCAGCACTCAAAATTGAGTGAGATTCTGCAACAACACCGGACAAAACAATAGATTTTGCACCAATCCAAACTCCATCTTTTAAGTAGACAGGCCTTGTTATTAAATCAAATGAAGAAATTTTATAATTATGGCTACCGCAAAGTATCATTGCCCCCTGAGAAATACATACATTATCAGAAATTATTACGTCATCAAGGTTATCTATCCAAACATTTTCACCGATCCAAACATAATTACCAATATTGAGTTTCCAAGGATATTTTATGTTTACATTCGGCTTAACTACGACTCCTTTACCTACTCGAGCACCGAAAAATTTTAGAAAAAAAACTTTAATAAAATTAAAAGGGAATATGCTTGATTTAAAGAAAATAATATTAACAAAATACCATAAAAACCTTCGTAAAATATTTCCTGGATTATAACTTTTATTATTGAATTTCGATAGGTCTGATGAAGATTTCACTTTATTAATTAGAAAACAAATTTATGTAATTATTCTTATGAATTTCTGAACTTATGAATTTGTCAAAATAAGACCTAGATCCTAGATTATACTTACTGTATACTAATTCTGTCATAGTATGAAAAAATAATAGCTTCTCTTTAAATTTATTTCTATCAAGTGGCAATCTAAACCCCGCATTACTATCTTCTAAACCCATCCACGGACAATGATCAGAAATTAAAACCGGGACACCAGCAGCTAAAGATTCCACGATGGAATGACCGTAGTTTTCGTTCAGAGAGCTAGAAATAAAAAGATCCG
Organism: Flavobacteriales bacterium; assembly: GCA_029251405.1. Classification (GTDB taxonomy): domain Bacteria; phylum Bacteroidota; class Bacteroidia; order Flavobacteriales_D; family Parvicellaceae; genus MED-G20. The sequence continues at coordinate 13,782 of JAQXDK010000012.1, forward strand.
CTTTTTTCAATTCAGAATCAATTGTAATTTTTGGTAGCAATCCCGTAAATTCTATATTAATATTTTCTGGCATTGATTCCACCAGCAACTTTAATTTATTGTAATAATTCTCATCTTCAATAAATCCAATAACCTTGTAACTACATTTTATTGATAAGTCTTTTAATAATTTTAAAATAAATTCTAAATTCTTTATTTCATTTACTCTGCAGACGGAGACTAATTTTAACTCATTCTCTTTTTGTTTTACTTTCTTAAAGAATGTAATATCTCTAGGTAAGTTTGGTATTATTGATGTATTATCAACTCGTTTAATATTATTGTATAACTCTTTTAATTCATTTTCATTACTCACATGCCAATGAATACCTTTATAAAAGGAAAAAAAATTTACCAGCTTAATAAAAATGGATTTTTTTAGACTCTTTATAGACAACGCTTTGGGGCCAAACATTCCCCTCGGATTGATTATGATTTTAATTTTGTTTTTAAAAAAATAACAAATGAAAATTGAAAAAAAAGAAGAAAATATTCCGTTTAAATAAATTTTATCAGGTTGAATTTCATCAACAATTTTTTTTAAAAATTTTAAGTTTTGACTCTTTTTATCTAAGTAAATAACATGGGCATTTTTTACTTTTTGCCAGGTTTTATTCTCTATCCCTCTAAGAGGCTGATTAGAATTTAGATCTTTATTTCCAGTAACAATAAAAAAACTCATATCATCTGACAATAACTCTGTCATATTACAGACTGAAGAAATTGGTCCACCTGCTTTATAAGCGGGTAAATACCAATCGATAAAAACTAAAACTTTCTTCATTTAGTTTTATTTATTTCATTAATCGAGTGCCATTTCCCAAAAACAACCAAATTCCAAATTTGAAGCCAGTGCACAGAATTGTCTCCATTTAAAAAACTATTCCAAATAGAATAAACATATTTCATATTAAAAAGAGAAGTGTTTTCTAGACTGTCTAAGGAGTTCTGACAAAAATTTCTAAGTTCATTTTTAATCCATGTTTCCCATGGAAATACAAAGCCCATTTTCTTTCTGTGAATAATCTCATCAGGAATCCAACCTTTAGTTGAATCAATTAATAACTGTTTGGGATAATTAGGATATTTTAAATCATCTGAAAGAGACAACACATACTCTACCAATCTGTGATCGAGAAACGGCACTCTAATTTCTAAAGAACTGGCCATACCCATTTGATCTGCATCTCTCAAAAGAACATTTTGTAAATATGTTTCTATTTCTAAAGCAGAAACTTTATTTAAAAAGGAAAAAGAATATCCTCTTTTTTTAAAAGAAAGTTCATTTAAAGCCCATTGTTGAGGATACAACGAGTTAACATTTAATTTTTGTTTTGATAATTTTTTTAAATCTGAACTATAGAATATTTTTCTAAAAGTTGGATAAAAATGGTTCAAGTCTAATAATTTAAGATTTAAAATTTCATTAATTCTTTTGGATTTATCCGAAGCTTGGTATTTGACAAGAGCTTGACCTGCTATTTTTCTTATTATTGGAGGAAAAGAAAAAAGCCATTTTTTATTATTTAATTCCCAAGCATTTTTAAAAACTGGATAACCAGAAAATAATTCATCTGAACCAGCTCCTGAAATTGCCATTTTAAATCCTTTATCACTTACTGCTTTTGAAATTAAATAGGTATTTATTCCATCAACACTTGGATGATCCATGAATTTAAAAGGTTCTTCTATATTATGGAGCAACTCATCTGGAAGAATTTCGATTTCAGAATGATTTGTTTTAAATTTTTCAGCAATTATTCTAGAGTATTTTCTTTCGTCATATGCTTCATCTTTAAAAACTACAGAAAAAGTGTTTATTGGATCTGATTTTACTTTACTAGCCACTGAGACTAAAATACTGGAATCAATCCCTCCACTTAAAAAAACTCCAAAAGGAACATCTGACATCATCCTCTTTTCAACAGAGTTCTTTAAGATCTCTTTTATAATGTTGTGAGGGTTTTTATCGCTATATTTTTTTGGGGTTTTTGGATTTAAAAAACTCCAATATTCTATCAATTTAGTTTCATCTTTATCTGCAAGTAAATAACTTGCTCTTGGAATAGATTTAATATCGTCAATAAAAGAATTTGGAGAATGAACTGTTCCAAAAGTTAAATAATCAACCATATCTTCTTGATTAATTATAAGTTGATTTTTATTGTGAAAATTAATAGCCTTAACTGAAGAAGAAAACACAATACTTTGATTGTTTTCAGAGTAATATAAAGGTTTAATACCCAACCTGTCACGACACAAATAAAATTTTTCTGATTCTTTATCCCACAAAGCAAAAGAAAACATTCCGTTAAACTTTTCCAACATGCCAATCCCCCACTCCTTGTAGGCAGCAACTACTACTTCTGTGTCTGATTTAGTTTTAAACTTATAGTTACTGGATAGTTCTTTTTTTAACTCTTTGAAATTGTATATTTCACCATTATATACCAAAATTATATTACCATCATTAGATTTGAAAGGTTGGTTAGACTTCACATCTAAATCTATTATGGCTAATCTATTATGACCAAAACAAATATTTTCATCTCTGTAGATATTCGAGTAATCTGGACCTCGGTGATTCGTTAAATCATTCATTGATTTAACTCTTTTTTCTACAGTATTTACTGAATCGTAATTAAACACACCATTAATACCGCACATTACAGTTTGTGATCGTAATATTTTAACATTAAATCTATTCCCTGATTTAGAGGAATTAAATCTTTTTGTAAAATTTTAATCATTTTTGAATTATCGGGCATTCTTCTAGTCATGTCCCCTTCTTTTAATGCAGGAAGATGAATGATATTTGAACTTGATTTAGTTTTATCTATTATTAATTGTGCTACTTCTTTGATGGTAAACTCTATAGCTCCTCCAATATTAATAACGTCATTTAACATTAAATTATCTTCAAATATCTTAATGCAAGTATTTATATTATCGTCCACATAACAAAAAGTTCTAGTTTGTAAACCGTCTCCATAAATTGTAATATCCTCTCCTTTAAGAGCTGCTTGTAAGAATTTTGCGATTACAAAATCCTCACTCTGGTTGGGACCATAAGTATTGAAGAATCTAAATATAGTATATGGTAGATCGTAAGACTTGAAATAAGACTTAAAGAATGATTCACCAACATTTTTAACTATAGCATAGGGAACTCTAGAATTTAACGGAGTTGTTTCCTCATTCTGAGGTAATTCAACAGGTTCTCCATACACTTCAGAAGATGAAGAGAAAAATACTCTCTTTACAGAACTATTCTTAGAAAGCTGTAATACATTTTTAATACCTTCAATATCATTTAAAACCATAATTGGATTATCTTGAGTCCTTTGAACTCCTACTACAGCAGCGTAATGAAAAACATAATCAAAATGATTGGTTAACATTATTTCTGAAATACTTGTATAATTATTCACATCACAATTAACAAAAGTCCAATTGGAGAACTCTTTAGATGGTAACTTTTTAGTGGATCCAGTAGAAAGATTATCTACAATTACAACAAAATAATTTGGATTTTCCACTAGTTTTCTAGCTAGAGCTCCTCCAACATTTCCTGCGCCGCCGGTAATAAGTATTTTAATCATAGAATTTGTTTAAAGTTTCTAACCAACTGTCTAATGAAAATTTTTTAGATAAATTTACACTTTCTTGTCCCATTTCAAATAATTCTTCTTTAGATAAATTTATCATTTGATAAATTTTATTTTCCAAATCATTTTCTTTTAAATGTGAAAAAGACATTCCGTTAATTTTTTCTTTTAAAAAATAGATTTTAGAGCCAATATTTTTTGAAATTAAAACCGGCATTCCTAAGCTAACCATTTCATGAAGACTTACCCCCCATGGTTCGTATTTACTAGGTAAAATATAAATTCCAGCATCTTGTACTATTTCTATAAGTTTATCAGGTTGAACAAAACCAAAGTGTTTTATTAAGGGATGTTTTACTCTAGAATCCCACATCTTTCCTGTACCTACGCACCATAGCTCCCAATTGAAATTATTCTTTTCAACCACATTAATAAATGAATTCCAAAGGTGTCTTATCCCTTTAACATCATCATACCTACCAACATATAAGAAATTTTTGGGGAAATTAGATTGTTTTTGAAGGTGATTATTTAAATAAAATGAATTAAATAAATTAGTATCACAAGTATAAAAACCATTTTGAATTTCGACATCTTTAAATCCTAATTTATTTGCATAAGTTTTATGCTCATGACCAGGAATCCAAACTCCTTGAAAAGTATTTTTATATCTGTTTTTAAATAAAAATGACCATAAGTTTTGTTTTAAGGATCCTAGCCAAGTATTATCAAGTAAAAGAATTTTTTTAAAACTATTATTTTTGTCAGTTGAGAATTTAAAATATAGTTTATCCATCCAACCACTTACAAATATTATTCCTGGTGAAAGTTCTAAAACAAAATCATTTAATTTTTTATTAGTATTTAATTTTTTTTTACTGTGAAAAAACAATGTCTTTTTTTCTTGTTTTTCTATTTCGAATGGTGCATCAGAATTTGTAGGATAATTAACTACATGAACATTGTAACCATTTTCTGAAGCGAAATTAAAGCAGGCTAAAATATATCCCGAAAGTTCGGTGAAAAGGAATAATACTGTTTTATTATTCATTTAGAGAATTAATTTTTTCATTATAACTTATTTTATTAAAATGATATAAAAGAAAGATAAAAGGCAATCCATTTAGCATATAGTTACCTTGCCTAATTAAAACAAGTACCATAAAAATAAAAATTGCATGACTGATAATCATGTGGTAATCTGTTTCAAGTTGACTATTGGATTTGTATATAAAACCATTAAAAATTATTATAAATATAAAAAACAAACCAAATAACCCTGTTTCTGTGGATAATCTAATAAACAAAGAATTACCATCCTTTATATTAAATTCGAAATCATATTGAATTAAAGATTTAGTTAAAGTGAATTTTTTAAACGCTGTTTCATGGGATCCTAATCCAGTTCCAAAAAGAGGATAATTCATTAAATTTTCCTTAGCAATATGTAAATTATTATATAGAACGAAACTTGAGTTATTAGTATTGTTAATAGTGAAATCTTTATCAATCCACAACCCCTTAGCTGAATTAACTCTCTCACTAAAATCTAAAACATTATTATAAGCAATATTATATACTAAAATAGAAATCAAAACTGTAAAAATAATATATCTTAATCTAAAGAAATCTAGGCTAAGAATTATAGAAATTAAAATTCCTAAATAACCAATTGTTGAAGTTGTTAAAATAGAAATTAAAATAATTACTATTGATTGAAAATATGAAAATATGAAAGTGTTTTTATTAATTAAATTCCTTATTGATATATAAACAGCTGGGGAAAGTGATGTAGCTAGATACGTCGGTTCAGGAAGAATTGAATTAACTCTGAAGCCAATAATTCCCCCTCTAACAAAACCCCATTTATTAAGAATCCATGAAAAATTATAACCAGTTCTAAAATCAATCAAAAATGAGAAAATTTGGATGATAGCAAAAATACACAGCAACCAACATGCACTACAGTAGATTTTAAAAATCTTAAGATTATTAAAGTCATATTTATGTAAAATAAAAAAGAAAAAAAGAATAGAAATAGATAATCCAAAGAAGACTTTGAAAAAAGTAAAAAAATCATTATTTCCTAAAGCAACATGAATTAATCCAACCAAAAGAGGAATAGCAAACAATTTGTAATAAAACTTAGGTATTCCAGATTTTAGAATGAAAAAAGCAGTTAATGGAAAAAGGAAAATATAATGAAAATAAAATTCAAAAGGTAATTTAAAGAAAACAAGACCAGTGGAAAATAATATGACAAAAAGAATCCAAAATGAAGAATCTCTTAAAAAAAAATTGTTTCTTCTTAAATTCAACTTACTAAATTTTCAATCTTATTTATTAATTGTTTTGAAACAATATCCCAACTAAAAGAATTATTAATTTTCTTAATGGAGTTATGTTTCATCTCACTTAATAAAACTGGATTTAATAAAATTAAGCTATTTATAGCTTTTATTAAAGATTTATGATTTTGATTTTTTAATAAAATTCCATTTTTATTGGAAACCATCAGATTTATAGCTCCTACATCCGAAGCTATAATTATTAACCCTCTTGCCATAGCCTCTAAAATAACGTTTGGCATACCTTCTGAGTATGATGGCAAAACAAGAACATCGCATTGGTCCATTATTTTAAAAATATCAGTCTTATTACTGATAAAACCGTAATATTTAATATTATTTTGAATAACTTTTTGAGGAATTGGCCCTATAAATGCAAAATCAATTAATGATGAATTAACTATTTTTAGAGATTTAAATATTTCAGAAATCCCTTTTAATGGATCGTATCTTCCAACAAACAAAAACTTTAATTTTTTATTAATCGAAAGACTACTTTCTTTTAAAATAAATTCCTTTTCAATCCCAGTTGGAATTTCAATGACTTTTTCTTTTGGTATACCAATATTAATAATTGTTGTAGTAACTTTCCCTCCATAAGAAATAACGTGATCAGAGTTATTTATATTATATTTAACAAATGGTCTAAATATAAAATTTGATAATTTTAATTTCAAACTGTTTACAGGTAAAAACATGTTCATTCCGTGAAAATTAATTCCAATAGAAGGAATTATTAATCCTTTTCTTTTTTCATTTAATAATTTCCATCCAGAAAATCCTTTGACATAAAAAAAATCAAAACTATCAAGGTCTTTTTTTAAATTTTCAAATACTAATTTTGAATATCTCCATGAATTAAACAAATAATGACCTGGAAATTTAATAGATTTTGGAAATTTTATTGTGATAATTTTAAATAATTTGGTGTCATCACCAAACAAAGAATGATTGATCTGCGAATCTTGTGGGATTTTATCATTATAAACACAATGTACTAGAGTTACTTCAACATTATTTAATGTTAAATACTTTGAAAGGTGAGAAGAGTGTTGTTGCATGCCACCATTTACAAAAGGATAGATACCGTCACTTAATAAAGCTAATTTTAATTTTGACATACACTAATTAGAAAGATATAATATAAATATATGATTAAAGAAAATGAGAAATAAAATTAAAAATATAATTAATTTGCAACAACGTTATTTATAAATAGAGTTTAAAGCCTAAATAATAATTTGAACATTTTATCTATTCCCCTAAAATAAAAATCATTAATCCTTAAATAGGAATAAAACCTAATTATAGTCTTGGAAAAGAAATTTAATAGATGTTTAAAATCATTAGTATCTATTTTTGATAATATTATAAAAAGATCTGATTTTGATACTTTTTTTATCTTATATAAATTAAATGCAAAAATGTAACATTCAAAAAAAGTACCTCTAAGATATTTTTTTAAAACATTATCAATAATTTTATTATTAAAAAAATTAATGAAAGATATTTTCCCATTAATATCATCCATGCAATACTTTTTATAATATTTAATTCTGTTTCTGTTAATTCTATAAAAACAGTCAGAATTATAATCAGAAAAAGTAGAATACTTAAAATTATTCATTAATGCTTTTGTGTGTAATTCTACATCTTGAAGCCTTGAAAAATCTTCATTAAATCCACCTAATTTTATTAGACTTTTTTTCTTCCATATAACTGAACATATTGCCCAAGGTAAATCGTGAGATAAAAATCTATGTAAATGATTACCATTGAAATTATTCCAAATACTATTACTATCACCTATATTTTCATAAAAGGTTCCCATAGGGAAAACTGCAAAATCTAATGTTTTATTATTTGAAATCTTATTGATTCTATTGGAAAAACAATTTGGTAAGATTATATCATCAGCGTCAAGGAATATAATATATTCACCTTTGGATTGATTAATTCCAAGATTTCTGCAATAACTTGCCCCATAATTTTTGTTGTTAACAATTAGATTAAACTTTGATTTTGTCTTAATAAAGTTATTTATTAAGCTAACCGAGTTATCAGTTGAATTATCATCAATAATTATACATTCCCAATTTGTGAAGTCTTGGTTATTGATACTTAGAAGAGTATCAATTATATAAATTGATTTATTAAAATTAGGGACAATAATTGAAATCAATTTATACTTAATTTAAATTAAAATACAAAATTATTCAAATACTTTAATTAATTTTTGAATTTGTTTATCTAATTTAAATTTTGAAATATCATAAGTATCATAGCCTTTACAATTATAAGAAGATAACAATGTGTCAAAATCTTTTACGTTAGTATTCTCATTGAAGATAATACCAATTTTATTTTTCTTTATCTCATTTGCAAAATTACCATTTTCAGAAAAAGTTAAAATAGGAACTTTTGAATATATATAATTAAAAAATTTGGTAGGATATGTATTACTAAAACCTTCCTTCTTGAAAAGTAAAGAAAAACTTGAATTACTTAATTTCTCCATTAAAATTTCTTCATTCAATCTTTCAAAGAAATTAATATTTAAATCTCTTTTTCTTAATGCATATTCATGAAAATAAAGATTATTATTACCATATATATTTACCTCAATATTAAGACATGATAGTTCAATTAAATCTAAAAATTTCTTCCAATACTTTTCTGTTTTAATTGCAATAGTCCCTATGTGAGATATAGATATTTTATTTGATTTTTTACTTTTAAATTTTCTAATGTAATAGTTAGAGAAAGAATTAATTAAAACGATTGAGTTTTTATTATAAGAAGTAAGTTTACTATTTAATACTATAGCTAAATCATCTGAAGCACATAAAATATGATTTGAATATTTTAAAACAAATTTCTCGCAACTATTCTCATAATTGAATCTTTTTTTAGATAAATTACTCATTCCATAATTATCACCCCATGACCAAGGGTCTCTAAAATCACATATTATATTTAAACTATTTCTAAAATGCTTTGTAATAAAATATAAAAGGCTAAAAGGAGCACCAGAAACTATGATATTTCGAATATTATTTTCCCTAATAATTTTATTAACTTTTTTTGTCAAACTAAATTCTAAATTTTTTCCTTTATCATAGATTGTTCCTTTAACCCATAATTTTCTGTAAAAACAAGATAATTTATATTGAATTTTTCTTAAAAAAAATTGATTGTTTTTCTCTAAAACTTTTGGATATTTAGAAGTAATAGAATAAACTTTAATTTCATTATCTATACTTTTAAAATCAATATTATTCTTTGTAGCTAAAATTGATACTGAATAACCAATTTTTGATAAATAGTTTGAATAATTTAACCATCTTTTACCACCGACAGATTTATCATTTCCAATTATATACGATACTATAAGAATAGATTTATCCAAAAAATTGACTTATGTATTTTTACGAATTTCTTTTGCTGGATTTCCATAAGCAACAATTTTAGATTTTAGATCTTTATTGACTACAGAACCCATGCCAATAATTGAATTTGATCCAACATTGATTCCATTTTTAATCACAGAATTAAGTCCAATAAAAGTATTATCACCTATTTTAGACGAACCACCTGTAACAATATTACAAGTTAAAATACAATTTCTTCCGATTTCAGAATTATGCCCAATATTAACAAAAGAACCTATTTTACTGCCAGATTTAATAATAGTTGAGTCTAAAGTTGCTCTTCTTACTGTCGAATTTGGACCTATATCAATATTGTTTTCTAAAATAACATTACCCAACTGAGGAAATTTAACTAATTGATTAATTGTTTTATCTAATTCTAAACCCAATCCTTCAGTCCCTAAAGAAACATGACTTTTAATTATGCAGTTATTCCCAATTTTAGTGTTAGCTTCGATTACAACATTTGGATAAATTATAGTTCCATCGCCAATTGATACATTTATTCCAATAAAAACATTTTCTGAAATTTTAATATTTTCATTTTTTAGGTGTTCACTGATATAGTTTTTTAAATAAAAATCAATTCTTGGCGAAAAAAAATCAGAAATGATTTTTGAAAAAATGATTTTTGCAGATTGATTGGTTATCAGATAAACAACATTTTTTTTATTTGTAATCGATAAATTATCACCTACAATAAAAAAACCTTTTTTTACTTTTTCAAGAGATTTTTGATTTTTTATCCATGATAATCCATCATTTTTTTGATTATCTAAAGAATTTACAGAGTTTATTTTCTCAATTGTTAAATCACCAAATAATTTTAAGCTATAATGCTCAGCTATTTTACTGACTTTCAACAATATTATATTTTTTTGTGAAACTTTGCGGGAATACCAAACCAAATTTCTTTAGCTGGCACATTAAAACGAACTTGTGAATTTGCTCCAATTATAGAATTTTCACCAATTACAACAGACGGCATAAGAGTAACATTTGCACCAAACATTGATCCTGACTTCATTTCGCATGTTTGCTTAATATTTTTTGTTAGATATGGAGTGTCTGCAGCTACAAATCCGTATTTCACAATAACATTTTCGCCTACAATTGTTCCTGCAGATAAGGTACACCTGCTTCCAAATGATGTTCCACTTCCAATAATACAATTGTCTCTTATTTCGCAGTAAGCTGTCATTCTACAATTACTTCCAAGCTCTACATTCTTACCAATTTTTGAGTATGTTCCAATAAAAGAATTATTTCTAATTTTACTATTTGTGGATATAATAGTATTACTTTCTATTGTAACATTATCTTCAATCACTACTCCATCTTCAATTATTATGAAACTACCAATTTTGACATTTTCACCAATTGATACATTTTCTGAAATAAAATTACATTTATTATCCATAGCTATTTTAATATCCACCTTATAACTTGAAATGCTTCTGCATATTTTGTATTTATTTGCACTCCCCTAGTTCTAGCTAAAGAACGTATAAACTCTTCATTAGCATAAGGTCTTTTAGACTGAGATTTATACCTTTTTAAGGCATTAACTTTACTCAAAATATGTTTCTCATTTAAGAAAACAAACGAACTTGTTTCAAAAGATAAATTATTCCATGGCATTTCATAACCAAGTATTGAACTAAACTTAAATGCCCTTATAGACTCATTAAATATTGTATTATGATCTTGATGTACATCACTTTCAGATGGAATCATAACTAAATCAGGATTTACATTGTTTCTAAGCTCAATAAGATCCTGTAAAATTTGCTGTCTTTTTTCATTAAATATCCTTACTTCGTATCCGTAAAGAAATATATTTATAGATTTTACACCTAATACTTTAGAAGCTTCTTTAAATTCGGTAATTAAAATATCAGACGGAAATTGACTAGGTACAGATTTTTCACATGCTGAAAAAGTAGCAATATAAACATCTAAACCTTCTTCAACCATCCTTGATATAGTTGCTCCACATCCAAATTCAGCATCATCAGTATGAGGAGCTACAATTAAAACTTTTTTAAAATTTTGGAACACTTACAATTAATTATTTAACAAATTTATAGGAAAATTTATTTGATTTATTATCCTCAATTATTATCAAATAGCATCCACTTGAGAAATCTGATAAATTGTAAGTTACAGTTTCTGAATTCAACTCTTTACTATACAATAGTTGTCCACTAACACTATGAATATTAATCTTTTTTATAAGCCTATTTTTGGTTTGAGATTCAATATTTAAAGTATTTCCAAATATTTTAAATGTAAAACTTAGAGGACTAAAATGATTTATATTCAGAAAAGGAGATTGAACAATTATACTTTTTTGAAAAATATCAAAGCAAGTACCAATACTATCTATTTTTGATACTAATTGAACATTATAAATACCAGGGTTTGAATAAAGATGAAATGGGTTTGCTTCATTAGAAGTATTATTATCTCCGAAATTCCATTCAAATATCGAAGCTCCACTAGAAAGATTTGTGAAATTAATTAATGCTTGTCCAGAACTGTCTATGTATATAGTATCACTATGATTGGAAAAATTTGAAATTACAACATCTGGTTCTGAAACAATTATTTGGTGATTATTAAGAGAGCATGAAGAATTATGATTTGTTAAAATATTGTATTCTCCAGCGTTAATATTATTAAAACAGATGGAATCTTGATTGGCAATAATAGAGTCAACCAAAAAATTTAATGAGTCGTATAGATTAAAAAAGCTTCCATTAATTGACGAACTCTCTAAGCTGATACTGGCGGTTGAATCTTGATAACATAATGAATTCTTAACATTTATATCATACTCAACATCAATAGAAAGTTTAAATCTTGGAGATGGAGCCAAAGAGTCAGATAAGAAAGTATAAACACTGTCTGACCTTAAGTCTGTTAATATACCATTATGTAAATCTTCAAGTATTAGACAAGAACCAATCATAAAAGAAGGTATATTATCAAATTCAATTGTATAATTACCATGTGCGTATTGACCGATTCTAGCATCTAGATAAATATCAATACTATGGTTATTATTGATACATGTTCTGTCTAAAAAATTTCCATTGTTATCTAAAAAAAATAAATTAGGAACATAATCTGGATTAGGAGAAAAGAGTTTAAAGATGTCTTGTCCTTGATCATAATTATTGGAATAATTAGGTCCTGCCAAAATCGAAGCATAATCACCATAAGAATTCACATCAGAGCTAATAAATAATTTCAAAGGGTTATTAACTCCATTTGAAGATTTTGTAAATGCAGTTTGATAGGAATTTATTGTTTGATTAGGATGAAAAGTGAGATTACCACTACTAGATGCCTTGACCCAAAAACCTTGAGAATGGGGTATGTCTAAAGCACCTGATGTGTAATTCCCTAAATCTCCTTGATAAATATATCTTGCATTGTCAATAATTGAAGAGTTAGCGTCGTAAAAACCTGTAGATCCATTTGTCCAGTCTAAAGTAGAGGGATAAGGATTTGAAATAAGATTCCAACCGTCATTTACTTTAGTTATTGCCTTAGTAAAAGATGAAAAATTTGGTATTCCAGATACTGAAATTGTGTTAGCTCCTGAATTAGAATAAATTAAAGTTCCTGTTGCATTAGCTACAGATTGACTTAAACTGGTAATACCTACAAAACCGTCCTCGATTGATGGTGAAGCAGCAGGTTCATTATAGGTCAAAACACTATAAAATCCACTACATGAACCTAAAGAAAAATTCCCATTACCAGCAGATATACCACAATATGTAAATTCGTCATCCCAATCTGCTAATGTTGATGGATTTAATGGTGAAGAAATCATTCTCCATCCATCAGATGAAGCGTTGAAATATCTCTCAGCAGTAAATGTTCCAGAACCATATACAAAATCAGATGGAGAGTTGACTTTTATCAAACCCGATGAACTTGAAACAGAACTTTTCAATATTATATTTCCTCCGTTTTGACTCAAAATCCCTGAAGATGATTCTATTGATTCATCAATATTTAATGTAATATTTGATATAAAAAGTTTACTAGTTGAATTAGAATTTGAAAAAAGTAGATTTTTAAAATTAATAGTACCTCCTCCATTTATTGTTTGATCTGAGGGTCCATTAAAAGTTATAGTATTTCCTGGATTTAATGATGAAAAACTTCCAGAATTAGTAAAGTTACCAGTAATATTAAAATTAGAACTTGAAGTAACTGTTCCATTAATTGTCAAATCATGGAACCCATCTTGTGAGACTGGTAATTCTCCACTTATTGTGTAAATGACGTTAGAATTACTAGGATTGTAATTATTGCACTCCAATATC
>JAQXDK010000029.1 GCA_029251405.1 Flavobacteriales bacterium
ACTGCTAAAACATTAATACTAGATCCATCCATAAGTTGAACTATCCAAGGTGGACCATCGTTACCACCAGGGACTCCAGAAATAGCAGCATCGTTTCCTCCATAACATGTCAGTCCATCTACAGTTGGGATAGCAGCGTCACAAGTGTCACACAAAGCATTTATAAAAATACTTGCTGTGTCTGTACATCCACCGTTAACATCAGTTGCTATAACGGTATAATTTGTACTGATCATAGGTATAGAAAATGGATTTTGATCTGTTACAGATGACAAAAAGGTAGAAGGAATCCATTGAAAAGTGAAAAAACTTGGGTCTGGAATCATTGGACAAGTTTTAAATTTTGTAACTGGTCTTTTATTTTCAACACCTGTAGGTGTTCCACTGAAAGAACATGCCTGAGTTATATCGCTTCTATAATAGATGGCTGAATTGAAAGGAGTAATTTTATAAGGAGTAGACCAATTAAAAGTGTAGGGTCCATTATTTAAATTATTAAAACAAATCTCTACAATTAAATTAGAAATACCGTCCCACTCATAAGCTGTAGTTAAAGGAAATGCATTCCAACCTAATGTCACGTTTACAGTTTGAGGGGTAAAGACAGTTGAAAGTCCTGCTTGCCATGAGTTAATAGCATTTTGATTGGTACAACCCATCCTTATTGTAAAACCATGAAAATTATTAGTAGCACCGTTCTGTGCAGTAGTTTCCCAAGATAGTTCTGTAATTTTACCTCCCGTGAAGCCAGCAGCCTGTAATTCTGATGCTTTATATAGATATTGTTGTTTTGCATTTTTATAATAGTGACCAAACGGAGCTGGGAAAGCATATTGTCCATTATTACCATTAACATTACCAACAGTTTGGAAAGACGATTGTGAAGAACAAGATGTCGAACCACTTGGAGAACACATAGCTGGATTTCCACCCAATAAATCTACGTTTAGAAAAACAGAATCACTACAATTTACATTTGTATCACTAGCAGTTAGATTTATTTGAGGGGCATAAGCTGGGTAGACATCAACGGAAATTGAATCTTTCTTTTCACAACCTAAACTACTTTCTATAGTTATTTCGTAAGTAAAAAGTCCAGGCATTGATGAGCTAAATATTGGATCTGCTACGTTGGGATTACTTAAATATGAAATAGGATTCCACTGATAAGTGTAACTCCCACTAGACAATGGTGTTGCGCTAAAATCCAATGGAGAATTTAAACAAGTAACCGTATCGGACTGAAATAAATCATAGTTAAAGTTGGGTGCTACGTTAACATCTATGGTATCAACATTTGAGCAACCACCAGATAAATTACTCACGACCTTGTAAACGGTAGAAAATGCTGGATTTGCAATAGGATTTGCACAATTATTACATGAAAAATTATTACCCACGCTAATAGGATCTCCACTAATAATTGACCAAACAAAAACATTTCCTCCAGAGGCGGACAATTGCGATGGTTCCCCCTGACACATTGAAATATCTTGTCCTGCATAAGTACTAGAAATCACCGTAACTCCTATTGCTGCAGAAGTAGTACCCATTATTGGACAAGCATTGTCATTAACGTTTACACTTATCGTACTAAAGGGATTAGAACCTGGCAAAACTACAAAACAAAATGTTGCTGTGGCTGGTGAAAAAAAACTATTTTGAACAACAGTTGCTCCTGGAAAAAGTTGTGCAATATTCGAATTTATATAAATAGAATCAGTAGGATTGTTATCTAAAAATTCTAATTCAAAACAAATACTATCTCCTTCACAAGATTGTATATCAAAAGGACCCGTTTGAATTGCAGTTCCCGTAAAATTAACTAATCCAGCGGTAGGAGCAGATGGAGAAATATTCGTACAAACTATTATTTCAAATTGAAAATCTTGCATTACGCTTCCAACTAAATTTCCGTTAGAGTCAAACTCTTCAATTAATACTACCACTACAAAGTTACCTTGAATGGTAGGAGTAAAAGTAATTTCTCCAGTACTGGGATTAATATTTATACCATTGATAGGGCTTGCTCCTGAATATCCTCCTTGATAAGGAACTGGAAGGCCTGGATCATCTAAAGCACTAACTAAAGAATACACAAGCGAATCACCGTCTGGCTCATAAACTCCAAAATTATAAACTACTGGTTGGTTTAAACAGTTGTAAGGTATAGGAGACGCAGTTATGATTGGAGAACTATTGCAAGAAGCTGTATTACTATTTAGTATAGTCTCAAAATAATAATCATTTCCTGTTCCCTGTAAGTTTTGAGATGCATTTCTACAACAATCATCATAAGAAAAGATCCAGCTATCGCAAGGTCCTGGTAGTGTAATAGTGTCTCTCCAAATATGCATGTAAACACCTGGAAAACCTCCACCATTACATTCACTTTGACCAATCATAGGTAGGCATAATTGAGAAATTTCCTGTTGGTAGGTAACTATTGGTAAATTTACGTTGGTAGAAAATGTGAGACCACACGTATTCGTTACACTGATGGATTCAGGCATGTTTCCTATAAAAGCGGTACCACAATCTTCAAAAACAGTAAGGGTAACCACATAAGTGTTTGGGCCAATACACTCATAAGTAATATTACCACCTGGAACATGAGACGCACTTATTCTAACTACGTTAAAAGATAGTAAGAAGACAAAAATTAAGTATTTAAAATTATTTAACAACTTCTAAATTTAATGAAAATTTAAACAACAGATGAGATTTCACTGAAAAATAACTTTTGAAAAACCCAATGAAAACAAAGTAAATAATGAACAAATCTGATAAAACCTTTGATTTTATTACATGAATCCACCCAATAAAGTAGATTAAACTTAAATTTACCTTTATCATATTATTCCTGATAATTAAAAATTTTGATAGTTAGGATATTCGCAACTATTTTAATATAACGTAAAATTTAAAAAAAAGTTGGGTATTACCTATTGCAATGAGTAAAAATGATTTTGAAATGAGAAAAAAAAAGAGATTTATTTATTGGATTTTTTCTGATGTTTCGCTAATTCTTTACCGACAAATGTTCCTTCAATAATTTGCTGTTGAAAATCTTTCATTCCTCCAGGCGTATGAGGAACCATAACGGTATTGTTATTTTCATTTGCACCAATAGCTGTCAATGTATCAAAATACTGAGTCATCAGGACAAATTGCATTATTTCCTGAGGGTCGACGTCTTGAAGAGCTTTTTGAAAATCCTCAACAGATTCTTTAAAGCCTCTAACAATTTCTAATCGCTGAGCAGCTATTCCTTCACCAGAAAGCCTTTTAGAATCTGCTTCCGCTTCTGCTCTTTTTACAATCCTAATTTTCTCACCTTCCGCCTCTTGAAATGCAGCTTCTTTGTCTCTTGTTGCAGCATTAATTTTATTCATTGATGCTTTTACTAATTCATCTGGATTAATGTCAGTGATTAAGGTTTTCACAATTTTATATCCATATTGCTCCATTTGTTGAGAAATATTTTCTCTTACAGCCATTGCTACATCATCTTTTTTACCAAAAACATCATCTAAACCTAATTTTGGAACTTCTGCCCTAACCTCATCAAAAATATAGGACGCAATTTGACCGTGTGGATCGTCTAATTCATAAAATGCTTCAAATACTTTTTCCGAAATTATTCTATATTGAACAGATATTTTCAAAATAACAAATACATCGTCAAGTGTCTTTGTTTCCACATCTACATCAAGTTGCTGAATCCTTAAATTCTCTTTAGAAGCAATGGTTTCTATAAAAGGAATCTTGAATTTTAATCCCGGAAGAGATATTCTATTAAACTTACCAAGCCTTTGTATTACCCAAGATTGTCTTTCTGGAATAATCATTATAGACTTTATTAAAAGAAATATAGCTAGTGTGTAAAGTACAAAATTGAAATAAATCATAATCTAAATATACATAGAAAAAAATAAATCAAAAAATTATAAATTGATTACATTATTAGAGATCTCTTTAAAGTCTTCTACCATTCCGTAATTTGTGGAATCTATATTTATATGTGATTCTTTAGAAACCTTTCCTAAATAAAGAGAATTTATACCATTGGTTTTAATTTCGTTTTTAAAAGAATCTAGCTGATCACTGGAAACAGTAACAATTACTCTACCTTGTGACTCACCAAATAGAAAAGAATCTTTTCTAATTTCATTAACGGTTTTAATTTCACAACCTAAGTTTGAACTCATGGCCATTTCTACTAACGAAACAAATAGTCCTCCGTCAGCACAGTCGTGAGCAGCGTTGATCAACTTTTTATCAATGAAATTTTTAATGTTTTGATGCAGTTCGAATTCTTCGTCTATATCAAAGTATGGCGCTGGTGACTCCAAAACTTCATGGTATTTCACTAGATATTCAGAAGAAGAAATGTCGTTTACAATTTTGCCTACTAGAAAAATATGATCGTTCTCAGATTTAAAATTAAGACTCATTATGTTTCTCACATCTTCAAGTAGACCAATCATTCCAATGGTTGGAGTTGGGAAAACAGGAACTTCCTTGCCGCTTACAATTGATTGGTTGTAAAAACTAACATTTCCACCTGTTACTGGAGTTGAGAATTTTTCACATGCTTTAGACATTCCTTTGATAGCTCCAACGAATTGCCAGTAAGACTCTGGATGGTACGGATTTCCAAAATTTAAACAATTGGTAATAGCAGATGGAACACCTCCAGATACGACTATATTTCTTGCCGCTTCTGAAACTGCAATAGCTGTTCCCATTTCTGGATCCGCATGCACATATCTAGAATTACAATCTACAGACATTGCAATCCCTTTGTAAGTTCCTTTAACTAATGCAACTCCAGCATCTGAAGGGTTGTTAGTTGAGACGTTATTTGTACCAACCATACTGTCGTATTGTTCATAGACCCACCTTTTAGATGCGATGTTTGGCTGATTAAATAAAAAACGACCAACTTCAACTAAATTTTCTGGAATAGATATTTTATTGATATTAAATTCTTTATACTTTTTAAAATAAGCTGGTTCCTTATATTCTCTTTGATAGACAGGAGCTCCTCCACCTAAAACTAATGAAGAAGGAGGAACGCTAGCTACACATTGCCCATTTTGAAAAAACTCTAGGGTATCTCCATTTGTAACTTCACCAATTAATTCACAATTTAAATCCCACTTATCAAATATTTTTTTCACTTCGGATTCCTTCCCTTTTTCAACAACAACGAGCATTCTCTCTTGCGATTCAGAAAGTAAAATTTCCCAGTCTTTCATATCTGACTGTCTTGTTGGGACTTTATCCAAATCTATTTTCATACCAACATTTCCAGCTGCACTCATCTCAGAAGTTGAACAAGTAATACCTGCTGCACCCATATCTTGCATTCCAACAACTGCATCTGTTTTTGCTAATTCTAAAGAAGCTTCTAGTAATAATTTTTCTTGGAAAGGATCTCCTACCTGAACTGCTGGCAAATCATCCATAGAATCTTCTGTGATATCTTTTGAAGCAAAAGCAGCACCGTGAATACCGTCTTTTCCAGTTGAAGATCCAACAATAAAAACAGGATTGCCAGGACCTGATGCTGTTGCAGATATTAAATCATCTACATTCATTAAACCAGCAGAAAAAGCGTTTACCAAGGGGTTTTGATCATAACTCTCGTCAAAAAAAACTTCTCCTGAAAGAACAGGAATACCGAAGGAGTTACCGTAATTACCTATTCCTTTAACAACACCTTTAAGAAGCCACTTGGTTCTTGGATTTTCATATTTCCCAAACCTTAAGGAATTCATTTGAGCAATTGGTCTTGCTCCCATAGTGAAAATATCTCTATTTATCCCACCTACACCAGTTGCAGCTCCTTGGTATGGCTCAAGAGCGCTGGGGTGATTGTGAGATTCTATTTTAAAGGCACAGGCCAATCCATCTCCAATATCCACTAACCCTGCATTCTCTTCACCGGCCTTAACCAACATATGAGGACCATCTTTAGGAAGTTTTTTCAACCAGTGTATCGAGTTTTTGTAAGAACAATGTTCGGACCACATTACAGAATAGATACTTACTTCTGTGAAGTTTGGGATTCTCCCTAGAATTTCACAAATTTCAGTAAATTCTTCTTTTTTTAAGCCCAGCTCTAAAGCTTGATCTAAAGTAGCTGTATTATTTGTTTGTTTATTTGACATATAATCTAAATAGAGTGTAAAAATAACTAAAGATGTAAATTATGTAATTAAAGTTTTATTGATTTACTAACAATAAGTAAAGTATTTAAATTATTTTAACAATGAATAAAATTTTAAAGCATATTGATTTCGTTTTTATACATTATTTTAATTCTTTTTCTATTTAAAAATCTAAGATTCTTTGAACTTAAAGGAATCAGTAAAGCAGAAATTATTTTCGGCATATGTATTCAATTTTTTGCAAGTTATTTACTGTACACAGTTTACACACAATATTACATGGAGCGATACACTGCTGATATTTTTAAATTCTATGATGACAGTCTGGTTTTACACCAATTATTCTTTGATAAGCCATTAGATTTTATAAAAATTTTAATTGGTTTCGACATATCAAATGACCAACTACTAACCAATTCTTTAATAGAAATGAATCATTGGGATTCAAGCTATAAAAGTTCAGTTATGAATGAGTCAAGGTTAATTATAAAAATAAACGCTCTTCTGAATATAATAGGGTTTAAAAGCTATGTTTTTAATATGCTTTCATTTGTTTTAATTGGTTACCTCGGAAAAATCTTAATAGTGAAAAGCTTATTAAAAAAATTTAAACTAAAATATCCAAAATTTTTATTTTGGAGCTTTGTTTTAATGCCCTCTCTTTTAATTTGGAGCTCAGGTATTTTAAAAGAGCCTTTATTGATTTTTTCATTCGGATTAGTTATTCACTTTCTAGTAAGTGATAGAAAAAAAAAATGGTTTAATTTATCCTCTTTACTATTAGGGCTTTACATTGTTTTTAAAATCAAATTTTATGTTTTTATATGTTTTTTTCCAGCATTAGCGTCCTATGTTATAAGTCATAAATATAAATTAAAACCATTATTAACGATTGCCTCAGCTTCTCTTTTTTTAGCAATTTTGATGGTAGTTTTTACACAATTTAATTCAACAATAAATCCGATTAAAATATTAGCAAGTAAACAAAATGACTTCATTAGATTAGCTAATATATTTGATGCAGGCAGCTCAATTAATATGACTCCTTTAGAGCCTAATTTAAGATCCTTATTATCTGCAATTCCTGCTGGTATAATAAATAGTTTTTTTAGACCTTTACCCAATGATATTCATGAAACAATTCACTTATTGCCGTTAATTGAAAACATCTTCATTTTCTTGGGCTTATTTTTGATATTGTTTAAGATTAGCCAAAATAAAATACAACTAAAGAAAAACTACAAGAATTTAATATGGCATTGCTCATTCTTCATTATATTGATGTATACCCTTATCGGAATAGGAACTCCTGTTATAGGAGCTTTAGTAAGGTATAAAATACCAGGGCTTATATTTATTATAATTTCTTTAAACCTTCTATATGATTCATTTAAAAAAAATATTACCGAATAAGCTAATATTATTAATCTTTCTTTTTTTGATTTCCTGCAACTACAAAATTGAAGTTGACTTAATTATACACAATGGTATTTTGTACTCTCTTGACGACAACAATAATATTCACGAAGCAATTGCAATAAAAAATAACAAGATTATTGCTACTGGAAAAAATAATCAAATTTTAAACAAGTTCCAGTCCATTAAAAAGATGGATTTAAAAGGAAAAGCTATGTACCCTGGGTTTATAGATGCCCATTGCCATTTTTTAGCTTACGGTCTCCAAACTGAAATGGTAGACTTATCATCTGCAAAATCATTTAACGAAATCATTGAAATCTTAAAAAAATCTGACAAAACAGAAAGGGAAAAATGGCTTATCGGATACGGATGGGATCAAAACCAATGGAAGGAAAAAGAGTGGCCAAATAATAAATTATTGAATGTGAATTTTAGTAATACCAATGTTGTTATATATAGAATAGATGGACATGCTTTAATGGCTAACAGAACTGCAATTAAAAATTCAAAAATTAATTTTGACACAATTATTGAAGGAGGGCATATTGAAAAAATCAATAATGAATTTACAGGAATATTCATAGACAATGCGATGGATTTAATCGTAGAAAATATTCCAAAACCAAATGATATTTCAAAAAAAAGAGCTTTGATCAAAGCGCAAGAAGATTGTTTTTCTTTGGGGCTAACTACAGTTGATATTGCAGGTCTTAATAAAGAAGATGTTGATTTAATTGATCGACTTCAAAAAACCAATGAATTAAAAATTAAAGTATATGCCATGTTAAGTGATAATCAAGAAAATTTCGATTACTTCATTGATAGCGTAGGTACACCATTAAAAACAGAAAAGCTAAATGTAAGATCATTTAAGTTCTTTGCAGACGGTTCACTCGGTTCAAGAGGAGCTTGCTTACTGAAAAGTTATTCTGATAAAAAAAAATCGTTTGGAATGCTACTACAAGAAGAAAATTCCTACAGACAAAAACTAATAAAATTAAAGGAATATGGTTTTCAAGCATGTACTCACGCCATTGGAGACTCGACAAATAGAACTGTATTAAATTCTTATGCAGAAATATTAAAAAAATCCAATGACTTAAGATGGAGAATTGAACACGTACAATGTATAGACCAAAAAGATTTAGGTCGATTTAGAGATTACAATATTATCCCATCTGTGCAGCCTACTCATGCAACTTCTGATTTCAAATGGGCACTATTGAGGTTAGGAAAAAATAGATTATTAAATTGTTACCGATACCAATCCTTATTTGAAGAAAATAATATAATCGCTCTAGGAACAGATTTTCCTGTTGAAGAAATTAATCCAATAAACACATTTTATGCAGCAGTTTTTCGTAAAAATAAAAAAGGTTCCCCCTTAAATGGATTCCAAATTTCAGAGGCTTTAAGTAGATTGAATGCAATTAAAGGTATGACTATCTGGGCGGCATTAGCGAATTTTGAAGAAAATGAAAAGGGTACGATGGAGATTGGTAAATGTGCTGATTTTGTAGTTCTAGAGAATGATATTCTAAAGGAAAAAGAAGCATCAATTCTTAACACAAAAGTAATCTACACCATTGTAGATGGTAGTATAGTTTTTAGTAATTGAATCCAAAAAGTAAATGTTAAACATATATTAAATACCTGCTACAATTACATCTAATAAAAGTATTTTTCTAAATTTGCAAAACTTTCATATTTATATGTTGAATAATAAAGAAAAATTTTTAGGAGAAGGCCTTACATATGATGATGTGCTTTTAGTACCTTCATACTCTGAACATTTACCCAACGAAGTGAACTTATTTTCCAAGTTCACAAGGAATATTTCGATTAAAACTCCAATAATTTCAGCTGCAATGGACACCGTCACAGAACACGAGTTAGCCATTTCAATTGCACAACAAGGAGGAATTGGTGTTATTCATAAAAATATGTCAATTGAAAGACAAGCTATTGAGGTACGAAAAGTTAAAAGATCTGAAAGCGGTATGATTTTAGACCCCATAACTTTAGATGAAAATTCTTTAATTGGAGATGCTTTAAGGTTAATGGCAGAAAACAAAATTGGTGGAATTCCAGTCGTAAATAATGAAAAAAAATTAAAAGGCATTGTCACCAATCGAGACCTAAGATTTGAAAAAGAATTAAGCAAAAAGATTTCAGAGGTGATGACCACTGAGAAATTAGTTACTGCTAATGAAGATGTAGACCTTGTAAAGGCTGAAAATATTTTACAAAATCATAAAATTGAAAAACTCCCAGTTATTGATAAAAACAATACGCTAGTAGGTTTAATCACTTTCAAGGATATTATTAAAGTAAAGCAACATCCAAACAGCTGTAAAGATCAATTTGGAAGACTAAGGGTAGCAGCTGCTGTTGGTGTTTCCAAAGATACTTTCGATAGAATAAAAGCATTAGTTAAATGTGGAGTGGATGCAATTGTAATTGACACTGCACACGGACATTCTAAGGGAGTCATAACATTATTAAAAAAAGTTAAAAAACAATATCCAGAATTAGATGTGGTTGTTGGAAATATTGCAACAGGTGAAGCCGCTCTTGATTTAGTTAGAGCTGGTGCAGATGCCGTCAAAGTAGGTATCGGTCCAGGTTCGATTTGCACCACTAGAGTTATAGCCGGAGTGGGATATCCACAATTATCAGCTATTATGAATGTCTATGATGCTATTAAAGACTCTGATGTTCCAATTATCGCCGATGGAGGAATCAGATTTACAGGAGATATTCCCAAAGCACTCGCAGCTGGAGCTTCAAGTGTTATGATGGGCTCTATGTTTGCTGGGACACAAGAATCTCCCGGAGAAACCATTATATATGAGGGAAGGAAATTTAAATCTTACAGAGGAATGGGATCAATTGAAGCAATGCAACACGGCTCTAAGGATAGGTATTTCCAGGAAGATGAAAACGATATTAAAAAATTAGTGCCTGAAGGAATTTCAGCAAGAGTTCCTTTTAAAGGAACACTGAAAGAAGTGATGCACCAACTGATTGGTGGACTTAGAGCGGGAATGGGATACTGTGGAGCAAAAAATATTGCTAATTTATTAGATGCCAAATTCATAAAAATAACTCACTCTGGCATGATAGAAAGTCATCCTCACGATGTTACCATTACTAGAGAATCTCCTAATTACAATTTAAGATAAATTAAATTAATTCATGAAACAAATTCAACTAATTATACTCCTACTTGGTTTTAACAATTTTTTCGGACAAGAAAAACCTATATTAATTGTAGATAACGATGAAGTTTTTAAATCTGAATTCGAACAAATATATTGGAAGAATAAAAAAGAAAAGGTTGCAACAAAAGAGGACTTAAACGAATACATTAAACTTTTTGTAAATTTTAAACTTAAAGTTAAGGCTGCAGAAGCGATTGGGCTAGACACAACTAAGAAATTTAAAGATGAATTATCTGGTTATCGTTATCAGTTGGAAAAACCTTATTTAATAGATACTTCTATTAACGAAGATCTAATTAATGAAGCATATTACAGAACTGTTAATGAAATAAATGCGAGTCATATTATGGTAAAGTTAGGACCTAATCCAACTCCGAAAGACACGCTATTAGCCTTCAATAGAATAAATAAATTACGATCTAAAATAAATTCAGGATTGTCAAGCTTCGAAGAGTTAGCCCAAGAAGTATCTGAAGATCCTTCAGCAAAATTCAATAAAGGAAATCTTGGATTCTTTAATGCATTTAAAATGTTGTATTCTTTTGAATGCGCAGCATACGAAACCCCCATTGGAAAAACATCTAATATTGTAAGGACTAAATATGGATATCATATCGTACAGCCAAATGAGCTAAGAAAAGCTAAAGGAAAAATGCGAACCAGTCATATAATGATAACAGTAAACCCAAAAACTAAAGACGATAAACCAGTATTGGATAAAATAAACTCTATTTATTCTGAACTACAGTCTAGAAATAAAACCTTTGAAGAGCTAGCCAATGAATATTCAGAGGATAGAAAATCAGCAAAAAAAGGAGGTGAAATAGGATGGGTTTCTTCAGCAGGTAATTTCTATCCAGAATTTGAAGAAAAGGTGTTTTCATTGAAAAATGACGGTGAATATTCCAAGCCATTTAAAACTCCAAATGGATGGCATATTGTGAAACGTTTAGAATTCGAGCCAGTTGCTGACTTAAGCACTTTAAGATACGAGCTTAAAAATAAAATTCAAAAAGATTCAAGAGCACAAAAAACAAGAGCTTCTTTTATAAACAACCTAAAAATTGAATACAATTTAGAAGACAAATTTAATGCTAAAGAATTGAAAAATTTCATTGCCAAAAGAAAGATAACTCAAGAAAATTATGAAGAATTTACAAAATTCAAGTACTTGGAAGAAAGGGTTTTATATTTTTCAAGCTTGAGCTATTCCAACAATGATTTCATCAACTTTTTAGTCAAAGGAAATACGTTTGTAAAAAGTAAAGAAAGTTTAGATTTAATGAAAATTCAATACAATAAATTTATAGATCAGAAATTAATTGCATTTGAAAAAACTCAGCTAGAAAGAAAACATCCTGAGTTTAAAGCATTAATGAAAGAATACAGAGATGGAATTTTACTTTTTGAAATTTCAGATCAGAAAATCTGGTCTAAAGCAATACAGGATACATCTGGGTTGAAAAAACATTTTGCTGAAAATAGAATCTTGTGGGAATTCCCTAATCGAGCAAAAGGAACCGTCTTTTCTTCAGAATCTAAGAAAACTATTATGAAGGCCTATAAATTAAAGACTAAACGTAATTTATCTAATGATTCCTTATTATCACTTCTTAACAAAGAAGAACCACTAAATATTTCATACAAAAATGAAGTTATTGAAGAATTTAAAAATTACAATACAACTTTTAATAACCTAATTAAGGGTGTAAATCAACCTACGAATATTAATAACAAGTGGTTTTTACTTGTTGTAGATGAAAAACTTGACAAACGAACTAAAGAATTTAACGAAGCCGAAGGAGTTATAGTCTCAAGCTATCAAAACTTTTTAGAAAATGCTTGGCTAAATGATTTAAAAGAAAAATACACTGTCAAAATAAACTATGATATTTTAGAAAGTATTAAAGATAAACCATAACCATTGAACAAGCTGTTTACCAAACAATTAGTACTATTTTTTTTAGTCGCATTAATAATCAGTTGCAAAAGCGAAACTAAAGAGGTAAAACTAGCTAGATTTAAAAATATTTTTCTATACCAATCTGAACTTTACAGTGAAATTCCTCTTTCTTTAAACAAAAAAGACAGCTCTATTTTTGTTGACAACTACATTCATAAGTGGTTAGTTGACCAAATGATTATGGAGAAATCAGAAGAAATGATTCCGTTCGAAGTTAATAGAGTTAATAAAAAAATAAACAGGCATAAAC
The DNA here is from genome assembly GCA_029251405.1 of Flavobacteriales bacterium. Taxonomy (GTDB): domain Bacteria; phylum Bacteroidota; class Bacteroidia; order Flavobacteriales_D; family Parvicellaceae; genus MED-G20. Next base: position 13,036 of record JAQXDK010000029.1, read on the forward strand.
TTTCTTTAATTTCTTATGAGTTCGAACAATTTTACATCAATAAAAGGTTGGATACCAATATCAGTAATTTTGAAATCAATGAGTACTATAAAAACCATTTAGACGACTTTGTCTTAAACGATTATGTTGTAAAATGCATTTATATTAAGGTGCCTAAGAAATCAAAACTTATAAGAGAAATAAAAAAAAATTACCTTATTCAAACAGAAGAGATGGTAGATCAAATGATAAAACTTGGTCAAAATGAGTCTACTACACTGTATTATAATCCTGAAGAATGGATATTCTTTGACGATCTTTTAAAAGAGATACCAATTTTAGAAAACTATTCAAAAATCCAATTTATCAAAAGAAAAAAGAAAACAATTTTAGAATATAATGATTTCATATATTTCGTAAATATATACGATTACATTATTCAAAACGGAACCTCTCCTCTTAGTTTTGAGATTAATAAAATTAAAAGTATAATTCTAAACCAAAGGTCTAAGGATTTAAGAAAAAAACTTAGACTAGATTTGTATGATGATGGTATTAAAAATAGTTACATTGAAAAATATAGATTATGAGGAAAATTATATGGTGTCTTTTTTTTAACTTATTAGTACAAATAGGAATTTCACAAGAAGTAATCGATCAAGTAGTTGCAATTGTTGGCGAAAACCCCATTCTATATTCTGAAATTCAAGGACAAAAATTACAGATACTACAACAAGGTGGAGAATTAGATGGTAATATAGATTGCTATTTAATAGATGAATTTATGACTCAACAGCTGTTAATCCACCAAGCAGAAATAGATAGTCTAGAAGTTACTGAAGAAATGGTGAAAGTTGAACTTGACCAAAGAATTCAATATTTCTCAGCCCAAGTTGGCGGCACTGAAGCTTTAGAAGAATTTTATGGTCAATCTATTGAAGAAATAAAAGAAGAATTTTTTGAGCAAATAGAAGATAAAATGAAAGCTCAAAAAATGCAACAAGAAGTTACTGGGAATATATCAGTTTCTCCTAGTGAAGTGAGAAGTTTTTTTTATAAAATACCTTTCGACAGTGTTCCTTTTATAAATAGTAAAGTTAAAGTTTCTCAGTTGGTTATTGCACCTGAAATTACATACGGACAAAAAGAAGCAACTAAGAAAAAACTTCGAAAAATTAAAAATAGAATTTACTCCAACGAAATATCTTTTTCTGTAGCAGCTGAGTTTTACTCTAACGATCCAGGTTCTAAAGCTAATGGAGGGAATTTTGGTTGGGTAAGTAGAGGTGATTTTGTTCCAGAGTTTGATGCAATTGCATATACAATTCCTTTAAATACAGTTTCAGATGTTTTTGAAAGTCCATTTGGATTTCACATACTTAAAATTGAAAAAAGACGTGGTGAACAATATTACGGATCACATATTCTCATAAAGAATGAAGTAAATGAAGAAGATCTAAAAAATTTAAAAGAAAGGTGTACTTCCATTTTTGACGAATTAAGAGCTGATAAAATTTCATGGGCAAATGCAATAAAAACTCACTCTACACTAAAAAATAATTCTGCAAATGGTATTATTTTTAACGAGTCTACTGGTGATATGTACTGGGATATGGAAAATATTGATAAATCATTATTTGTTGGAATCAACAATATTGATATTGGAGAATTTTCTGAACCGTTATATTATCAAGATAGTAAAGGGAATATTGGTTACAGAATTCTAAAACTTGAAGACAGAACAACCCCACATAAAGCAAATTTAGATGATGATTATGAGTATATTCAAAAGTTCGCTTTAAATGAAAAACAAATTAATGAAATGGATCACTGGGTGAATAAGTCTGCAAAAAATACTTTTATCGAAATAAATGATATTTTCAAAAAATGTGATTTTAAAGATAAATGGAATATTAGATTTTAGTCAATGTACCCAACCTTAAATCTTTTTTATACGTATAAATATTGATTTATGTTTTTTTTAGTATTTTGATAATAAATAAGATGTGTTTAACTAAAACAAGGTTAAATTCCCTCTTGAATGTTTTTTTTTGTTTAAAATTTTAAAAGAAAAGCTAAACAAAAAAAATTATTGTTATATTTATACCACAAAAAATTAATTATTATGCGATTTATATTAAAGTTTAGATTAGGTTTTACAATGTTTTTTACGCTTAATTTATGCCTGTTAAATACAAGCATTTCGCAATCATCGTTTCATATTGTTGGTACTAGTAACTTACAAAATACTAATTCAACATTTCCTTCCATTTATGGTAACTGGTTTAGAGGTGTTAAACATCAGATATTAATTAAGGCTAGTGAATTACAAGCATCTGGAATATCTGCAGGAAATATAACTGGATTAGCTTTTGATGTTGTCACTCCTTCAGGAGGAAGCCTTCAGGGTCTTGAAATTGAAATAAAATCAACTACCCAACAGTCTATAAGTAGTTGGAGTAACAATAATTTAATTTCTGTTTTTGGACCAAGTACATATAGTGACCAAATTGGATGGAATCAGCATGACTTCTACACTCCCTTTTACTGGGATGGTACTTCAAATATAATTATTCAAACATGTTTTTACAGCAACGGTTATTCTTCCAACGCCATAATGAATATGTCAGACTACTCCTACAATTCATTAATTTACAGAAGAAGAAGTAATTCTTCTCCTTGTAATTCTAATTGGATTAATGGAGTTGAGTCCAAAAGACCAAATATTAGATTTTCGTGGGTTGACCCTAGCAGCCCCCCTCTAACAGATTTTTCAGTCAGCACGACTTCTTCTTGCAATGGTCTAGTTAATTTTAGTGATTTAACTTCCAATTCACCTAGTTCCTGGCAATGGAATTTTGGAGATGGCACTATTTCAACACAACAGAATCCTAGTCATACTTACACCAATTCGGGATCTTTTACTGTCGAATTGATTACTACTAATCCGTTTGGGTCCGACACTATCATTTATAATAATTTAGTACAAGTAAATTTAACCAACATTCCTCCTATTACGGCTTCTTGTTCTCCTGTTACTGGAATTGCAGGCCAACTCGGAAATTATGGGATTACGGAATTCAGTTTTGGAAACCTCTACAATGTTTCTGGAGGTTCTTCGGAAGGTTATTCAGACTTTACCTGTGATTCTTCTTTGTACTATATTGGGCAAAACTACACACTCAGAGCTATTCATACTTCTGCAATACCACAAAACTTTTTTGCATGGATAGATTATAACAATAACGGTGTTTTCGAAGTTCCAAGTGAAGAGATTGCATCAAATTTATCTAGTGATTCCTCATCCATTATTGTTTCTATTCCTTCTACTGCAGTTCCCAACACACCATTACGACTAAGAATTATGTCAGATGCATCTTTTTCGGGACAACTAGACCCTTGTGATGATCCTGTCTATGGACAAGCAGAAGATTACACAATATACTTAGCAAATAATACCAATCCACCTGTTGCAGATTTTGTAGCTGATTTAAATTTTTCATGTGATGGTGTCGTACAGTTTTCGGACATTTCTACTAATGTTCCATATTCTTGGTATTGGGACTTTGGAGATGGCAATTCTTCTATTTTTCAAAATCCAACGCACACTTACATAAATAATGGAATTTACAATGTCTCGCTTATAGCCAGTAACTTCTATGGATCAGATACCATTTTATTTTCACAATATATTGAGGTGGACTCTACCAATTTGCTTACCCCAGTTTCCTACAATCCAAATACTTTAAGTTATTGCTGCGATTATGGTATTTCAAGAGTTCAGTTAGCTAATATTAATAAACCCTCTTTTGATGGTTCTGCTGGATACGAAGACTTTTCTTGCCTGGAGCAAGCATTTGTTGAAGCAGGTAGTAATTATGCGTTAAGAGTTTTCACAAGCGGCAACAACCCGCAAGACACAAGAGCTTGGATTGATTATAATAACGATGGTGTTTTTTCATCAAATGAAAAAGTAATGGAAAAATTAAACCAAAACAATCCTGTTTCTATCATTCAAATTCCATCCAACATTGTTACGAACACTGCTGTAAGATTAAGAATATCTAGTGATGAAGTTGGTAATGGTAATGGTCCATTAAATGATGTTTTTAGAGGGCAAGTTGAAGATTATGGAATTGTAGTTGCTACTTGTCCTGAACCTTCCAACATTACCTTAGGACAAATTACTAAAACTACAGTAGAATTAGCCTGGGACGCTGGAGGTACTGAGGATTCCTGGAATTTGAGATACGGTCCAGAAGGATTTGGAGTTTTTAGTGGTACTGGAACAACTGTAAATAATATTTTTGTAAATAACTTTTTTGTAACTGGGCTTAATGAATTGACAAGTTATGATTTTTATATACAGTCCATTTGTACAGGAAACACTAGTAATTGGATTGGTCCATTCAGCGCCACGACATTAAATGTTATAAATAGTACTACACCAAAAGTAAATATTTACCCTAATCCAAATAATAAAATTTTTAATGTCCAAAGTTCTTCTAATTTAGAATCTATTGATATTTTAGATGTTATAGGAAGACCAGTAAAAACAATTAATATTCAAAAAAGTTTAGTGAATGTGAATATTGAAAATGAACCTTCTGGAGTATATTTATTGAAATTAAATTTTAAAGACGGAGTTTCTGTTTCAAAAAGAATCATCTGTAATTAATCAGTTATATGATAAGAGCATTATTATTTTTAGTATTTAACACCATACTAATAAGCAACATTTATTCCTCCCACCTTGTTGGTGGAAACTTAGCTTATGAGTTCGTAGGTGTACAACCTAATGGAGATTTTAGATACAAACTAAAATTGAATTATTACTTTGACTGTGGTTCGGCTTCAAATTGGCAACCCCCTAATATCCCTCAAAATATGTCAGTTGGTGTTTACGCTCACGACGATCCAACAGATATTTATCCAACAACTTCAGGCAGTTATCCTAAATATGGAGGAACAGACGTTGATATGGTTTACAATTCGGCGGTTCAACAATATTTTGAAGTTACTCCAAACAATCCCAGTGGATGTACAGTTGGTACATCAACATGCGTTTACACAGTTTTATACATTGGTCAAATTGATCTTGCTCCTGTAAATCCATCAACTAGTCAACCGGTTATAGGTGGATATTTTTTGATACATGAAGCATGCTGTAGAAATGGTGGGGGTAATGGAATTGATAATATACAATCACCCGGAAGTGCTGGAATGGCATTTTATTCTTATATACCTCCCTATGGATATGAAAATAATAGTCCAATATTTACAGACAACCCTGTACCCTTTATTTGTGCAGGAGATACCACTACATTTCTTAATACTGCCATAGATCCAGACGGAGATGAGTTACTTTTTAGTTTTACTGCTCCCCTTGATGGTAACCATGCAGGTGGATTTGGAGGAGGTGCTAACAATGTAGGTAATGGTGGTGCTGGACCTGGTGGTAGCTTAACATGGTACCCTACTAACTATCCATGGCCTATTGAGGAAGTATCGTACGCAGGAGGCTATTCCTATCAACAACCTTTTGGTCCAACTGGTTATTATTATATTTCTGCTTCCAATGGATTAACTAAATATAAATCGAATAACCAAGGAAAGTTTGTTGTTGGATTAATAATAAAAGAATATCGAGATGGAACACTAATAGGGATATCTACAAGAGAAGTTCAACTTAACATTATTGCTTGTCCACCTAATGATGCACCATCACTAACACCAAACATTAATCCACAAGGTGGATTTGATTCCACAGAATATTTTATTGAAGAAGGAGAAAACTTATGTTTTGATATAGCTTTTGTTGATCCAGATGTACCTTCAGATAGTTTAACTTTAAACGTTAATGGACAAATTTTTGATTCCTTATTTACCAATCCTCCTGCAACAGTTGGTGGATATTTTGACACCATATATAGTGACCCGTTAAATGGAATAGATACAGCTAAAACAACTTTCTGTTGGGACACAGACTGTGGACAAGCTCAAAACTTACCTTATATTCTATCAGCATCTGTCTCTGACAGAGGTTGCCCACCTAAAACTACCAGCATAGTTTATGAAGTAACAGTAAGTAAAACCAATCCGCCTGCCAACATTTATGGAAGTGTAATTGAATGTCAAAATGCAGAAACAGTTTATACAACTGATGATAATCCAAATATCTCAGGATATACATGGGACGTCTCAGCGGGAGGAATTATAACCCAAGACTATGGAGATAGTGTTAAAGTTTTTTGGAGTGCCCCTGGAACAGGAACAGTATTTTTAAAAGCTATTAACCAATATGGATGTGAATCAGATCCAATTTCAATGAACACAACAATAACACCAGCTCCTACTGTAGACGCTGGAAGCGATGTTAACATATGTCAAGGAGATAGTGTCTTGCTATCTGGAACTACCACATCATTACCCGGATACATTTCTTTATGGCAACCCAATACCAATGTATCTAGTCCCACCAATATGTCTACTTGGGTAAGTCCAACAGTGACAACATCTTACTATTTATTAGTTCAAAGAGGGACTTCTTGCGTTGGTGGAGATAGTATTACAGTAACTGTAGACGTAGGTAATATTGATGCGGGAATCGATAATACAATTTGTTTAGGAGATTCTGTTCAGCTTAATGCAACTGGTAATGGATCTAATTTTGTTTGGACTCCAACAAACAATATTTCTCAAACGAATATTCAAAACCCAACAGTTTGGCCAGATATAACTACCATTTATAATGTGCAGTTTACATCATCCAACAATTGTACAGCAGAAGATTCAGTGGTTGTATTTGTTAACCCAGTTCCTGGAACAAGTCCTAATTTTATTCTGAACGGAAGTGCTAATGCTTTAGCTAATAACACCTACCAAATGACGAGTCAAATTAATAACGATTTTGCTTCCATATGGAACAGTTCTATGCTAAATCTAAATCAGCCTTTTCAAGTTGATGCAGAACTTAACTTTGGTACACAAGATGCAACTGGAGCTGATGGTATGGCATTTGTCTTACAACGAACAAGCACAAATTATGCTCCCTCATTAGGAAATGCAGATTTTGCCATTATTGACCCATCTTTAATAGTAGAGTTTGATACTTGGAATAATCAGATCTATAATGACATTAATGATGACCATGTTGCAATTTTAAAAGATGGGTCTTCAGATCATAATATAAATAGCTTACTAAGTCCCGTTTCCCTTGGGAACATAGAAGATGGTGCTTGGCACACTATATCTATAAACTGGGATCCATTGTCTCAAAATTTTACTGTTAATTTTGACGGTGTCCAAGTAGCTAATTTAAATTATGATATTGTTCAGAATATTTTCAGTAATAACCCTGCGGTATACTGGGGTTTTACTGCTACCACTGGTGGAAGTAGTAATAACCAAAGTATCAGGTTTACTAATACCTCTGCATTTAGCCCTATTAATGATTTAGTGATATGTGAATCCGACACGGTAACGATAAATTCACCTGTAATTACAGACAATTATTTGTGGGAACCTAATGTGGATATCAGCAACAATACAGCAGAATCACCTGAATTTAGTCCATTAGTTACCTCCAACTACTTTTTTACAGGAACCAACAGTTTCGGATGCTCAGTAAAAGATACTTTTCAGCTTACAGTTAACAATTTACCACTAGTTTCAGCAGGTACAGACCAAGATGTTTGTATTGGAGATTCCATCACCTTAAATTCATCAGGAAATGCAGCTTCTTTCACATGGGACAATAGTGTAATTGATGGTCAAATATTTGAAGTAAATAATACTATAAATTATATATTAACTGGTACGTCTTTGGATGGTTGTATCAATACTGACACTGTTTTAATAACAGCTTTAGCTTCGCCATCTACTTATGCTGGTAACGATATTAATCTATGTGTAAATGATTCTATACAATTACAAGCCTCTGGAGCTGATAACTATTTATGGTCACCAAATACATTTTTAAGTGCTTCCAACATATCTAATCCATGGGTTATTCCTACAACCAACACTACTTATATTTTAACAGGTAGTTTAACCAACGGTTGCACAAAAAATGATACTATTAATGTAGCTGTTAACCCATTACCAGTTCTGACCACTTCTAACGACGCCGTAATTTGTGAAGGAGATACAATCCAAATTTCAGTATTTGGTGGGAATACTTTCAATTGGATTTCTGCTAATAATATTTCAAATTCTTCCATTAGCAACCCACAAGTTTGGCCTACCTCCACTACTACATATAAAGTTTTAGCAAGTGACATCAATACCTGTGCAGATACTGCGGAAATCACTATTACTGTCAATCCAAAGCCTTCTGTAAATGCTGGTGTTGATCAAAATATTTGTTTTGGTGATTCAACATCATTAAACGCTTCTGGAAATGCTAATAGTTTTAGCTGGAACAATGGAATAATAAATGGTGGATTATTTGAAGCTGTAGTTACTCAAGATTATATTTTAACTGGAACTGATTTAAACAATTGTAGCAATCAAGATACCGTTACTGTTAATACACTTAATTTACCCATAATAGACGCTGGACAAGATGAGACAATTTGTATTGGAGACTCTATTCAGTTATTTGTGACTGGCGGTGATAATTATTTTTGGACACCTAACATTAATATCAACAATAACGTTGTTTCTGACCCAATTGTTTATCCATCCAATCTTACACAATATGTGGTTACAGGTACAGATATTAATAATTGTTCCAATAAGGATACCATTAATGTAAATGTTAACCAATTACCAACCCTTAGTACATCAAATGATGCAGTTATATGTGACGGAGACACCATTCAAATTCAAGCTTTTGGAGGTACTGTTTACAATTGGCTAACGACAGATTCTATAAATAACACTGGTATTAGTAGTCCATTGGTTTGGCCTTCAGCCACAACACTTTATTCTGTGATTGTTAGTGATGCCAATACTTGTAAAGATACAGCTGAAGTTCTGATTACAGTTAACCCAAAACCAGTCGTGAATGCTGGTTTAGACCAAGATATTTGTTTTGGAGATTCTACTCTCTTGACTGCATCTGGTAGTGCTATCAATTATTCGTGGGATAATGGAATTCTAAATAGTATTCTATTTGAAGTAACTTCTTCAATTGATTACATTGTTGTGGGAACAGATATTAATAATTGCTCTAATAATGATACTGTTACCGTTAATGTATTGGCACTTCCAGCTGTAAATGCTGGACAAGATGTAGTTATATGTACAGGTGATTCTATTCAAGTTAGTGCTTCAGGTGCAAATAATTATTCATGGTCTCCTAACACTAATATTAGTAATAACGGCATCTCAAGTCCATTCATATATCCTACTGTATTAACTGATTATATTGTAACTGGAATTGATCTTAATAATTGTTCAAATACAGACACCCTAAAAGTGGAAATTAATCAACTCCCTAATATTACTATATCTAACGACACATCTATTTGTGTGGGAGATAGCATTTTTATTGCAGCAAATGGTGGAGTAACATACTCATGGTTAAACACTGATTTTATAAGCAATGTTAATACATCAAATCCTGAGATATGGCCGTCAACAACTACAACATATTCTGTAATTGTTACCGATAATAACAACTGTTCTGATACTTCAGAAGTAAATATTCTTGTAAATAATTTACCGAATGTAAATGCTGGAAACGATCAAGACTTATGTATAGGTGACACTGCACAAATTATTGTTTCAGGAGCTGTAAATTATCAGTGGAGTCCTAACATAAATATTTCATCTACTATATCAAATTCTATTGACGCTTGGCCATCAAATACAACCAATTATGTCGTAACAGCAGTTGATGCTAATTTTTGTTTTAATACAGACACTATAAAAATTAATATCCTTGCATTGCCACAAGCAGACGCTGGATCTGATTTATGGATATGTCCAGGAGTATCAATCTCTTTAAATGCTGTTGGTGGAAATCAATATAGCTGGGAGCCTGACTCTACTCTAAATGTTAGCAACATTGCTAATCCACTTGCAAATCCATTTGATGACGAAACTTATGTAGTTACTGTTATAGATACTAATAACTGTGTGAATTATGATACTTTATTTTTAAAGGTTAACCGTATTGTACCTACAGACGCTGGTGGAGATACACTCAAAATATGTGGTTCGTCAATTGTAAATTTAGGAGGAAATCCTACAGCTCCGATCGGCTCTACCTATCAATGGCGGTCTAATGAAACTATTTTGGGACCTACTAACGCCAATCCTACATCTCAACCTTTAACACCAAATTGGTTTATTGTGGAAACTGCTAACGATACTTGTACCGGAATTGATTCTGTGTTTGTTGACTTTTTTGGTGACGTTATTGGAAGTTCTTCTAACGACACATCTATATGCTTTGGTGAATCAACAACTTTATTATCAAGTGGCGGAAGTTCTTATTCTTGGACACCCATAACCAATCAAGTTGGAGATACCATTTTAATTAACGATTCTTCATCTTCCCCAACAGTTGCTCCTTTAAACACAACAACTTTTACTGTTTCAATTTTTGATACAAACGGTTGTTCTATTGTCGATTCAACAACAATCATTATTAAACCTCTACCTACCTTTGACTTGGGAATAGATTTATCATATTGTATTAACGATAGTGTTTCCTTATCGGCACCTACAGACCAAAACTACAACTACTTATGGTCTCCTAATTATGCTATAACGAACACTACTATTTTTAATCCTTTAGTTTTTTCTCAGCTTGACACCATGTATACGTTAGCTTTAACTGATACATTGAGTTGTACCAACTATGATTCTATTAGAGTAACTATTAATAGCCTCCCAAGTATAAGCTTGAATAGTAGTTTGGATTCTATTTGTCTGGGAGACTCCAGCGATTTATCTTGTTCAGCAACAAACTTGACTTATGACTGGACACCTAACACTAATATTACCAATGTTAACGTTTTTGATCCAACTGTTTTTCCTAACTCAAGTATTTATTATTTCTTGGCAGCGACTGATGGTAATGGATGTACAAGTACAGACTCCATATTTATTACAGTACTTGACTTACCAATTGCAAATGCTGGAAATGACACAGCCGCTTGTCCTGGTATCCCAATGCAATTGAATGGATCGGGTGGAATTGTACCAGTTTGGATAAATGCCAACACATTAACAAACCCTAATATATACAACCCAATTGCTGCCCCTAGCGTTTTAACCAACTACACTTTAAAAGTAACAGACAACTTCGGATGCGTTGGTTACGATACTGTTTTAGTGGATGTTTTCAATAACGCGGTTGCCAATGCAGGAATTGACATTGATACTTGTGCAAACGTTCCAGTAATTTTACAAGCGTCTGGAGGATTAAGTTATTTATGGTACGATTCGTTATATCTTAATCATAATGATGTTGCCAATCCTATAGCCTTCCCAGATAACGATATGAGTTTTATTGTAGAAGTAACCGACAGTAACGGTTGTTTAGACACGGACACCATGAATGTATTTATATTTTTAGCTAATGTTTCTAGTGACACCATTATTTGTAAAGGCAATAATTTCCAAGCAAATATTTTTGGAGATAATCCAAACTCTGTAAGCTGGTCTCCAACAAACGGGGTTTCTGACCCATCTACATTGAATCCAGTAATTGCTCCAGAAGAAACAACTACCTACCTAGTAAGTATAGATGATGGGAATGGGTGTATTATTGTTGACACCCTTGTTGTGCAGATACCAGAAATTGAAGCAATATTTGACACTTTAATAAACCCAGGTTGTAATGGAATAGAAGTATTATATACGAATACATCAGATCCTGAATTAAACTTTTCTTGGTTGTTTAGTGATAATGAAAGTTCATTAAATAATGAGGTACTTAAAACATTTCAATTCGGCTCAGACTTTTCCGGAACTCTATTCATAGAAGATACTAACGGATGTATAGAAAGTAATACATACGGTGGAAGTGCACTAACCTTTGACGACTATTTTACAATTACAGATCCAAATGTATTTACTCCAAATGGTGATGGAGAAAATGATGAATTTATAATTCAAATACCTGAAAAAGTTCAACCTTGTTCAGAACTATCCATTTACAATAGATGGGGACAAATTCAATATTTCTCTACTGGGTTCAATCTAAAGTGGGATGGTAGAAATAATGTAGGTAGTGAAGCTCCTTCAGGTACCTATTTCTATACACTAAATATTAAGGATAAATCTTTTAAAGGTGCTTTGAACCTGATAAGAAAATAAATTTTCTTAAATATTTATTAAAATCAAGACCAATGAATAATTTTCAAAAATTTATTTTGATGTACTCATTGATGATGTTTTTTACAGATAATTATACAATAATGGGGCAATCTAATTATAAAATTTTTGGACACAGAGGTTGTAGGGGAATCTATCCTGAAAATACTATAAAAGGCTTTGAAAAAGCAATTCAATTAGGAGTTGATGGTATCGAACTTGATGTAGTGGTTAGTAAAGATTTAGAATTAATTATTTCTCATGAACCTTATGTAGATACTAGTTATTGTAAAATCGATGATCTTGAAAATTCCGATCTCAACATCTATAAAATGAATTTTGAAGAAATTAAGAAAATAGACTGCGGAACAAAATTTGTAAAAAATTTTCCAGAACAAAAAAAAATCATAGAAAGGAAACCAACATTTAAGGAGTTAGAAAAAAGTTTAAATAACTATGGTGGAATAATATTATTTGAAATTAAATCTGATCCACAGTATATAAATAAATATTATCCTGATTACTCTAGTTATGCAAATATTATTTATAATGAAACTAAAGAAAGTAAACTACTTAACAATATTGTATTCATGTCATTTGATGCGGGTATTTTAAATGAATTAAAAAAAATAATTCCAAATTCTAGCTATGTTTTTTTATCAGAATACTACGACAATAAAACACTTAATTCTTTAGACTTCGAACCTTCAGTACTTGGAATAAAATACGAGTCTTTAGATAAAGAAACTATAAAAAAGATTCATAAAAAAAATCAAATGGTATATGCATGGACTGTTAATTCAAAAGATATTTCCGAAATATTAATTGAAGATGGAATTGATGGTATTATAACAGACTTTCCGAATCTTATTACAAAGTAACCTCTACCAATTCTTGTGTTTTAACGTACAGTAAGTAAGCTGAAATAGCTTTAAAAGCTGTTAAATTGATATTTTTTAAATAATTTCTTACTTGATCTAAATCATTTGACCCTTTTGTTGTTTTATAGTCTATAATCACTGCCCTATCTTTTGTTATCATTAATCTATCTAATCTTAGAATTTCATTATCCTTTGAAAGGAACTCTTTCTCGTTGTAAATAATTTGGTTAGAATCGAATATAAAGTCCAAAGTTTTGTTATCCTGTATTTTATTCAAATATATTTTAGCATTAAGGTAATATTCGTCATTAATAGTTGAAGTTCTTTTTTTCTGATCTAAATAATAATAGGCTGTGGAAAAATCAGAGAATAATTTGCTCATGACATCGTGAAAAAAAGTTCCAAAATTAAGATCAGAAGCAAAACTAAGTTGCTCTTTAATTTTTTCAGCTTCATTGATAATCTTAAAATTACTAAGGTTCAAGAAATCTGAGTTATCTATTTCTTTTTTAATATCCTTACAACTGTGTTCTTCTGAATTATAAAGTTGAAGTAACTGTAAGTCTGAATTGTACTTTTTATGATTTTTTATCACAGAAACCATTAAAGATGACAAATTGTTCTTTTTATCAGAATCTTCAAAAGAAATATACATCTGATCAACAGCTCTTGTAAAAGCAACATAATACAGATTTAAGGTGTCTAAAAGAACCTCTTCTTGTTCTATTTTATAAATTTCTTCTTTACCTAAATGAACTAAACTTTTATGGGTCATTTCACCGATAAATAATTCAATATCTTCTTCTTCTAGAACAATATTTTCGACCCACTCGTAAGGACTATCCAAACTGTTATTCACATGCCAATTAGTTAACGGAACTATAACTACTGGAAACTCCAAACCCTTCGATTTATGAATAGTTAATATTTGAATCGCATTTTTAGAATTGTTCTCGATGGTTAATTTTCCAGATTTATTTTTAAAGTATTCCAGTAGTTCAAAAATTGAAAAGTTTTCATTTATAAGTAATTGATTACTTAAGTTCATGAAAAAGTCTACAAATGGATCGTTGGAATTGAAATTCAAAAAACTAATTACAAAATTAATTTTTTGGAAATCGTATAAATTATTGTAAGAATTAAAATCAAAAGTTAAAAGCTGAGACTTTATTTTTTTTAAAATTGACTGGTTTTTCGAAAAGTAAACGTCTAAAAGATGGTTTAAAATTTTGAAATCTCTTTCTTCTTGACCTTCTAAATAACTAAGAAATGAATAAAGAATCCTGTAAGAAATTGAAGAACTTAAAAAAAGACAATCCTCCGATACAAAAGACTTTTTTAAAATTAATAAACTATTTATAATATTTACAGCATCCTTTTTTGATCTTACTAATATTGAAATATCGTTTAATTGATAGCCTTTTAGTTCTGCATTGGAAATACAATTTTCAAGATAATTTGTTAGATCTAAATTAGACTTTTCATAGATTCTAATATTTACTAATCCTTCACATTTTCTTTGATGGTTTTGATGCAGCCCTTTATAAGCTTGTTGAATTTTTGGTTCTTCTAAGTTTTGAACTACTTGTTTAAAAAACCAATTATTGAAATTAATTATATTGATCGAAGACCTCCAATTATTCTTTAAGTCGTCTTCAAAAATAGAATGGTCAAATAAAGGCTCATATAATTTTTTTAAGTTAGGATCTGTAATCTTAGGTAAATTGACAAATTGATTAACATTCCCATTTCTCCATCTGTAGATCGCTTGTTTTGCGTCACCAACAATTAAGTTTTTACCTCCAACAGAAAGAGATTCATGAACTAAGGGTATCAAATTATTCCACTGTAATGTGGAGGTGTCCTGGAATTCGTCAATTAAAATGAATTTAAACCTACTTCCAATTTTTTCAAATATAAAACCGGCTGGTTCATCCTTTATTATATCACTAACTAAATCATTAAAATCTGATATTAGTATTGCATTTTGCAATGTTTTTTCTTTAATAATTTTATCCATTAAAGATTGAACCATTGAAAATGGAATGATTAATTTGTGCACTTCCAATAATTTCAACCAATTAATAAGGTCTTGTATAATATTTTGAATTATTGAAATAATTTTGTCATACACCAACGAAACAGTTTCTAAGTCTTGTACTTTAAGTGATTTTTTAAACCACTGTTCCTTTTCTATCCAAGAATTCCATTTTTCAATATCTCTAAAACTTAATTTAGATAAGTTGTTAGTACTATTTAAAATTACTTTGATTCGACCATATAACATCCAGGAGTCTAATATTTCATATTCATTCAATAAACTTAATCCTGAATCACCTAAGTCTTTTAAACGCTTTTTATTGCTTTTTAATTCTTTGAAAATAAATTTTCTGAGTTTTTGAGTCTCCTCAGCACTTAAGGGATTTTGAAATTTATAATTCGATTTGAAAATTATTTTTTTGAGCTTGTTTAGTTGATTTTCTATATTGTTTTTCAATCCTAAACCAATGGAATGATCAATCATATTTTGAAGAATATCTAATTGATTAGGGTCTTTAGAAATTTCATCAATATATTCTGAAATAACCTCCTCGATAAACTCATTTTCTTCTAAAAGAATATTATAATTATTTGACAATCCTAACTCATTTGAAAAAGATCTAATGACTTTATTAGTAAACTTATCAATAGTCATTAAGTTAAAGTCCTTATAATTATGAAGAATTTTTTTGCTGATAATTCTAGCTCTTTTAACAAGTTTATTGATATCAAAATTATTTTCTTTTGAAATCTCAATTGCCAGTTTATTATTTATTCCCTCTCTATAAATATTATCCAATGCATCTAAAACTTTTTTTTTCATTTCAGAAGCTGCCTTATTTGTAAACGTAATGGCTAAAATTTCTTTAAACCCAAAATCTGACGGAGATTGAAATAATAATATTAAATAGGTTTTAACAAGGGTATATGTTTTTCCAGAACCTGCAGATGATCTGTAGACTAGTAGGTTTTGATCCTCTCGTGGTTGAATGGGTTTTTGTTGAACTTCCAACATTTATTAAATAATATTTGAGGATTTTTTGTTTTGTAAAGTAATTAATGATATTTCTGGATAAATACCTACTCTTCCTGGATAAGCCAAAAACCCAAATCCTCTGTTCACATTGATTAACTGATTTAGATCCTGATAAATTCCTGCCCAATGCTTATACCTGTATTTCGCAGGGCTCCACTTAATAACCCCAGGAATTTCTATTCCAAATTGCATACCGTGAGTATGGCCTGACAATGTCAAATCAATCGTCTGTTGATGTGTTAAAACTTTCTCTTTCCAATGAGTGGGATCGTGCGACATTAATATTTTAAAATCTTCTTCTTTAGTATTTTTTAAAGCTAGATTTAAATCGCCTTTTTTCTTGAAACCATTTCCCCAATTTTCAACACCAATAATATCAATGGAATCGTTTTCAATGACAATTTTTTCACTAGTGTTATTTAAAACTTTAAACCCCATTTCATTTTCAAGAGAAATTAATTTTTTTAGATTTTCCGTCTTTTCCTTTTCAGAATTCCATTGAACATAGTCGCCATAGTCATGATTACCTAAAACAGCATATTTTCCAAACGGTGCTTTTAAAGAAGTAATAAGCTCTTTCCATGGTAGAATTTCATCTGCTTTATTATTGACCATATCCCCTGTAAATAGTATGATATCTGGTTTTTGTTGATTTATTAAATCTATTCCATAACTTAATTTTTCTTTATTATCAAAACTTCCACAGTGAAAATCAGAAATATGTACTATTTTAAATCCCTCAAATTTGGTCGGTAATCTGTTAAAAGATAATTGGTGTTTAATTACTTTATAATTGTATTTTCCTCTAACCATACCTATTAGTAATGCACCAGCTGGTATGCTCGCAAGTAAAATTGAAAGTTGAGATACGAAAAGTCTTCTTTGGGGAATATAGCCTAAAGCATTTTCTGATCCATTACTAATTATTCGATACATCCATAATGGAAACCTTATGAAATCTTCAATAAATAAAAAAATTATAACAGAAAATTGAAAGGCCGAAGAAACTAAAACAAGACCCAAAGAGTAAAAAAAATAAGTCGTAAAACTTTTAAAGATTATTTGAATAATAAAATTTAAAAGAATTGTGAAATTTAAAAGAATGTATCCATAATAAATCCATGGATTTTTAGTTATAGTTTTTATAGCAAGTGATGAATACCAATTTAAAGCTATAATTATCGAAATAAAAAAAAACCACCTAATTATCATATCTGATAAATTTAAACAAATCTTTATCGAATATTAAAATAACTTAATTTTGATTAATATAAATTTACTAGTTATAGTAGAATCTAATTTTAATAATTGCAATGAAACTATTTTTTGAAAAAACCTTAATAATCTTCTTTCTCTTTTTAGTTTCTAATTCATGTAAAACAGATTGCCTAGATCCTAATGCTACGAATTACAACCCTAACGCAAATAAATCAAATAACGAACTTTGTGAATACGATACATTAACTCAGAAGCAACTAATTTTAAAAACCATTCATAATTTCGATAATCATCAGTTTTTAATTGATTCTATATTTTATGACGATTTCGGAACCATGATTCAGTTCAATAGAGCCAACTTCTATCTAGGCAAAAATTGTCTAATGAATATTGATAATATTTGTTTTAATGATTCCAATAAATATCTTCTAATCCAGCCGGAAACTGATTTTTATGATTTAGGTTATTTACCTTTTGATTACGATAACATTTCCATCGATTTTCAGGTTGGTGTAGATTCTATTACCAACCACCTTGATCCAGCACTCTATCAAAATAATCATCCTCTATCCTATCAAACCCCAAGTATGCATTGGCAAATGGGAGCCAATCAGGATAATTGGAGTTATTTATTTATAGTACTTGAAGGAATAGCCGATTTGAATAATAACGGTATTTTCGAATCTGGCGAAATTTTTGTCTTTCACATTGGAGGAGATAACTTCAGAAGTAATTCTAAAATAATAAGTAGTACACTTAAAGATACTTTAATCGATATAGAATCTAACGGATCATTATCCAGTTGTTACAAGTTTGATGTTGAAATTAATTGGGCTTCAATAATCGATAATATAGATATTAAGAACAACAATTTTACACATACAATGGATAACATTCCATTGGCTACTCAATTATCTGAAAATAGTAATAATTTAATTATTGAATATTAAAAATTGAAATTCCTTATTCGAAACATATTATTTATTACTTACATAATCTTATCGCTAATGGGGTGTCAAAAAAAAACAATTGTTCATTCCAGTTATCAACCTACCAGTTTAGTTATTAATATTCCTAATAATTTTCCACCGATTACTCATCCTGAAGATAATCCATTGACAGAAGAAGGTGTTGAATTAGGAAGACACCTATTTTGGGAAAATAAACTTAGCGGAAATAACAGTATGTCTTGTGCTAGCTGCCATTTACCCCAAAATGCATTTTCAGACCCCAAAAAAGTAAGTATTGGAATTCATGGAGATTCTGGAAAAAGAAATGCTATGGTGCTTCAGAACCTGGCATGGTCAGAAAGCTTTTTTTGGGATGGAAGATCCTTAACACTTGAAGAACAAATATTAATACCTGTTTTAGATAGTACCGAAATGGACGAGACCTGGTCTAACTTTTTATCGGAAATTGAATTTGATAACAATTACAGAAATCTTTTTTATGAAGCATTTGGAACACTTTCACCAGATTCTACACATGCTGCAAAAGCCCTTGCTCAATTTGTGCGAACAATGGTGTCTACCAATTCAAAATACGATCGTTATTTAAGACAAGAAGAGGCTCTTACTCAAGACGAAACAGCTGGGTTAGCATCATTTAACGACCTTAATGGCGGAGATTGTTTTCATTGTCATGGAGGTATATTGGGAACAGATAATTCCTTTAAAAACAATGGATTAGATGAATTTCCTGTAGATAGCGGCAGAGGGTTATTTACCGGAATTAGTAGTGATAACTTTAAATTTAAAGTACCTTCTATAAGAAATATTGAGTACAGTGCTCCCTACATGCATGATGGAAGATTTAACACTTTAGATCAAGTTATCAATTTTTACAGCATTGGCGTTCATCCTAACTCACCAAATATTGACCCTTTAATTGAATTTGCTTCTCAGGGAGGTGTTCAATTAAATCCTCAG
The DNA here is from genome assembly GCA_029251405.1 of Flavobacteriales bacterium. GTDB lineage: Bacteria > Bacteroidota > Bacteroidia > Flavobacteriales_D > Parvicellaceae > MED-G20. Next base: position 32,391 of record JAQXDK010000029.1, read on the forward strand.
GAAAGAAATGAACTAAAGGCTTTTTTACTAACCTTTTCAGATCCTGAATTTATAAATAATCCAAATTTTTCAAACCCTTTTTAATTAGTGAAAAATAAAAAAAATATTGAAAATCCAATAGACGAAGATAATATTACAGAAAACCCTGGAACATTAACTTACGGCCACCATAGAGGCAGTTTTCCTGTTATACCTACTAAGCAAGGAGCAATCAAATCGAAAGCAATTTCTGCAATGGAACATCAGACAGATATACAGCTCGATCAAATTAAACAACAAATGAGTCTATTAGCAGAACAGGCTAATAAAATTAAAAAAAGAGTAGAAATTTCAGAAATGATATATCATGCAGAAATAAGATTTGACCCACTAATTTCACATGTATACCATCTTTATGAAAATGATGATAACAACTTTTTACTTATGATGATTGGTCCATCAGAATGGGGAAGAAAAGGATGTCCGCTTCACTTTATAAGTACGGTTAAATTATTAGCAGATCATACTTGGGAAGTTGTTAAATAATAGTACTACTTTTATTTATGAAGAAATTTCTAGAATATGTTGTGGATACGATTTTATCAGAAAATTCCATAACAGATCTTCATAAAATCACCTTAATAGTTCCGTCTCAAAGAGCAAAATGGCATCTTAAAAAACATTTAATAAAAAATCAAAAAAGCGTATTTATTCTTCCTGAAATTACAACTATTCAAAACTTTATTAATTCTAAATCACCACTAGAAAATATTAGTAATATTGAATCTAATTTCATTCTTTATAATGAGGCTAAAAAATTAGATAAAACGCTATTATTTAAAGATTTTCAACACCAAAGCAACCTGCTGTTAAAAAGTTATAATGATGTTGAAAGAAATTTAATAGATCATGATCAATTGTTTAATGAACTCCAAAATATTTCTGAAATTGAGCAGTGGAGTTTAAATGAAAAAAATCTATCAAAAAATCAAGAAAAATTAATTTTTCAATTCAAAAAAATTGGTGAACTATTTAAAGCCTTTAGGGAAAAATTAATTCTTGAAAAAAAAGGAACTTCTGGATTAATAAATAGAATAATAGCAGAAAATCCTGAGCAGTTCTTAAGTAATGAAAAAAACATCTATTTCTTAGGCCTCAATGCAATATCTAAAAGCGAGGAACATATTATTAAATATCTAGAAGACAAGGATTCGAAAATACTTGTCGATGTTGACAATTTTTATGTCGAAAACAATGATCACGAGGCTGGTTATTTTTACAGAAAACACCAATCAAAATCTTATAATAAACCTTTTAATAATATTAAAGAAAGTAAGAAGAATATTCATATTTACGCGTCCAACTCATCGAATCAACAAATTGAGATTGCACGTGAAATAATAGAAAATAAAGAGGGAGAACATGCTCTTCTTTTAATGGATGAAAGTTTGGGACCCTTAGTTTACAGTCGATTAATAACTCCAAATAAAAAAATAAATTTAGCATCCGGAATTAAAAATAGACTGTTTGAAAACCACCAATTAATTCAATTTTTATTGGACTCAGCATCCGTATTTAAATCAAAAAAAATTAATTTCTCATGGTTGGAAAACTTTTTAAGTTTTACTCCATTTAAATCTATTATCGATAGAAATAAAGTTAAAAATCTGTTTATATCTAAAGACTCTAAGAGTTATGAAATCAATATTCTAAAATTTCAAACTTTACATCCCCTGATTAATGATGTTTTTAATTCATTAAATCAAATTTTTAACTCTTCAGATAATGATCTTTCAGAAATTAATTTATTCCTATCAGTTGTTGAAGAGTTATATAAAGAAGATCCTAAAGAGCAGTCCAGTATTCAGATTTCAAAAGAAACAGCAGAGAGAATTATGTCTTTAGTAAAACACTATAATATTGATTTAAATTATCAAGATTTTATTAAAATTTTTACCAAAGAAGTTAATCGTCAAAGTATTGTAGTTAGTGGTGAAAATGATGCTGAAATTCAAATAATTGGATTACTTGAAAGCCGATTAATAGATTATGAAAATATTATTTTCTTGTCTTGTAATGAAGAATTTTTACCATCTAAGCCTAATTCTGAAGATTTGTTTCCAGAAGATTTAAAAAAGTATTTTGGAATTCCTTCTGGATTTGAAAGAGAAGCCATATCTGCTTATTATTTTTACAGATGTTTTCATTATGCCAAAAATATTAATTTGATATACGTAAAAGCAGAAAGTAAAGGCCTCACCTCCAATGAACCTAGCAGATACATTAGGCAGGTAGAAAAAGAAATGGGAGGTATGAAAAATATTTCTATTAAAAATTATAAAATAAAAACTAAAAATAATTCCACTGATCATCAAGTTTTAAATAATGAGAATATTCAAAATAATATTCTAAAATGGATGAAAAAAGGAATCTCTCCTTCAGCTATAATTAAGTATAACAATTGTCCATTGGACTTTTATTTTAAATATGTAACTAAAATAAAAGAAATACAAGAGCCTAATAAGTTTTTAACAGCCTCTGACTGGGGAATTGCTATTCATAAAACATTGGAGAACTTATTCTATGAAAATAGAAATATATCTGAAAAGGAAATCACCAAAATTAAAAATGAAGTTAATGATGTTATGCCAAGCACATTTAATGAAATTTTTACAGATAACCGATATTCTAAGGGCAAGAATACATTAATATACCATCACTTCAAGAGGTGTATAGAAAACTATCTAGAAAAAGAAATAGTAAATATTAAGGAGTTTGGATCTTACACCGTTTTAAACACTGAGAAAAATATTTCAATTACATCTTCATTTAAAATAAATAAGGAGGTTCAAGAATTAAAAATGCTGGGGCAAATTGATAGAATTGATTCCACGGCTAATGGAATTAGACTGGTAGACTATAAAACAGGTATTGTGAATCCAAACGAAATTAGTTTAAAAGATTTCAAACAATTATTAAAAAAAGAAAAAGCTTTTCAACTCTTCTTTTACGGTCTTCTTTGGAATCAAGATCAATTAAAAAATGAAGATATTTCGTGTCAAATAATTTCTTTAAAAAACACTTTTCAACCGCATCTTAATTTAAATTTTAATAAAAATATTCTTATTAACAATGACGCTATTTTAAATTTTAAAAAATGGCTCCTAGAAAACATTGAAGGTATTTACAATACTTCTGTATTTAGTCATAAAAATGAAAGCTTATATTGCGATTTATGTTAAGGAGTAAACTTGTACCCTACCCCTCGTATAGATTTGAAATATGTTGAAGAAGGAAGATTTTTCTCAAAAAACTTTCTAAAAAGTAATACAAAATTGTCAATAGTTCTTGAAGAGGGGTACACATCATAACCCCAAACTTTTTCAAGAATTTCTTGTCGACTAATTACCTCGTTTTTTCTTTCTATGAATAATTTTAGCAACTTTATTTGTTTATGGGTTAACGTTACTTGATCACCGTCATTATTTTCAATGATAAATGATTTAAAATCAATTTTACAACCTGCTAAAATTATATGCTCATCATCCAAACTACTTTCTTTTATCTGAGTTCTGTCAATCAAGTTTTTTACTCTTAAAAGCAATTCTTTTAAATTGAAAGGTTTGGTCAGATAATCATCTGCTATTTTTAAACCCTTAAGCTTATCCTCATTAGTAGATTTTGCAGTTAAAAATAAAATAGGAATTTTAGAATTTTCTAGTCTAATAGATTCGCAAATATCGAATCCACTTATTTCGGGTAACATTACATCTAAAATAATTAAATCGTATCTACCTTCTCTAAATTTCGAAATGGCATTTTTACCGTTATACACTGAGGAAACATTATAGTGTTCCAACTCGAGATTCAACTTAATGGCTAAATGCAAATTTTCTTCATCTTCTACTAATAGAATACGCTTCATAACTAAAACAAATATTGAATATTATTTTAACAAAATTAAAATCAAAATTATTAAAACGTTTTTTTTTGTATTTTTAAAAGTACTATGAATTACTTAAAAAAATTATATTTCACGATTTTTACTTTTCTCATTTGTTCAAGTATGAACTCTCAAATATCAAATCCTGGAGTGCCCTACTCTTTTAAAAACAACAATAATTTATCATTAACATCTTACCAAATCAGTAAACCCTCAGATACTGATTTGATATCGGCTAGTATGGATAATAGACAAGCTTATTGTATTGGAATATTAAAATCTACTGATCTTTCTTTATCTAAAAATGGTACCTGGACTCAAAATCGAGATGGTTCTAGATCTTGTTATCTTAAAATTAAAAGTGCTGGTGCCAAAGGTCTTTCTGTCTACTTTAAAAATTTCATAATTCCAGAAGGTGCAGAACTTTTTATATATAATGAAAATAAAAAACACGTCATAGGAAAGTTCAATTCAGCAACCAATAACATAAATAAGCTTACTCATACTCAAGTAATACAAGGAGATGTTATAACTCTTGAATATTACGAACCTCAAAATTCAATCACAAATTTGAAAATTGAATTGGATAAAATAGGATATTACTTCAGAGGTTTTGAAGATTATTTTGAACCTTTTCTACCTCACAACCAGCCAACCAGCACTAGGGCTGATTTTTGTCAAGTAGACGTAGCTTGTACTCCAGAAAATATTGGCTGGTCTGAACAAATTGATGCTGTTGTTCATTTTACCTATACAGATCCTAATTACATTTATGTTTGTTCAGCTTCTGTCATTAACAACACCAATCAAGATTGTACTCCTTACATCCTTACTGCTTGGCACTGCGGAGAGCCAACAGCAAATTTAAATTTAAGTGGTTATACATGGTATTGGAATTATCAAAAAACCAGTTGTCAGCCCAATTCAAATTCTTCCAACCCTTCAAAAGGCAATCAGACTATGATAAATGGAATGGTTAAAGCAACATCTGGAAGTGGAACTTTGAATAACCCCCCAACTTCAAGTCAAGTTGCTGGTTCAGATTTCACATTAATTGAACTTAATTCTTCCATCCCCAGTTCCTACAATGCTTATTATGCGGGATGGGATCGTAACAACCTTATCACAAGTGGTGTTGGAATTCATCATCCGGATGGTAGTGCAAAAAAAATATCTACATTTAATGGAAATTTAACTACTACAAGTTATAATAATGGGGCCTTAAATGCTCATTGGAATGTTTATTGGGATGCCACTACAAACGGCCATGGTATCACTGAAGGAGGTTCGTCTGGTTCTCCAATCTTTAATCAAAATAAAAGAATAGTTGGTCAATTATCTGGGGGCACCACATTTTGTTCTTCTCCAAATTCTCAAGATTTATATGGGAAATTTTCTTCCAATTGGACCAGTAATGGTTCCTCACCTCAGTCTCAATTAGAACCTTGGTTGGATCCGGCTGGAATAAATGTAAATAATTTGGATGGGACTTACTTTCCTTGTGGAGGAAGCAGCCTAAATTGTATAATCGGACTGTATACTGATAGTATAAATGAAGGTGAATTGATCGATTTTTTCGGTGCTACCAACTCTAATTCAAGTAGTTGGAGTTGGAATTTAGATGTTAATGGACTTGGTGGTGTAACCCCTTCAACATCCAATGTTCAAAACCCTTCGAATGTACTCTATTCAAATTCCGGTATTTACGATGTGAGGCTAACAGTTTCAAGTGGACAAAGTAACTGTGTAGTAGACACTATAATTACTGTGTTATCTCTAAATAACACTGGTATTTCAACTATTGATTATGAAGAAATAAAAATATTTCCCAACCCAAATAATGGATGTTTTTCTGTGAAAATACCAAGTATTAAATCCTTAAGTGGAGGAATTTATAATCATTTAGGACATAAAGTTGAAACATTTAAAAGCTCAGACTTGAGAAATAATACCTTTGAGTTTAACTTTACAGAAATGAAAGCTGGATTGTACTTTATAAGGTTAGACAATTACCCAAATTTTTCTCACAAAATTATTATTTCTAAAAATTAATGTTTCATAAAAATATTTCTCTTAAAAACATTAATTCTTTCTCAAAAGATACGCTATTAGCTCATCTTCAAATAGAATTTACAGAAATTGGAGACCATTATATTACAGCTGAAATGCCGGTTAATAAAAACAACTCCCAACCAATGGGTATTTTACATGGAGGAGCAAGCGTTGCATTAGCAGAGAGTATTGGAAGTGTAGGGTCTAATATTCTGATAGATCAGGAAAAAGAATACGCTGTCGGGCTTTCAATAAATGCCAATCATGTTGGAAGTGCGAGAAATGGAACTGTTTATGGTAAAGGAACAATAGTTCATAAAGGTAAATCTACGCATGTATGGAGTATTGAAATTAAAGATGATCTAAATAAATTAATTTCTGTTTCTAGATTAACCGTAATGATTATAAATAAAAACAAGTAATGATCCACCTTACTGGAAAGGATAGTTTTGTGATTTACCACGATAATAATTCTAGAAAAAATAAATTGTTTTTAGGTAAATGGTCTTTATTAAAATCTCTTAGTTCCATTGAGGAATCTTCTTTTATTTGTAACGTTTTCAATAAAGAATCTTATGTTATTTCTGGTGGACCAAAAAATATAAATGATGAAATAACGATTCAAAATCCTATTTTCATAGACGATGTAGCAACCAAAAAAGAAGATTATTTAAGTTCTATTAATCAAACTATTGAATTTTGTAAAACTAATGTTCTTGAAAAATGCATAATTAGTAGAATAGTAAAAACACCCTTCGAAAGTCATAACTATTATCATGTTTTTCAAAATCTATGTAATTCTAATAAAGAAGGATTTAAGTATCTTCTAAATCATCCTACATTAGGAATGTGGATGGGTATATCACCAGAAACTTTATTACATGGTAGTATGGAGAAAGATTTCTATACACAAGCGCTAGCAGGTAGTAAATTAAATAAACAATCATTGAATTGGACAGATAAAGAAATTCAAGAACATCAATTTGTCGTAGAATTTATAAAAGATAAGATTAAAGAAAATGGAATACTAAATCATGAATCTGCTACTTATGATAAATTGGCTGGGGAAGTAGTGCATTTAAATAAAGATTTTAAATTTTCTTTAAAAACTAATTATTTTTCATTTATTGATTCTTTGCATCCAACGCCTGCAATTGCCGGAATCCCATTAGATAAATCTATAAAATTCATAAGCGATATCGAACCTCATGAAAGAAGTTTTTACAGTGGGTACCTTGGATTGGTTGATTCAAAAAGTTGCGAACTGTATGTTAATTTAAGATGTGCAAGAATTTCAAGTAAAGAATTTCAAGCATTTGTTGGTGGAGGTATAACAAAACAAAGTCAACCTATTGATGAGTACAATGAAACACAAATAAAATCTCAAACGATTTTAACTGCAATTAAAAAAAGATAGAAATTCGCTTATGACTTCATCATCTTTCAGAGTTCAAGTGGTAGTAGATCTTCTTAAAAAACATGAGATAAAAAATATTGTTTTTTCTCCAGGATCTAGAAATGCTCCACTGGTAATTGGATTTAATAGTGACGATTACTTCGATATAAAAGTTATTGTTGATGAAAGAGCTGCTGCCTTTTACGCACTTGGAATAGCTCAACAAACCAATAAGCCTGTGGTTATTTGTTCCACTTCTGGTAGTGCAGTATTAAACTATGCACCAGCAATTGTAGAAGCATATTATCAAAAAATACCTTTAATAATTATTACAGCTGACCGTCCGCCTGAATGGGTAGACCACGGCGAAGGTCAATCCATGAGACAGTACAAGGTTTATGAAAATTACATTGCAAAAAGTTATAATTTACCAATGCTTGACCATCCTGATGCACTTTGGCAAACAGGAGTCATGATTAATGAAACGGTTCACATTGCTAATAACAACTCAAAACCTGTTCACATTAATTTTCCATTCAGAGAACCGCTGTATAAAACTGTTGAAAAAGCAACCAAGACTCAAAAGAAAATAATTCATCATCAACTAACGAAGTCTATAAATAAAGATGATCTAATAGTTCTTCAAAAGCGGTTTAGTAAGTCTCCAAAAAAAATGATTATTTGTGGGTCATTGAAACCTAATAAAAGTTTAAATAAACAATTAAAACTCTTTAAAAAAGATCCATCTGTAGTCGTATTAACCGAAACTACATCTAATCTTTACGATGAAGAATTTATAAGCTGTATAGACAGAACATTAGAAAGAATAAATAATAAAAGCTTTTATCCTGAATTGGTTATTACAATTGGTAATTCAATTATTTCGAAAAAAATAAAGAAAATTTTAAGAAAAAATAACCCGTCGGAACATTGGCATATTGAAGCAACCAACAGAGCGCAAGATGTTTTTTCTTCTTTAACCAATTTCATTCCTTTAGAACCTTTAGATTTTTTTGCAGACTTCATTAAAAACTGCCCACCTAACTTAAATTCTAATTTTAAAAAAATATGGCTTAAAGAATTTATAATTAGTGAAGAAAATCATCAAAAATTTTTAACTAATTGCAATTGGTCGGATCTTAAGGCACACCAACTAATTTACAGCTTTTTAAAAATTAAAGACATTAATGTTCAAATGGGAAATAGTACAAGTGTCCGATACGTTCAATTATTTCCACATTTAAAAAACATTAACTATTATTCAAATAGAGGAGTAAGTGGAATCGATGGATCCTCGTCAACTGCTATTGGAGCTGCTACCGCAAACAGTAAAGAAACTATTTTAATTACTGGTGATTTAAGTTTTATATATGACCAAAATGCCATGTGGAATAATGACCTTCCAAAGAATTTAAAAATATTTGTAATCAACAATCAAGGTGGTGGAATTTTCAATATTATTCCTGGTCCAAAAAGTACTCCACATGCAAAAATACATTTTGAAACTTCACATAATTTAAGTTTAAAACAAATCGCTGCAACTTTTAAAATTAATTACAAAAAAGTAGACACTGAATTAGAAGCAACTACAATTTTAAAGGATATTCACAATAGTGATCAAATAGAAATTGTAGAATTTTTTACTGGAAATTCTAAAAATGAAGATGTTTTGAATGCTTACTTTAGTGTAATAAGAAATAACTAACTAAAAAATGAATTGGAAAACTGCTAAAGAATACGAGGATATTACCTTCAAAATTTCAGATGGGGTAGCTAGAATTGCTTTTAATAGACCTGAACTTAGAAATGCCTTTAGGCCAAAAACAGTTGACGAACTGCTAGATGCTCTGATTATCTGTCACGAAAGCCAGGAAATTGGAGTCGTATTATTAACTGGAGAAGGTCCATCTAAAAAAGACGGAGGTTGGGCATTCTGTTCTGGCGGAGACCAAAATGTCAGAGCTAAAAGAGGATATAAAGGAATAGATGGAGTGAGCAAATTCAATATTTTGGATGTTCAGCGCCAAATAAGATTTATGAATAAAGTAGTTATAGCAGTTGTCCCTGGTTGGGCTGTTGGCGGAGGCCACAGCTTGCACGTGGTTTGTGATTTAACTTTAGCTAGTAAGGAACATGCTGTATTTAAACAAACTGACGCAGATGTTGCTAGTTTTGATGGTGGTTTTGGCTCTGCATATCTAGCAAGACAGGTGGGACAGAAAAGAGCACGTGAAATTTTCTTTTTGGGACTAAATTATTCTGCACAGGAAGCTTTCGATATGGGTATGATCAATAAAGTTGTTCCCCACGAAAAACTTGAAGAAACTGCATTTAATTGGGGTCAAGAAATAATGAAAAAAAGTCCAACTGCAATCAAAATGCTCAAATTTGGATTTAATTTAATTGATGATGGTCTTGTTGGTCAGCAAGTCTACGCTGGTGAAGCAACAAGATTGGCTTATGCAACAGATGAAGCAGAGGAAGGAAGAGATGCTTTCTTAGAAAAACGAAATCCTGATTTTAAAAAATACCCTAAATTTCCTTAAAGGTTTTTGTAAATAGCTACCATTAGGCTTTCTATATGTTTTCTGATTAAGTAATCACTAGAAACGAAATTATTTATCATTATTGTAAATGGATAATATTCATTATTTTTTTTGAAATATCCTGAATAACATCTCACTCCAGTCATGGAACCACTTTTACCAATAAAATTACCTTCAATAATAGTTCCATCTCCCATGTATTTTAAAGTGCCAGATGTCCCAAAAACTGGTAAAGTTTCTAAAAAAACTTTTAAGTTGTCAGATTGTAATTGATAGGTTAAAAGTTGATTGAATGAAGCCGGTGAAGCTAAATTTAGTCGGGACAGGCCACAGCCATCCATGAACACAAAATCATTTGAAGGCAGCTGCTCTTTCCAGTAATTTTCTAAAATTTCAGGAGCATCTTCAAATGAAATATTTTTCTGATTCTTGTAAGATGCTGATTTCATTAAGAGATGCTCAGCAAAATTATTATTACTTTGAAAATTTACACATTTGACTAAATCAGTCAAAGATGGAGAATGATGAATTAAAAGAGTATCTAATTTTTCAAGGTTATCTTTATTATTTAAAATTTTAATATTTAAATCAAGACATGTATTTTCTATCGCTGAAAAAAGGAAGGCTTTGGGATTGTGCATGGATACTTTAACTGCATAATTATTTTTATTTGCAGGTATAGTCCCCGTCATAATTCTTTGATCTTGATAAGGTGCTCCAAATGCAAAGGATAAATCCTTTTTGGAGATTCCTACTAAAACATTGTTCTTAATAGAAAAAGACTTTTCAGATGGACTAATTTTTAAAATTGAAGTAGTATCTCCGATGTTTAAGCTGGAATTAAAAGAAACCTCTACATAATTATCCATAAATGTGTGGGTTGAAAAACCTGCACCATAATAATTGCCAATATCGCTCCATAACCATTGCTTGTTGTGTTGATAATCGTTGATTCTGGGATATATTAATATATTTCCTTTTATTGATTTAATATTTTGTTTTGTTAAAGTTGATTTCAAATTTCTCAAAAAACTATTGGATTTAAAAAATCGACTTTCTAAACTCGGATCACCATCAGTAGATATTATTAAATCACCATTAATAGAATTTGATGTACTATCTATTTCTTTAGTTGCAACAACAGTCTTAAAAGTGAAATTAATAGGTAGTGTATTTAAGGTAAAAGCAGCAGTAAAAAGTTTCTGTGTTGAAGCTGGAACCAGTAATTTATTACTATTGTAGCTGAATAATTCTTTACCATTTTGATTCTGGAGTTGAATGCCGACAGTAGCAGTAGAAATTTCTTTATTTGACAAAAAACTTTTAACTGCATTATCAAATGGATTTTGAGCCCTAAAAAAATAAATAAATATAAGTTGAAATATAAATATTAATAATACTTTTTTCATAACTACTTGGTCATAGATTAACCAATAATAACTCCAATAGTTAAATTAGCCAAATATTATATTCTTAAATTATTATTTTAATAAATACAATACACTTTAATGAAAAAAATCCTTCGAATTATTAACAGATTTAATTTAGGAGGGCCTACTTACAATGCTGCATATCTAACAAAATATTTAGAGGATGATTATGAGACCTTACTAATTGGAGGTAAACATGAAAAGAGCGAGAAAAGTTCAATGCATATTTTAGATAATTTAGGACTTAAACCTATTATAATTGAAGAAATGCAAAGATCCATTCATCCAATTTTGGACAGAATTGCATTAAAAAAAATAAAGGATATCATTATCGAATTCAAACCTGATATTGTACACACACATGCTGCAAAAGCAGGAGCCTTGGGAAGAAAAGCAGCTTATGACTTGGGTGTAAAACAAATATACCACACATTTCACGGACATGTTTTTCATTCTTATTTTGGAAAAATAAAAACAAATATTTATAAAAAAATAGAAAGGGATTTAGCTAAAAAAAGTACTAAAATTATCGCAATAAGCGAAATTCAAAAACAAGAACTAAGCGAAGTTCATAAAATATGTTCTAAAGAAAAAATTGAAGTTATTCCTTTAGGATTCGATCTAAAAAAATTTTATGAAAATCAAACCGAAAAAAGAAAATATTTTAGAAAAAAATGGAAAATAAAGGATGATGAAATTGCTATTGGTATAATCGGAAGATTAGTACCTATAAAAAATCATGTTTTTTTTATAGATGTTATTGAAAAAGTAATTCGTAAGTCCAATACTTCTTTAAGAATATTTATAGTAGGAGATGGTGAAGAAAAAGAGAATATTATTAGAAAAGTATCTGCATATAATTTAGACTACAGTACCGATGATAAAATAGCTACTATTCAATTTACTTCTTGGATTAAGGAAATTGATGAAGTCAACGCAGGTATGGATATAATTTGTTTGTGTTCTTTGAACGAAGGAACTCCTGTTAGTTTGATTGAAGCTCAAGCTAGTGGAAAACCAATTGTAACGACAAGAACTGGAGGAATAGAAAATATTGTTGTGGAAAATAAAACAGCATTGATTTCAGATAATAATGATTTAAATAAATTTACTGAAAATTTAATGTCCTTAATAAAAGAAAAAGATAAAAGAACTTTATTTTCTGAGTTAGCAATAAAAAAGTCAAAAGATTTTGATTACTCTATTTTAGTGAAAAATATAAAAATATTATATAAAAATACACTTTGAAATGCAAAGTTCTTTGATTTTCAATAAAATAACTAAATTTGCAGAATGATTTCTAAAACAAACTTGATTTTAATAGCTACATTATTAATTATTGTAAGCTCTTGTACAATCAATTCAAACCGAATGCTCAGAACTCCGAAAAATTATGAGTATGATAAAATCGACAATGAATTAAGTGAACTAGAATACCAAATTGATGTCAACGACCAATTAACTTTTCAATTATATACCAACAATGGTTTTCAATTAATTGATATGTTCAGTGCCACTGCTAACGGTGGAATTCAGACTCAAAGGATGATGCAAAGTGGAGTTGCAGGTGCAGGTTTAGGTTCAGGAGGCGGTCTTTATTTAGTTCGAATAGATAGTTTAATTGAATTCCCAATAATTGGAGACATTAACTTAGTTGGAAAAACAATAAAGGAAGCAGAAATTTATTTAGAAAATATTTTCGCAGAGTTCTATGTAGACCCATTTATAGTTTTAGGAGTAATTACCAGAAGAGTTTTTTTGTTTAGCGGGAGTTCTGGAGGAGAAGCATCTGTGGTGAATTTAGGTTTTAATAATATGACACTTTTCGAAGTTTTAGCTTCTGCTGGAGGAATAAGTTCTAGTAACAGCTCCAAAAAAATTAAAATTATAAGAAGAACAAAAGAAGGAATCAAAATATTTAACGCTGATTTATCAACGATAAACGGTATAAATGAAGGAAATATGATTATGCAATCTCATGATATTATTTATATAACTCCCAACTTTAATTTGGGATCAGAAATTGCACAGGATATAAATTCTGTTTTTTCCTTTATATCTACAATATCCATAGTTTGGTTAACACTAACTCAAATAAATCAATAATGAGATCAGAAGAATTTAAAAATATAGAGGATAATCTTCAGCGTTATAAGGAAAATGTTAATAGTTTAACACAAGAATTTGAACTAGGATTATTTTTATATCTCCTTAATAAAATAAAATGGTACGCGATTTTAATATTTCTGATAAGTTTTTTTTCTGCAGTGATCTTTTTAAGATATTCTCAAAAAAATTATGAAACAAGTGCCCTAATTCAAGTAGCTGTTAAAGAACAACCAAATGGGTTTGGTGATTTATATTCATATAATATTAATACCAACCTCAACTCTGAAATTGCGTTAATGAATTCACAAAAAGCAATTAAAAGAGTAATAGAAGACTTAAAATTAAAAGTATTTTATTATTTCGAAGGAAAAATTTTAACTCGGTTCTTATATAATCAGAGTCCTTTTTTTCTTGATAATTTTTCTTTAAAAGATAAATCACTTATTTCAAAAAATATTTACCTAAATTTTGATGGAACTTTCTTTTATTTAACAAATAAAGAGGAAACTATAACTTATGGTAATTATATATTACCAAATAAATTTTTTTCTTCTAAGTATTTGTCAGGTAAATTAAACTTTTCAGATTGGAAAAAAACAATGGAGTCTATTGAAACTAATGAGAAATTATTTTTCAAAATTCCAACTCAAAATGAAATAAAACAAGCTATTATCAATAACCTTAATATAAATATTGAAGATCCTTCTGCCCACACCATTAGAATAATTCATAATCATACGAATCCATATTTTTCAAAAGACATATGCAATTCAATTGTTAAAATATACATGAGTTATGAAATAACTAAGAAGCAAAAAAGTACTGACAAAATTGTAAAATTTATCAATACACAAAAAGATAGTGTTAGAAATAGATTAATCAAAAGTGAAAAAGACTTGAGACTTTTTAAAAAAAATAATGATTTTAAAAATAACTTAATCAATATTACTGGTTTTAAAGAAAAAGCTGAAGAAGTAGAAAGCGAAATTGTAAAATTACAATTAGATATTGAACTTATGGACCAGTTCAGCAGCATGTTTGAAAATAATTTGTCAACTGATCTTAATAGTAGCTCCGTAAAGAATATTTCTCTATTGACTACTATTTTTTATAATGAGTCTCTTACATCCAAAATGATTGAACAATTGCAAAAAGATGTACTAAGAAGAGATCAATTGTTAAAAGATATAACCCCCAATAATAAAAGTATTGTTATTTTGAATGGAGAGATAGAAGAAAGTATATTGTACATTAAAAAGGCTGTTAAATTACTTAAAAAAAGCTACAGTGAAAAAGCAAAAAAATTAGAACGAAAAATCTCCTTCGTTGATTCTGAATTTTCAATAATTCCAGAAAAAGAACTTGAACTTTTAAGGCTTCAACAAGTAAAAGAAATCAATAACAAATATTATATGGAACTTTTAAATAGAGAGATAGAATACGAATTATCAAAAGCTGGAATAACTACTTATAATGAAGTTTTACAAAATGCTCCGCTTAACGAAAACCCCGTATCGCCAAATAAATATTTAGTATATAGTATATTTTTAGGAGTTGGATTTTTTATATCAATAATTATAATTTTATTAAATTATCTTACACATGACAAAATTACTGCTCTTCACGAAATAAATAAATATGCTCAAACAGAAATATCTACTTTAGGTATGATCCCCTTTGTAAAAAGAGATATGAAAGTATCTCAACTTATTGTCGATAAAAGCCCCAAGTCCATGCTTACAGAATCTTTCAGAGCTATAAGAACCAACTTACAGTTTATTGACAACAACAAGAAATCTAAATTAATTGCAATCAGCAGTACTATATCAGGAGAAGGAAAAACTTTCTTAGCCATCAATTTAGCAGGAATAATAGCATTTACTGGAAAAAAAGTAGTCGTAATTGATTTAGACATGAGAAAACCTAAACTCCACTTAGGTTTTGGAGTAAAAAATAAAATTGGTATGAGTGATTTACTTTCTGGAAAAAGTATAATCAAGGACGGAATTAATAAAAGCAGTCTAAATTCTTTAGACTTCATAACTGCAGGAACTTTACCTCCAAATCCTTCAGAACTAATAATTAGCGATAAATTTGATGAAATTATAACAGAATTAAAAGAAATATACGATTATGTTGTCATTGACAACCCTCCTGTAGGATTAGTTACTGACGGTATACCCATATTACAAAAAGCAGATTATCCAATTTATGTTTTTAAAGCTAATTATTCAAGAAAGAAATTTGTCCAAAATGTGCAAAAACTTATAAAAGAAAATGAAATAAAAAAACTTGCTGTTGTCCTTAATGGTGTAGACGCAAAAAGAAATGAATATGCTAACAAATATGGCTATGGCTACGGCTATGGCTACGGCTATGGCTATGGCTATGGCTACGGCTATGGCTATGGCTATGGCTATGGTAAATCTAATAATTCATACTATACTGAAGAGGAATCAGACGAGAAAGACAATATTTTTAAAAAGTTAAAATCTAAATTTAAAAGGTGAATAAAAAAAAAAAAAAAATTGAGGGTGTTTATCTAATTAAACCCAAAATTTTCAAAGATGAAAGAGGTTATTTTTTTGAATCGTTTAATCAAAAGGAAATAAGTAAAAAAACAAATGTCAGTTTTGTTCAAGATAATCAATCACTTTCTTCTAAAAACATCATAAGAGGTCTTCACTTTCAAAAACCACCGTTTGCACAAGACAAATTGGTTACCGTTATCAAAGGTAGTGTTTTAGATGTAGTAGTTGATATACGAGTAAATTCAAAAACTTACGGAAAATATATTATTGTAGAATTAAATGAAGAAAATCACCATCAACTTTTCATCCCGATTGGAATGGCTCATGGATTTTTATCATTAGAAGACCACACTATTTTTTCTTATAAATGTTCTGACTTTTACAACAAAGAATCTGAGGGAGCCATAAAATGGAATGATCCTGATTTAAATATTAAATGGCCAATCTCTAACCCTATTTTGTCAGAAAAGGATGAAAATGCAAAAAAATTTAGTTCTTTTGTATCTCCTTTTTTTTAAAGATGAATAATTACGAATATACTTTTTTAGTCTACGCAGAATTTTTTGTTTGTATTACCCTATTTGGGTTAGTAATCAATACCATTCTACTCAAGTTTTCTAAAACTTTAGGAATAAGAGAAAAAGAAAATACGATGATAAGATGGAGTTCAGTTTCTAAGCCAGCACTTGGAGGGATCACTTTTTTCATGAGTTTTCTAGTAAGTACTGCGTGCTTTGGGATCTTATTTGATCATAACGAATTGTTTAAAAATGGTGAAATTATTAGTCTTATCGGCGCGCTCTGTCTAGCATTTATAATGGGCTTAGCTGATGATGCTTACGACACGAAACCTTGGTTAAAATTTTTCATCCAAATTACGTGTGCGTTAATTTTAATTTTTGGATCTCTCAAATCTGGTAATCAATATCATATAATTTCTATTTTTGAAAATGATTATTTCAACTACTTCATCACCGTAGTTTGGGTAGTTGGTATAATGAATTCTATAAACATGCTTGATAATATGGACGGTATAACCACCGTCACATCCATATTCATTATCTTATCTGCATTATTCTTTTTGGCTTTTGGAAATGGATTTGAACACTACGATTTTATGATTCTACTTGGTCTTATGGGTGGATTAATTAGTTTTCTATTCTACAACTGGACACCTGCCAAAATTTATATGGGTGACTCAGGAAGCCAATTTTTAGGTTTATTATTAGCTGTTATTGGAATAAAATATTTTTGGAACTCTCATATTTTCGAAACACAGGAGGTAATACCCAGTAGGCAAATAATTATTGTATTACTTATTTTCATTCTGCCCATTTCTGATACTACATCCGTATTTATAAATAGAATTGCAAGAAAACAATCTCCCTTTGTTGGAGGTAAAGACCATACCACTCATCACTTATCTTTTTATGGATTTAACAATACCCAAATTATATTTATTTATTCAGGTATTGCATTTTTATCTTCTTTAATTGCCATAGCATTATACCGGTTTGGATCGACTTGGTCAATTACCTATTTTTTGTTTTACATAATATATATTCTTACCATTTTTTTCTCGTTGTATATTACTACTCAACAACATAAAGAATTAAGAAAATAGGTTATACTTTTATGGAATACTTACGATGTTAAAAGATGTAATTTCCATAGAGGGTGCAAGAACTCATAATCTCAAAAACATTTCCCTTCAAATACCGCACAAAAAATTAGTAGTTATTACAGGTTTAAGTGGAAGTGGTAAGTCTTCGTTGGCATTTGATACTATTTTTGCAGAAGGACAAAGAAGGTACCTAGAAACCTATAACGCCTATGCAAGGCAATTTGTTGGACAACTCACTAAGCCGGACGTTGACCACATTTCTGGATTAAATCCTGTTATAGCTATAGAACAAAAAACTGTTTCAAAAAATCCAAGATCTACAGTTGGAACAATCACTGAAATCTATGATTTTTTAAGGCTTTTATTCGCCAGAGTTTCTGTTCCTATTTCACCCATAACCAATTTACCCCTAATTAGTTACACTGAAAAACAGATTGTAGATATCGTATTAAAAAAATATCCTGACAAAAAAATTTTAATTGCAGCTCCACTGGTAAAATCAAGAAAAGGACATTATCGAGAGCTATTTGAACAGTTAATCAAACAGGGGTTTACCAAGGCTTACATTGATGGTGAAATCCAAGAACTTTCATTAGGATTCCGATTAGATCGCTATAAGACACATGACATTTCTTTAATTATTGACAGAGCAATAGTTAATGAAAAGAGTAAGACTAGAATTCAACAAAGTGTTTCTCTTGCTTTTAATAAAGGAAAAGAAGAAATTCAAATAATAGAAAACGGAAATGCAACTAACTTTAGCAAACAATTAATGTGTTCAAAAAGTGGTATTTCTCTTCCATCGCCAGAACCTAATATTTTCTCTTTTAATTCCCCGAAAGGAGCTTGTGAAAAATGTAATGGTTTGGGCTTCATACATGAAATTCAACTAGATAAAATTATTCCAAATAAAAAGTCGACAATTAAAAAAGGTGGTATAGAACCGCTTGGTTCTTTTGAGAATAATTGGACTTTCAAACAAATTAATTTACTATTGAAATATCATGGTTATGATTTAGATACTTCCATCGAGAAAATTGATGAAGTTTGTATGAATCTTATCTTGCATGGAACCAACCAATTCATGAAAATTCTTGGTGAAAATGGTGTACATCAAGTTTTAAACGGTTATGAAGGAATTGGAAATTTCATTCAAAGACAACATAAAGATGGTGGTAATAAAATTAAAAGATGGGCCTCGAGTTTTATGAATAAAAAGATTTGTAGTTCCTGTGAAGGTTCTAGATTAAAAAACCATTATCAGTATTACCAAATAGATAAAAAGAATATTGGCGAAATTGTAAAAACTGATGTTAAAGAATTAAAGACTTGGGTGGATAATCTAGAAGTGATATTAAATGAGACTCATCAACTTATAGCGAAGGATATTATAAAAGAACTTAGTAATAGAATTGGTTTTTTAATTAATGTTGGGCTAGAATATTTAAACCTTAATTTACCTGCCGCTACTTTATCTGGTGGTGAGGGACAAAGAATTCGATTGGCATCTCAAATTGGTTCAGAATTAACTGGAGTTTTATACATACTTGATGAACCTTCCATTGGACTACACCAAAGAGATAACCACAAATTGATTGATTCTCTTAAAAAATTAAGAGATAAAGGCAATTCTATATTGGTTGTGGAGCATGATAAAGATATCATGAAAGAAGCAGATTTAATAATAGATATAGGTCCTGGTGCAGGTAAACTCGGTGGAAAAGTGGTAGCAATAGATCACCCAAATAATTTAAACTCAAATAATTCCATTACGGGTAAATACTTAGACCTTCTACCAAAAAAGATAAAAAGTAAAAAAATATCTCTAAAAAATTCTATAAAAATAAAAAATGCAAACGGTAATAATCTGAAAAATGTTTCTACATCGTTTCCACTAAACTGTTTGATTTGTGTTACTGGAGTATCTGGTAGTGGAAAATCAACTTTAATTAATGAAACTCTTTTTCCAATACTTAATCAGCACTTTTACAAAGCTGTAAAAACTCCACTACCCTACCAGAAAGTTTCAGGAATTGATAATGTAGATAAAGTAATTGGAATTAACCAGTCTCCCATAGGTAGAACTCCCAGATCTAATCCAGCTACATATACAGGAATATTCAATTTAATTAGAGATTTATTTACCCAATTACCTGAAGCTAAAATTAGAGGATATAAAGCAGGAAGGTTTTCATTTAATGTAAAAGGAGGAAGATGCGAAACATGTGTTGGCGCAGGACTTAAATTAATCGAAATGAATTTTTTACCAGACGTTTATATAAAATGTGATAAATGTTATGGTAAAAGATACAACAGAGAAACGCTAGAAGTAAAATTTAAAGGCAAATCAATTAACGATGTTTTGAATATGACTATTAGTGAAGCAGCAGTTTTTTTTAAAGACATTAATTATATTCACAGCAGGATAAAAGTGCTTGAAGATGTCGGGCTGGGTTATGTTCAAATAGGGCAATCTTCCACAACTTTATCAGGTGGAGAAGCACAAAGAATTAAATTAGCAGCTGAATTAGGTAAAAAACAAACAGGGAATACATTCTATATCCTAGACGAACCCACTACAGGACTTCATCATGAAGATATTAATTTATTGATGAATGTTTTAAGAAGGCTGATAAATGAAGGAAATAGTGTTCTTATTATTGAGCACAACATAGATGTTATTTTAGAGTCTGATTATATTATTGATTTGGGTCCTGAGGGAGGAAGTAATGGTGGAGAAATAGTCTATGAAGGAACTGTAGAAAAATTAATAAACAACCCTAAAAGTCATACCGGGAAATTCATAGCACTGGAGTATAATTCTTAAATTAAGAAAAAAAATATTTATAATGAAAGACTGGAATGATATTAAATCTCACGATAGTTGGGAAATATTTAAAGTAATGGGAGAGTTTGTGGAAGGTTTTGAAAGACTTTCTAAAATCGGTCCTTGTGTATCAATTTTTGGATCCGCAAGAACACATCCAGACAACAACTATTACAAAATAGCTGAAGAACTGGCTTACCAACTCACACAAAACAAATTTGGAGTTATCACTGGAGGAGGACCTGGTATTATGGAGGCAGGTAATAAAGGTGCCAAAAGAGGTGGTGGTAAATCTGTTGGGCTAAATATTTTACTTCCGTTTGAACAGCAGCCAAATGAGTATATAGATAATGACAAAAGCATAAATTTTGATTATTTTTTTGTTAGAAAAGTAATGTTTATGAAATACGCACAAGGATTTATAGTTTTACCTGGAGGTTTTGGAACATTAGACGAAATGTTTGAAGCATTAACATTAATCCAAACACATAAATCTGGAAAATTCCCTGTCATTTTAATTGGTAAAAAATTCTGGTCAGGTCTAATTACTTGGATCAAAGATGTTTTATTAA
This sequence comes from Flavobacteriales bacterium, assembly GCA_029251405.1. Classification (GTDB taxonomy): domain Bacteria; phylum Bacteroidota; class Bacteroidia; order Flavobacteriales_D; family Parvicellaceae; genus MED-G20. The sequence continues at coordinate 53,400 of JAQXDK010000029.1, forward strand.
CAGAAGAAAAGAATATAAGTGAAGAAGATATGAGACTTATTAAAGTAGTTGACACAACAGACGAAGCAGTAAAGCATATAAATGATTTTTATAATAAATATCATCTAAAACCTAACTTTTAATTTTTATTGCTGGAGGGGAATTGGTTTTTGAAGAACATCCTTTTCAACAATTTCATATTGAAAAAAGTAATAAAGTGACTTAAATCAGCGCTGTATCAAGTTTAGTTTTGTTTAAAAGCTAGCTTCATGTTTAAGTCAATACTAATTTTTATCAATATCATTGGTTTCCTAATTTTCACTATACTTAATGTTGGTGATATCGAAAACTCTCATAAAATCATACAAAAAGGTGAGGCTGTAGCATCCAAAGCTGAAATAGGTAAGAACATAGAAACTGAGGTTAAAATTGTTATCGGGAAAAATGAATTTTCAGGTCCTGGTAGACTTCGATTAGATTTCTCAAATGCAACAAATATTAGTGTTAAGGAAAAAGTAAACGATGGATCATCATTTACATTCAAAAATAATGAAGCATTATTTATATGGTACGACTTACCTAATGAAAAAGATATCGAGATTACCTATACAATTACTGCAGATGAAAAAGCACAGGGAATGAAAAAAATCACTGGGGATTTTTCATTTATTAATGACAATGAAAGAAAACAACTTGAAATAAATGAACTTATTTTTAATATAAATAAAGAATTGAAAGAAGAAAATAATATTGCTGTAAATAAATCTGCATCTGTAAATGCAACAAGAACCATTGAAAAAATGAACAATGGATATTTGGTCACAATTAGTACAAAAATTAAAAATCATAAAGGTTTTGCAAGGATAAAAGAAGAAATTCCAGCAAAATCTGTTGCAGTAGCAATAGAAA
>JAQXDK010000040.1 GCA_029251405.1 Flavobacteriales bacterium
ATAATTGAATTGTCAAAATTCAAAAAAAATGATAAATAGTTTACATATATTAAATTTTATTTTATTATTTAATAATGTATTTACAATTCGTGAAATTCATGATAAACAAATATTTTATAATTTCATTACCTATGAAAATGAATTATATGTAGGATCCAATAACGGAATATATAAAGTGAATTCTTCTCAAGAAAATAATTTAATTCACTTTAATAAATCTATTACTGGAGCTATAAAATCTGATTTTTCTAAAAATGAAGATTTTAAAATAAAATTCATAACACCTCCAAAAATATATCCAGACTTTTACTCAAAATCAGTAACTGATTTTGCATATCTAGATAATATGCTCTTTGTTATCTCAAGAGGAAAAATGTTAGTTTATGACAATCTTAACTATACATTTTCACCTTATGGAAGCGTAAGAGCAATTTATAAAAATGCTGTTGGTTCTTATAATGGTGTCTTTATTAACGGAAATAAGTTAAATAAAATAACGTACACAGATGGTCAAATAAGAGAATTTGATAGCACGATTTTTGTATGTTATAATGGTCTATTAGCTTATGAAAATAATAGAGAAACTATTATATATGACAACGATAATTCTATAAGAACCAAAGGAGAATATGGAAATATATCTGATATTATTTTGATACGTAATTCGAATTATTTACTTATTTCAAATAAAGGGATATTCAACTACGATAATGATTCAAATACTTTTAATTTAATTTATGAATGTCAAAACAAAATTATACCTATCAAAAACAAGATAGATAATCGCATAAAGGACAGAAGTGAATTTCACTTTATTGATAATGATAGATACATTTCAATAAATACAAATAATTTTGTAGTTGAAATTATTGATAACGAACTTAATTACAAAATTAGTGATGTTTTAGAAAGTGAAATTAATGGGAATTATTTTTATGCTATTTCGAAAAATAAAGCATTATTAAAGCTAAAAAGAACAGTAAACGGGCTAAAATTAATCGATGAAACTGCACTTAAAAAAACTGCCCATACAATTACAGATTATGGGGATTTAATTTTTTTATCTGGGAATAATGGACTGAGTATTTTTGATAAAGTAAAAAAAAAGATAATCTATAATTATATTGTTGATGAATTTAACAGTAATTCAGTTTATAAGACAAATAACTTTATAAGTTTTGGTAGTATCCATGGTATTTACACAATTAATAATGTGAAAGATTTTCAAAGAAATCTAAAATTTAATGACTACAAAATTAATAATCAAAAATCGCATCTATATGTCGGGGCAATTATATTGATTATCATTTCTATATTAACCATTTGGCTCTTTAGGAATAAAAACATTAGTGATGATCAATTAGTTAAAAAAATCAAGCATTTCATTACTAAAAATTTAAGCCTTGTAACTTTGAAAATGTTAGAAATAGAATTTAGCTTAGATTATAATGAGATAAATAGTTTAGATAAAAATTTCAAACCCGCTAAATACATAAAAAAACAAAGAATTGATTTAACAAAGAAAATGCTTTTAGATAATAAATCAATATCAGAAATATCGAATAAAACAGGTTATTCCGAAACCTACCTCATTAAAAATAAATATAAGTTTCTAAATTGAAAATTTCACTAAAAATATAGGCTTTTAAAAAAAGACATTAAAAAAAATTTATTATCTACAAAAGAATTAGTTGTATATATGTACTTTAATTTTCTATGAAAGCCAACTTGTTTAAATACACAATAACAGTTTTTTTGTCATTTATTTTATTTCAAAAAACATCATTAGGACAAAATATTTTAACCCAAACCAATTTCAGTTCTACTTATAATGACGAGCAAATTGGTCAGAATAATTTCAGTTATCGAATTAACTTTCTTTTAACTTATTCCAATCTTAATTCTAATAATTATATTTTTCCAGGTCTACTTCAACCAATCATTTTAAATTCTTTTGTTGAAGATAACTCATATTCATTATACTCACCAACTGCTTTTAGTCCAGATGGGGATGGAATTAATGATCTATTTAAGGTTTATGGTCAAGGTATGTCAGATTTTAAAATTGAAATCTTTAACCGATGGGGGCAAATGATTTATAAATCATTCGAATTAAGCAAAGGATGGGACGGGACTTTTAAGGGCAAAAATTTACCAACTGGATCCTATGTTTATAAAATTAAAACAAGTGAATATAGTGAGGATAAAAAGTTAGTTAAGACTGGTACCGTTGCTTTGGTTAGATAAATAATCTACCCATTGTTATATGAAATCTTTATCATATTAGTTTTGCTATCTAAATTTAAGCGAATTAAGAATTTCTATCGAAAAGCCATTTTTTTTAACAGATTCCGCAATATTCTTTATTAAAATCTAAAACACCCCACTAGTAATTTTACAATTTAAAAAGATCTCATTTTAACGGATATTTTTTTTGATAATTTGATGTTTTTTAAAAAAAAAAATTTTTATCTGAATAAATTAATAATTGTATTTATGCATTAAACTAATAAGAATAAAGAGATAATTAGAAACGAAACAATTAATTAGTTTAAGTTTTTTATGAATTTAAATTCGGTTAAAAATATAATAACATTTTTTTTATTCTTTATTTATTTTCACAAAATTTATTTGTGTCAAAACACACTATCACAATCTACGTTCAGTTCAACTTACAACGATGAAAAAATAGGACTGGATAATTTTTCTTATAGATTAAATTTTCTACTCTCTAATTCAGAGTACACCTCGAATAATAAGATTTTCCCCGGTGTTCTTCAAACAGAAAAGTCAGTTGAAATACCATTTTTTATACCAAATGGGTTTTCACCAAATGATGATAATTTAAATGATACTTGGGTAATTGACGCGTCTAATAAAATGCAAAATTATAAGGTTATCGTTTTTAATAAATGGGGAGGAATTTTATATACTGAAGAATATCCAAATAGCATTAATTGGGACGGAAAGTTCAATGGATCTTTAGTCCAACGCTCTGATTATTATTTTGTCTTTGAATCCCAAAATCAAACCTACACTGGATCTTTAACTGTAAATTATTAATGAATTTAATTAAGTTCAACATATTATTTTTATTAGTTAGTTCCATCGGGTTTTCACAACAAACCATAACTAATAATCAATATTATTTGTTTGATTATTTTTATAATCCATCTCTTTCTGGTGGAGAATCTAATAATCCGCTATACATCAACTACATAGACCAGTGGGTTGGTTTTGAAAATTCTCCAACAAAAATTACTGCAGGATTTGAGTTTTCTTCGAACTCTAATAATGGATTTAGTATTTTATTTACTCAAAACAATCAGGGAGGTTCATTTAATGAAGATCAATTAAATCTTAATTATTCAAAACAATTCATTTTTAATAAGGAAAATAAAATGTCTTTAGGATTAGGAGTTTTGGCATCTCAAAACACTTCAGATTTTTCCAATATAAGTACAGCAGTACCTAACGATAATATTTTTACTTCAAGTGCAAACGAAATTATTTTAGATGGTTCATTTGGTCTTAATTTTACTAGCAAGAACTTTGAAATAGGTATTTCATCTTTGTATTTGAACAACTCAAACTTAGAAATCACTAAAAATCAACTTCCTAAATCCTTTAGAAATGGCAGACAATATTATTTAATTTCTAGTTATTCTTTTCAACTCAACGAGAAGATTTCTTTAACCCCTAACATATTGTTTAATTTTCTATCAAAAGATTTCTTTTTTAGATCATATGCCTTATTAGCAAATTTCAATGAAACTTTTATTTTTGGATTGGCAAATAGAAATTACGCTACCAACCTAGAGGCTAGTGAAAATCATCCGAATTACAGAAATTTGACATTAGCCTTTATGTTAGGTTATGAATTCAAGAAATTCTGTACTTATTATAATTATGAAATTTCTAAAAATATTTCATTTCCTACCCACGAATTAACAGTTGGGTGTAAGTTTGAAAAGCTCAAGAAAAACAGATTTATTGAAATAGATTTTCAATACCCATTACCTGAAAAAAAGAAAAGTTTGAACTATCAAAATACCAAGTCAGATAACATCTTGGTGAAAAATGAAAAAGTCTTAGAAGTTAGTGAAACACCCGATGAAAAGATTACCCTTAAAGACTCTTCAGATTCGGATTCTATAAACAGTAAGTATTCTCTTCATTTATTTCCTGATGTAAATTTTGATGACCTTTCGCTTAGATCTGAAAATGAGACCAACGATTATGTTTTTGAATTTGAAAAGCTAACTACAGATCAGATAAATGATATTAATTTAATTATAGTTGATGCTGATGGAAACATAATATCTACTGCTATAAAAACAGAAAACGGGTTCACATTTAGCAAAATACCAAACTCTGGAGAATACTTTTATAAATTGGAGAATATGCCCGATGGGACAGCTGTTGATTTTATGGAGATTAACATAGTTGAAGCGGGGGTATCTAAAAAAATAGTAGCTAGCTTAACTAAAGAAGAAAAAGTATTAGAAGTTATTGAAACAAACGATGAAGAGGCTATACTTGAAGATTCTTCTTTAATTCAAATAAAAACACCTACAATAAATGTTGGCGACAGTAATTTATTGGAGAAATACTTTAATAAATTTAATGTCAATATAAATGAAAGTAACAAGTATAAGTCTGATAAAAATGTAGAGTTTTCTTTTGACAATTATTCAATAACTCCAAGCTATATAGTTTTTCTTGATTCATTAATAGAGTTTATTGAACTACATGAAAATATCTCTGTAATTATTGAAGGTCATACAGATAATATCGGTTCTGAGAAATACAACATGGCTCTTTCCCAAAGAAGAGCAACTTCTGTATTAAACTATCTTACAGAAAAAGGAATAGACAAAAAAATATTAACTGCTAAAGGTTTAGGGGAAGTCAACCCTATTGCCTCCAATGCTAATCCAAGCGGAAGAGCATTAAATAGAAGAACTGAAATATATATAATTTATTTAAAGACAAAAGAATGAAAAAAACAATTTATCTAATCCTTTTTATTTGTGTTAACAACGTTGTAATATCACAGAATCACGGCTTTAGTTTTAATAGTATACTTAGAGACAACACTGGTAACCCAATTACCAATATGGAAGTAGACATTGTAATTAATATTTATCAAAACAACTCCAATGGCACTCCCTTATATGAAGAAAATTATTTTGGATATGAAACTAACTTTCTGGGATTGATAAATCTTAATATTGGAGAAGCTGATTCAATAGCATTTAACTCAATTGACTGGTCAAGTCCTCCGTATTTTTTAGAAGTAGAAGTAGATGGAGATGTCTTAAATTACAGTGAAATTTTAGCAGTCCCAATTGCGATGTATGCAGTTTATGGTGAAGATGATGATGCAGATCCAACTAATGAGTATAATACATCATTTGAATTGAACGGAACTGATTTAGAAATTTCAGATGGAGGAGGGACTCAAACTGTAGATTTGTCTACTTTAACAGGACCAACAGGACCAACAGGACCAACAGGACCAACAGGACCAACAGGTTTAGCTGGTGTTTCTGGAACCAATGGAACTGATGGAAATGGAATAGCTTCTACGGTAGATAATGGAAACGGAACCTTTACTTTAACTTACGACGATGGAACTACGTTCACCACTGCCGATCTTACAGGACCAACAGGTACAGCTGGTTTAGACGGAGGTGACGATCAAAATATTATTGGTTCTGCTTTATCTGGAACTAACTTAACCATTGGAATAGAAGGTGGAACTAGTGAAACTGTAGATTTATCAGGGTTGCAAGATGGAACAGGAACCGACGATCAGAACATTAGTGGTTCTGGACTGTCAGGAAATACTTTAACTATTGGAATAGAAGGTGGAAACAATGAAACGGTGGACTTAAGCTCCCTAAATAATAGCGGAACCGACGATCAAAATATTATTGGTTCTGCTTTATCTGGAACTAACTTAACCATTGGTATAGAAGGTGGAACTAGTGAAACTGTAGATTTGAGCAGTTTGTCTAATCCATCTGCTACAGCAAATCAAACACAGTATTATAATAACGCTTCTGGTGCTTGGACAGCTACCTCCAATTTATCCAATAATGGTACTACGGTAACTATAGACAAGGATGCTTCTATAAATGGAATAACGGTAGGTAAAGGATCTGGTACTTATGTGAGTGGAAATGGATATCACAGCATAGCATTTGGAAATAACGCTTTAAATGCCAATACTAGTGGTGACAACAATGTTGGTGTAGGTTATGAAGCATTGACCGCCAATACAACAGGTAGTGGAAACGTAGCAACAGGATATCAAGCCTTAAAATCCAACACAACAGGAAGTAACAACGTAGCAACAGGAGTTTCAGTTTTAACAAATAATATTGGTGGAAACAGTAATTCAGCATTTGGACATTTAGCTTTAATATCTAACACTTCTGGAGATGGTAACGTAGCTATTGGATATCACTCTTTGTATGGCAATTTAACAGCTAATAATAATGTAGCTATGGGTTATGAGGCTTTAAAAGCCAATACAATAGGTGGTTCTAACACAGCCCTTGGTTTTAGATCTTTATATGCCAACGATAATGGAGCTTATAATGTGGCAACAGGAAATCATACTTTGTTTAGTAATACATCGGGGAGTAACAATGTAGCTAATGGACGTGAAGCTTTGTTTAGTAATACAACGGGTGGTTCTAATATAGCTACTGGATA
>JAQXDK010000042.1 GCA_029251405.1 Flavobacteriales bacterium
GATGTCGGCTCGTCACATCCTGGGGCTGGAGAAGGTCCCAAGGGTTGGGCTGTTCGCCCATTAAAGTGGCACGCGAGCTGGGTTCAGAACGTCGCGAGACAGTTCGGTCCCTATCTGTTGTGGGCGTTAGAGATTTGAGGGAACCTGACCCTAGTACGAGAGGACCGGGTTGGACGAACCTCTAGTGTACCTGTTGTGGCGCTAGCTGCATCGCAGGGTAGCTATGTTCGGACGTGATAAGCGCTGAAAGCATCTAAGCGCGAAACACATCTCAAGATGAGATCTCTTTTAAAGGTCGTTAAAGACGATAACGTTGATAGGCTACAGGTGTAAAGCCAGTGATGGCAAAGCCGAGTAGTACTAATTACCTGTAAGCTTTTAATAATAACACTTTGTTTTGTACTTTATGATTATTATATTTTTGAAATACTATGATATTTAACGCTTCGGTGACTATTGCATTAGGGTCCACCTCTTCCCATTCCGAACAGAGAAGTTAAGCCTAATAGCGCAGATGGTACTAGGGTAATACCTGGAAGAGTATGTCGTCGCCACTTTTTAAAAAACCTCCTTAATGGAGGTTTTTTTTTGCCTTTTTATTAACAACCCATTTATTTTTTGACTCTTTTAACTATTTTCGCCAACAAACTTTTTTAAATGTCAAAAGATAATTCTATTAAATCTATTTTAATTATTGGAAGCGGTCCAATCGTTATAGGTCAAGCTTGTGAGTTTGATTACTCTGGATCACAAGCATCAAGATCTTTAAGAGAAGAAGGAATTGAAGTTACACTTATAAATTCCAATCCAGCAACTATTATGACTGATAATGTTGTTGCAGACAATATTTATTTATTACCTCTTGAGGTTGAATCTATAAAAACTATATTAGAAAATCACTCTATTGATGCTGTTTTACCAACTATGGGTGGACAAACCGCTCTTAATTTATGTATTAAATGCGATGAACTAGGAGTATGGGAGGATTTTAATGTTGATATTATAGGTGTAGACATAGATGCTATTGAAATTACTGAAAATAGACAAGCTTTTAGAAAACTAATGGAACAAATAGATGTTCCTATGGCACCACAATCTATCGCTAAATCATTTCTTCAAGGAAAAGAAATAGCACAAGAATATGGTTTTCCTCTTTGCATTAGACCCTCTTATACTTTGGGAGGTTCTGGAGCTTCATTTGTCCATAATGAAAAGGAATTTGAAACCCTATTAAATAGGGGACTACACGCATCTCCTATACATGAGGTGATGATTGATAAAGCTGTAGTTGGGTGGAAGGAATTTGAGTTGGAATTGTTAAGAGATAATAACGACAATGTTACCATTATTTGTTCAATTGAAAACATGGACCCAATGGGCATACATACAGGAGATTCTATAACAGTAGCTCCAGCTATGACGCTAAGTGATAAAACATATCAAAAAATGCGTGATATGGCTATAAAAATGATGCGTGCAATTGGTGACTTTGCTGGTGGATGTAATGTTCAATTTGCAGTCAGTGATGATGAAAATGAAGATATTATAGCAATTGAAATAAATCCAAGAGTTAGTAGATCTTCAGCTTTAGCCTCTAAAGCAACAGGATATCCTATTGCGAAAATAGCTGCTAAATTAGCTATTGGTTATACTCTAGACGAATTAGATAATCAAATCACTAAATCAACATCTGCATTTTTTGAACCTACATTAGATTATGTCATTGTAAAAATACCTAGATGGAATTTTAATAAATTCAAAGGATCCGACAGGAAATTAGGTCTACAAATGAAATCTGTTGGTGAAGTTATGGGAATTGGTAGGTCCTTTCAAGAGGCTCTACAAAAAGCATGTCAATCGTTAGAGATTAATAGAAATGGTTTAGGAGCTGATGGGAAAGAATTAACTAACCAAGATGAGATATTAAAAAGTCTTGAGTTTCCAAGCTGGAATAGACTCTTTCATATTTACGATGCTATTAAACTTGGAATACCATTTAAGAAAATTCAACAAAAAACAAGAATTGATGACTGGTTTTTGAGACAAATTAAAGACTTGATAGATTTAGAAAGTGAAATTGGAAATTTTACTCTAAAAAATATAACATCAGATTTATTTTTTGAAGCCAAACAAAAAGGATACGCTGACAGGCAAATTGCCCATCTACTAGGTTGCCTAGAAAGCGAGGTATTCAACAAAAGACATGATTTAGGCTTAAAAAGAGTTTATAAATTAGTTGATACTTGTGCTGCTGAATTTAGAGCTCAGACTCCATATTTTTATTCTACTTTTGAAAATGAGAATGAATCTATTGTTTCTTCGAAGCCAAAAATCGTTGTTCTTGGATCTGGACCAAACAGAATTGGACAAGGAATAGAATTTGACTATTGTTGTGTACATGGAGTTTTAGCTGCTAAAGAATGTGGTTACGAAACTATTATGATTAATTGCAACCCCGAAACAGTATCTACAGATTTTGATACTGCAGATAAGCTGTATTTTGAACCTGTTTTTTGGGAACACATATATGATATTATTCTTCACGAAAAACCTGAAGGAGTCATTGTACAACTGGGTGGTCAAACAGCTTTAAAACTTGCAGAAAAACTTGATAGATACGGTATAAAGGTTATTGGTACATCTTACAAAGCATTGGATTTAGCAGAAGATAGAGGGAGTTTCTCCAATCTTTTAAAAGCAAATAATATTCCTTACCCAAAATTTGGAGTTGTTGAATCAGCAGAGCAGGCTATTGAGCTTTCTAGAGAATTAGGATTTCCGTTACTAGTAAGACCAAGTTATGTTTTGGGTGGAATGAAAATGAAGATTGTAATTAATGAAGAGGATTTAGAGCATCACGTAGTCGATATTTTAAAGGATATGCCTGATAATCAAATTTTATTAGACCATTTCCTTGATGGAGCCATCGAAGCAGAAGCAGATGCAATTTGCGACGGTGAAGACGTGAAAATAATAGGAATAATGCAGCATATAGAACCAGCAGGTATTCACTCAGGTGATTCTTATGCTGTTTTGCCACCTTATAATTTAGGTGATTTCATTATTCAACAAATTGAAGAATATACCAATACAATAGCCAAAGCTTTAAAAACAGTTGGTCTAATCAATATCCAATTTGCAATTAAAGATGATATAGTATATATTATTGAAGCAAATCCAAGAGCATCTAGAACAGTTCCTTTTATCGCTAAGGCCTATAAAGAACCTTATGTCAACTATGCTGCTAAAGTTATGATGGGCAAAAAGAAGGTCAAAGATTTCGATTTTAAACCTCAGAAAAGTGGATATGCTGTTAAAATACCAGTTTTTTCATTCGATAAGTTTCCTAATGTAAGTAAAGAACTAGGTCCTGAGATGAAGTCTACTGGTGAGGCAATAAGATTTATTGAAGACTTAAAAGATCCTTTCTTTAGAAAAATATATTCTGAAAGAAATTTGTATTTAAGCAAGTAACTTTACCTCAATATAAGTGCTATTTTCTTTAATATTTTCTTAAATTAAATTTATAATAAAAATTCATGAGTAAAATTAATTTGAAACACTCTTTGAAGCATCTTTCAGCAATAATTATTTTTGTTTTAATTTCAGTTGTCTATTTTTCTCCCGTCTTAGAAGGAAAAAAAATTTTTCAAAACGATAAAGTTCAATACAAAGGAATGTCGAAGGAAATTTTTGACCACAGAAGTCAATACAATGAAGATCCTTTATGGACAAATTCTATGTTTGGTGGTATGCCTGCCTATCAAATATCTGCTGAAAGTGAAGGTAACTTAATTAAAAAATTTTATAGGGTCTTTCAACTTTATTTACCCCATCCTATAGGTCTTTTATTTTTATATTTATTTGGGTTTTATTTTTTACTAGTATCACTCAAAATTGATTATAGATTGGCTATTATTGGAGCGATTTCTTTTGGCTTTTCATCCTACTTTTTTATTATTCTTGAGGCAGGCCATAATACCAAAGCCCACACTATTGGATACATGGCACCTCTATTAGCTTCAGTTTTAATGGTATACAGAGGAAAACTCTTAGTTGGGACAGCCTTGACAGCGTTGGTTACAGCATTAATGATAAACGCCAATCATTTACAAATCACTTATTATTTGATATTGTTGTTACTTGTTATAGGAATAGTATTCCTAGTTAAATCAATACGGGAAAAAAAATTACCACTTTTCCTTAAACAGTCTGTTTTTTTAATACTTGCTGGATTATTAGGTGCGATCACATGTTCAAGTAAGGTTTTATCAACTTTAGAATATGGTGAAGAAAGTATTAGAGGACAATCAGAACTAACTTCTAACAATGAGGTGAAAACCAGCGGATTGGATAAAGACTATGCAACCGCGTGGAGTTATGGAATTTTAGAATCTTTTACTTTATTAATTCCAAACTTTCACGGAGGAGCCTCAAATGGTGAGCTTGGTAAAAAATCAAATACTTATGAGCTTGTAAAAAATAATCCTCAAGCAAATCAAATAATAAAAAAACTTCCTTTGTATTGGGGTTCTCAACCGTTCACTTCTGGGCCAGTTTACGCTGGTTCTATATGTTGTTTTTTATTTGTATTGGGTTTTTTTTTAGTTAATACTACTACTAGAATATGGGTTGCTATTGTTTTTCTACTCATGCTTTTTTTAAGCTGGGGAAAAAACTTCATGCCCCTAACAGACTTCTTTCTAGACTTTATACCTGGATACAATAAATTTAGAGCTGTGTCTACTACGCTAGTTATTGTTGAATTATTAATACCATTCCTTGGAATTTTAGCACTTAGTAAAGTTATAGAAGATGGTAAAACAAATAAAATTTTAAATTCTTTATATTATAGTTTTGGAATAACTGCTGGTTTATGTTTGTTATTTGCAGTTTTTTCAACTTCTTTTTTCGATTTTAAAAGTGCTAATGATTCAAGTTATGGGGAACAACTTTCAAATGCTTTGATATTAGACAGAGCTGTTATATTTCAGTCGGATGCTATAAGGTCTCTTGTTTTTATAGTATTGACTTTTATAGCTATTTGGCTTTTTCTTCTTAAGAAAATAAAACCATTTCCATTATACTTAATAATAGGTACATTAATCATAGTTGACATGTGGGGGATAAATAATAGATACTTAAATGAAGAAAATTTCACAGAAAAAAGAAAAATGGATCAACCTTTTACACCATCATATGCTGATCAACAAATTTTTCTGGATAAAGACCCAAATTTTAGGGTATTTAACACGACAGTAAACACATTTAATGACGCTTCGACATCTTATTTCCATAAATCTATAGGTGGATACCACGGAGCAAAGTTAAGACGATATCAAGAACTTATTGATTTTTATATTTCGAAGGGGAACATGAATATTCTTAACATGCTAAATACAAAGTATTTCATTGTTAAATCTGACAAGGGACCTGTTGCCCAACAAAATAAAAATGCTCTTGGTAATGCATGGTTCGTAAGTGAAATAATGAAAGTAGAGAATTCAGATAAAGAAATTGAATTATTAGGACAGATAAATGTGCGAAATCAAGCAGTAGTTGACGATCGGTTTATAACTCCTGAGAAAATATCCTATGACTCTTCGAGTTCTGTAGCTTTAATATCCTATAAAGCAAATCATATTATTTATGAAACTAGTGCTTCTGAAAATCAGTTTGCTGTATTTTCTGAAATTTATTATGATAAAGGTTGGAACGCTTACATAGACGGTAAACTTGTAAATCATGTAAGAGCTAATTACCTCTTAAGAGGTTTAGAAGTTCCTTTTGGAACCCATAAAATAGAATTTTTATTTGAACCTTATACGTATTATATAGGAGAGAAAGTTTCTTTAGCAAGTTCTGGGCTACTAATCTTATTATTACTATTTGTTGGATATAAAGAAATTAGAGACATCAAAAGATGAAGTTTATTATTAATTTGAAAATATTTTTAAATTCTTTTACCAACTTTGTATTATCTATTTTAAAAATAGTAGTCTTCACAAAACCATCTATAATTTATAGACCTTCCAAGACTTTAAGACCAAATCCTTTGATCATTCTCGGAAACGGCCCCTCTTTAAAATCAGACCTAAATATTAAAATAAAAAATTTTGAATCTTATGATTTCTTAGCAGTAAATCATTTTGCTGAAAGTAATTTATTTGAAACAATAAAACCCTCTTTTTATTGCATTGGAGCTCCAGAGTTGTTTGAAGATGAAGCAACTGAAGAATTAATTAATAAAGGAAATCAATTATTTACTTCTATTAGTCAAAAAACTACATGGCCGTTAACGTTGTATTTAAATTGTAATGCTTTTAATTCAAAAAGATGGGTCTCTATAATTAAAAATAACTCTAATATTAAAATTCGTTTCTTTAATAGAACTCCCGTAGAAGGGTTTTTTAAACATTTTTTTTGGAGATATAATTTTGGAATGGTTAGACCTCATAATGTTCTAATACCTTCTTTGTTTATTGCCATAAACGAAAATTTCAAATCTATTTACCTTTTTGGAGCTGATCATTCTTGGCTCAAAGAATTGTCTGTTTCTGAAGCTAATGAGGCATTGTTGAACCAGAAACACTTTTACGATGTCAATTCTTCAAAACCTACTACTATGAGAAAAGACTTACATGGTAAGGAATCTAGAAAACTTCATGAGATTATATATAAATTTTATTTGTCTTTTAAAGGATACCATGAGATTAATAATTTTGCCAAAAAAATGGGGATATCAATTTATAATTTTACATCTGATTCTTTCATAGACGCTTTTGAGAGAAAGTAAACTTTTATTTTTAAATATAAAACCAAGGCATTTTAAAATGTTTGTTCTGATACCAAAATACTAAACTAGCGCTTACAATAAAAGATAATACTGTTGAATATGCAGCTCCAATAGTTCCAAATTCTCTAATAAAAAAATAATTAAGTATTAGATTTACCCCTGCGGCAATTACTGTACTTACAGCTAAAAAAGAAGTTTTACTAATATGTACTAAATAGGGAAAAAATATTTTGTACACTCCTTGTACTGAATAACCAATAGCAATCCAAAAAACATAAATCTCAGCCCCCAAATACCTAGCATCTAAAACATAAGGAATAATGAGTTTGGCAAAAATAGAAATTACAAAAGCAATAATAAAAGTTGCTAAAATATATAAATAAGTATATTTTACTATTTTGATTTTATTTAAATTATCAGTATTTGACAACAATTTATAAAACCATGGGGACCATGCTTTTAAAAAAGCATCTGTAAATAAAATAACAACCATACCAAACATATAACCAACGGAGTAAATACCAACCATTTCCAAACCTACCATTTTCTCAATAAAAAAACGATCACTTAAAGTAATAATGATTCCACCAACTGCATGAGGAATTAGAGGAATAGATAATTTCAATATCTTTTTTGCCTCCGCTCTATTATATTTTAAGATAATAAATCCGTTTTTTCTTAAATGAAATAGTGAGATAATAAAAAAAAGTGTGTAAGCAATAGTTATACCTACTGCTTGTGAATACCAACTATAATGATACATAAGTAATAGTAAAATAGTCACACACATGTTTACGGCTGTATTAGCTATCTCATAAATACCAAATAACACGGCCTTATCTTGATTTCTCAGAATTGTTAGATTAATGGTGTTAATCATAAACATTAAACTAAGTATAGGAATAATAGCTACCCAATTTGAAGGAACTGAGAAAATCTCTTCGCAAAAAAATACCATTCCTAACGTAATTATAAAATATAATAATGTTGTTAATAATAGTATAATTAAGATATTACCAATCATTAATGAAGTTTGTTTCTTGGTATACTTAAAAAAATTTTTAGATACATTTGTATGTATTGCCATACCAACAAATGCTATAAAAAAAGAAATCATCAACTGAAAGATTGACAGTACACCATACTCTTCTGGAGATAAATACTTAGTAAGTATAGGCAAAAGTAAAAAAGGTATTGCTTTATTTAGAATACTACTTCCTAGATAAATTACAGAACTCTTAATTACTTGCAATTTTCTTCAATTTAACTATGGTTTCTTTTGTTATTTCACTCTGAAATAAATTAAGATTATTTTTAATTATATCTCTATCCCAATTCCACCACTTTAATACCAATAAATCCTTTATAATTTCTTCTGAAAATCTATATTTTATAATTTTTGCAGGAACACCAACAACAATAGCATAATCAGGTACATTATTTGTTACTACAGCACCTGCCCCAATTACAGCGCCGTTACCAATTGTAACACCAGGCATTATTACAGAATTTGCTCCAATCCAAACATCATTATTAATCTTAACTTCTGAATGGGTTTGAATTCTTTTAGAAACAAAATTACCCATATAAGGAACATATGGAAACGAACTAATTGACAAATTACTGTAGGGGTGACTAATTGCATTTATAGTAACATCCCACGAAATTGCACAAAACTTACCTATATCGGTATACACAATTTTTGCATACCTCCCAACAGATGAATATTCTCCAATTGTAGTATATTGTAACGTGGAATACTCTGATACTCTTGAGTGAAAACTTAATTCACAGCTATTTAATTGCACTTTTTTGCCAATTGTACAAACATTATTTAATTTATTTTTTCTGCTAAATTTCAGCTTAATTAAAAACTGCTTTATTTTTCTTAAAAGTGAAAAAATCATGGTAATTGCTTTAAAAATTGTTTCATAATGCGATAATTATTATCTATTTGTTTTCTTGAGTTTTTTAATCGCCTAAAATCAATTTCTCTTTCATAATCAATTTCATAAAATAACTCCTTAGTTAAATTATTATTAGCTTTAAATCTTTCATAAAAAGGAAGTAATTTATTAAGAACTTTTGATACAAAACTATCCTTAAAATCTAAATATCCATCTAAAACAATACCACTTATTGCTGATTTTACTCCCTTAGCTCTACCATCTTCACTTATTAAAATCGATTGTTTAGCAATACTATTCATGAAAATATGCGCATGCACTCTATACCCAATATGAAAATCTACATTAGCATAATAATTCGTTAAATTTTCTGCACTACCAGAAATATCAATAAATTTAATATTATTCCTTTGTAACCAATCTGCAAATTTATTGTGTTTATTTACGTGAATAGAATATGCTTTGTAAGCATCTTTAAATTTCTCTCTATCTAAAGAATGATGAAATACTACCTCAAACTCTTTATCTGAAAATTTAGCTTTGCATGCCAAAATATTTTCTTTCATTAACTTTTCCATTGAAGGTGACTCAACAAAAGCAACACCTAAAGAGAAGGCAACTTTATTTATCTTATTTAATTGTAATTCTTTATCAATAAAATCTTTATCGTAATAAGCTGGACAGCCAGTCATTAAAAAATTATTAAATCCATTAAATCTACATGCGTTCAGTGTGTGATAGTCCCTAAGACTTGATTGATATCCAGAGTTGTCAATTTTATTCAAAAGGGATAAAGTCATCTCATTTAAAGAATACTTATAAGTATCCTCCCAGTTTCCTTTTTGAGATTTCCAACCTATACCCATCATAATAATCGGCACCTTTATGTCCTCTAAATTATGAGTAAGAGCGTATACTTTTGGTACCATATTTTTGATTAATGCAGGTCCCCCCATTAAGATTAATGCTTTTGACTCATTGATTATTGTTAATTTTTCAGCATTTAGTTGCTCCCAACCATTTATATCGATAATTTTTCTGTCAGGTCTTAAATTAGCAAACAATTGTTTAGCACGGTATTTGATTAAATAATCTCCCGCATTATTTTTGCTTCCCGTTAGTATTACATATTGATCTTTCATAACAATTCTTCTCTGATAATATCATCTTCCATAATATCCACTTTAGCCGCTTTACCCACTACTTCATCAATATATTTCGGGCTAATACCATGTGCTGGTCTTTTAAAAGTTAAGTCACTTTTCTCAATTATTTTTCCTTTTTGAATATCCTTTGCAGCTACCAAACTCCTTCTGGCATTTAATCTAGATTTCTCTTCATCATCTAAAGCTTCAATTTTAAAACTACCTAAGATTTCAAAAGTAGTTTCTAAATTTGCTTTAAACTTATTCAAATCTTCTTTATCCATTGCATGATAATGATCGTTTCCTGGTAATGATTTATCATGTGTAAAATGTTTTTCTATAATTACTGCTCCTAATATTGTAGCCATTTCACAAACTTTCATTTCTTTTGGCAAGGTATGGTCAGAGTACCCAATAATATTATCTGGAAATTCTTTTTTTAATCCTGCTATCATTCCAAGATTAGCATTTTCATCTGGTGTAGGATAATTTAAAACACAATGCATTAAAGATAAAGGGAGTTTAAATGCATTTATCCAACCAACAGCTTCTTTTACTTCCTCCAAGTTACTCGCTCCAGTCGAGAGCAATATTGGTTTCCCAAAGCTGCACATATATTCAATAAATGGTTTATTAGTAATATCAGAAGATGAGATTTTAAAGACATCCATCATTTCATTTAGAAAATTTGCAGATTCCACATCGAAGGGAGTACTTAAAAATTCAATATCTATTTCATCACAATAGTTTTTTAATTCCTGCATTTCTTCTTTCCAAAATGAATCATGTTTTTTAAATAACTCATATTGAGATTGTGTAGGTTCTTTCGTTGTATCCCAATATGCTGGTGAATTTTTTGATGCTAATGTTTCTGCTTTATAAGATTGAAATTTGATAGCATCTGCTCCTCCTTCTTTAGCTTCTTTAACTAGTCTTTTAGCCAATTTCATTGAACCTTCATGATTAACTCCTGCTTCAGCAATTATATATGGATTAACAATATTATTATTGTTTTTAGATTTAATTAAATCACTTAATTTCATAATATATTTTGAATAATTTTATTTACAGTTTTTCTACCCTGCTTTAGTTTGTTTTTTTTCATTTTTTCATTCATTGCAATCCTTTTATCCTTATTGTGTATTAACTCAATAAAGTAATCTAGTATTGTAGCTTCACTAATTAATGTTCCTATTCCTAAGTTTAAAAAACCATATTTTTCGCTAGCAAAGAAATGTGTGGTTTCTCTTTTGTTTTGAGCCATAACTATTGCAGGGGAGCCAATACTAGCAATTTCATAAATTGTCCTTCCTGCTGAGGTGAAAATTAGATCACACCTGTATATATATTCTGAAATATTTGATACGTTCTTATGAACTAAAACATCTTCAAAAGCATCTAAGGAATCATAATTCTGGTATCCAAAACCAGCTATTACGTGTATTAAAATATTATTTTTCTTACAATAATCATATATAGATAAAAGAACTTTTTTGGTATAGTTATTAGGATCAACACCGCCAAAAGTGATCAGAATTTCTTTTACTTCCTCAATTTTTTTTTCATTTTTGTGGTAAAAAAACTCGTCTCTTAAAATAAAATATTTTTGTCCATAATAATGATTTTTAACTTCTCTTTTTTCTGGATAAATGGCATTAAAAACCGAATCAGCTATCAATGAGCCTGGACCTAAATCCTCAAAATTAATTACTTGAACATCTAGTGATTTGATTTGCTCCATATATTTCACTGAGGTGTCTAATAAATCATTGATTATTAAATTAGGCTCTCTTTCTCGAATATCATCTATCAAATTATTTGATTTTTGAATGTAGCATGGATAATTAAATGTTTTTATTTTTTGAAGTGCTAATTCACTGTCTTTATCCACTAAAAATTCAATACTGTGATTTAAAATATCATTTGCAATAATTAGTGTGTTGTAAACATGTCCAAGTCCAACTTTATTATTTCCTATTACAACAAACAAAATTTTCTTTTTTGAAAGAAAGTATTCACAAATATTCCAATCAATATAATTATCTATATCTATTTCCTCTCCATTTTCTAGTATTGATAAAGAAATCTTTTTTCCAATTCTATTATCTATTTCAACATTAGAAGATTGAGAAATCAAAAACCCTCCTGTTTCTGTATATTCTTTTGGTAATACTTGACGATTTACTCGCTTTATATAATTTGGAATAAAATTATTGCCTTCTTTTCTCCAACTTAGATGGGTATTATCTTTTACAGAGATTAAAGTATCTGTAGTTTTTTTATTTCTTATAAAATATTCTAAAGATTGGTCTAATGTAGATGTCTTTAATAGTGGGGAAGTGGGTTGTAATGTGACAACTAAATCGTAAGTTTTATTTTCTTTTTTTTCAGCAAACTTAAAACACTCATAGATCACAGGATCAAGTGTTGTATGATCTTCAGCATTTTTTTGATTTCTTTTGAAAGTCTTAGCTCCAAAATTTTTAGACATTAACAAAATTTCATCATCATCAGATGAAACATAAACATCAGGTGAAAAAATAGAATGTAAAGCTATTTTAATACTATAGTAAATTAAGGGCTTTCCATTTAATAGTCTTAGGTTCTTTCTAGGAATCCCTTTTGAACCACCTCTTGCAGGTATGACAATTAAAATTTTCATGAATTATTATTAGTTTTAAAATTTAAACTTAAGGTTAATAATGTCAGTTTCAAAAAAAATAATTGATTATCCTCTTTTCATTTTTATAACTAGGAACAATTCAGAAATATTAACTATGAAATTAGTCGTTATTAAGTTTATTTTTTACAACAAATATTATCAATTTATTTAGTACAAATAATTTATACTATTTTAGTTGAAACTAAGATCAAAAAGAGTTTACAAAATGATATCAATTGTAATATGCACCTATAATAGACAGGACTATCTTCCTAAATGTTTGATGCACCTTAAAAATCAAAATTGCAGATCAGAAGATTTTGAAATCATATTAATTAATAATAACTCAACAGATCAGACAGAACAAATTTGCCAAGGTTTTTTGAAAGAAAACCCGGACTTAAATGTAAACTACTTTGTTGAAATTAATCCTGGATTATCTTTTGCTCGTAATAGAGGAATAAAAGAAGCAAAAGGTTCCATAATTTGTTTTATTGATGATGATGGTTTTGCTATCCCTGAATATGTAAATATCATTTCAGATTTTTCAACAAATATCAATTACAACAACTATATTGCTTTTGGAGGCAAAGTTATTCCTTGTTATAATGAAGGAAAAGCACCAAAATGGATTAGCCCTCATATCAGTGGATTAGTATCAGAAGTTAACTTAGGTAAAAAAGTAAAATTATTTTCAAAAAAATATCCAGCCGGTTGTAATATGATATTTAGAAGAGAGTTTTTTGAAAAGTATGGTGGTTTTAATACTGATTTACATACAAGAGGAGATGATAAATTTATTTTTTTAAAATTAAAAGAAGTTGGTCACAGAATCCTTTACATTCCTTCATTAATAGTATCCCATTTTATTGATGATTATAGACTTGAGAAATCTTTTATTATAAGACTTTCAAAAGTAATTGGACAAAGCGAAGCCATACGATTAAAAAATAAAAACTTCCTTAAAAAATTCTTAAAGCAAGGCGAGTACTTGTTTAAGCTTGGAGCCGCTTTACTATTATCACTTTCTTTTATGGTTAAAGGACAACCTTTGAAAGCAGGATATATTATTCTTGTAAGATGGTTTGTTTTTGTTGGTTATTACATAGATAAAAAGTTATAATCAACAATAAAAATGTCAAAATTAGCTCCGGATTTAACTAAATTGCGTTCTTATATTTAAACACTTTATGATTGATTTTAATAATACAAAATCTGCTTTCGCCCATCATTCTAATTGGGAACTAAAAAAAGCCTTTTATTTATTTTCGATTATTAAATATGGAATCTTAGTAAAGCTAGGAAGTTACTTTCTTAAAATCTGTTTTAAACTTAGATTTCCAATTAAGAATCTGGTGAAGAAAACTATATTCAGTCATTTTTGTGGTGGTGAGAATATTAATGATTGTGAATTAAAAATTAATCATCTTTTTTCTTTTGGAATCGGTACAATTTTAGATTATTCAGTTGAGGGGAAAGAGAATAATGCTGATTTCGAGAACACTAAAAATGAAATCATTAAAACTATTTTATTTGCTTCTGAAAATCAAAAGTGTCCATTTAGTGTTTTTAAAATAACTGGTCTTGGCAGGTCCTCACTAATACAAAAAGCGAGTCAAAATCTTAATAATTTATTAGATGAAGAAATTGTAGAATTAGATAACATCTCCAATCGAATCGATCAAATTTGTGAGACTGCATTTGAACATAAAGTATCTGTTTTTATTGACGCTGAGGACAGTTGGTATCAAGATTTTATCGATTCTCAAGCAGAAAAAATGATTTTAAAGTATAACATTGATCAGCCCATTATTTATAATACCATTCAGTTATATAGGCATGATAGATTGAGTTATATGAAAAATCTCATAGCTAAATGTGAGAAGAGCACCATTTATTTAGGTTTGAAGTTAGTAAGAGGAGCTTACATGGAAAAAGAAAGAGAGCAAGCTGAAAATTTAAACTATACCGATCCTATTCAAATAAATAAAAAAGCAACTGATCTAGATTTCAAAGCTGCTGTAGAATATTGTTTTAAGAAAATTGATTTTGTCAGTATATGTGTTGGAACTCACAATGAGGCTAGTGTCTCACATTTGATACAATTGATGGAAGATAATAATTTCAATAATAACGATAATCGTATTTATTTTGCACAGCTTTTAGGGATGAGTGATCACATAAGTTTCAATCTTTCAAATAAAAAATATAACGTTGCGAAATATGTTCCTTATGGACCGATTAAGGAAGTGTTACCTTATTTGATAAGAAGAGCAGAAGAAAACACTTCTGTTGCCGGACAAACAGGTAGAGAATTATCGTTGATAAAAAAGGAAATTAAAAATAGAAAATCAATTTAAATATTTCATAGGCATCTTTGTTCCTTTTATACTACTTGAATATACTCTAACGGCACCAACTAAGATTTCTGCTTCAACATAAATTGGAATTCTATTCAAATCGTTGCTTACAAAAACGTTCATAGATTCGTCAGCTTTGAAAATAGTTCCTTCTATTAGGTTGGCTTGAAAATGTATGCATTCTACGACTTTTTTATTTTGACAGGTCACTTTTTTAATTCCTTTATAAATTATGTATAAATCCTTAAAAATCTGCTTATCTAAAATAACATTCATAGGAATAGTGTCGTCGATGCTGTACTGGTTAAAATCAATAGCTCTAGAAAAATAAACAGAACTCATGATGTCATAGCTGCAACTAATAATATCAATAGTATCAGTTTTTGAATTTTGTTTTCTTTTTTCGTCAACTACGGCTTTATTGTTGTTGTAATTAAATTGATAGTCATAATCAAGATGAAAATCTCCTTCTCGAACTCTTCTGATGAAGTGAATAGGTAACATGTTTTTTTTAGAAATGAAACTGGCATATTTGTCTCTAACCTTAAAAAACCAATCATAATTTTTTAAAGTTCTTCCTTTCCCTTCAACATAAAAACAATCCTGATTTTTATAAATAGAATCTTTAACGATGAATCTAGATCTACCTGCAGTTACCCATGTTTTACCCATCAGGTATTCTATGTTATATATAACTTCTTCCCCTCCTTTAAAAGGAACATTTTTAATGGCACAGTTTTGCTGGGCTAAAATATTAAAGACCAGAAAATTTATAATAAATAGTAATATTTTATTCTTCTGCTTTATTAACAAATGCAGTTATTTTAAGAATGGTGTTTTCAGGGCTTGTATTGGCAGATACAGTTACGGTTTTTGTTTGCTTACTACCAGCTTGTCCTTTAGACGGTCTAAAGACAACATCTATATTACCACTTTGTCCTGGCAATATTGGTTCTTTTGGCCAATTAGGAACGGTACACCCGCAAGATCCCTTAGCATTGGATATTTTCAAAGGTTCTGTCCCAGAGTTAGTAAAAGCAAAGGAATATTTATTTTCAGAATTCACTTCGACATTTCCAAATTCATGTTTGTCATTTTTGAATTTCATTTGTGTTTTAGGTAATTTCTTTTGAGATGTATTCAACTGTGGAGTCAAAGGACTTTCCATCATGTTTTTCTCTAGCTTATTCAAATTATTTTTTGCAGATGGATCTCCAGAAACATATGTCTTACTCTCAGATTTTATAAATAACTGTTCTTCGTTTTTAGCGTTTAAGCTATACAGAGAAATGAAAATGGCTGCTATAGAAATAGCTAATGATATATTGGTTTTATCTTTCATATTTATGGAATTAATTAATTAATTTAGAAAAAGCTTGTTCGTTATTAATAATTTCTTTGGCTTTTTGCAATGAAGTATTTAATTCATTAATTATTTCGTAAAACTTTTTGTAATCAAACAGGTCTTGAGCCATATTAGCCTTTAATCGTATTTCTATTGTTTTTTTGGATTCTTTATACTCATCTTCATTGAATTCAACCCCTTCTTTTTTAGCAAATTCTATAAGTTCTTGTAGTGCTTTTTTAGATTCAAAACTAGATTTATATTTCTTGAAGTTTGGGTATTTTTTTTCCAATTGACTTCGGTATTTGTTAACATAGTAAAGAGAAAATTGATTAAAAATACCTTTTCTAACTAGTTTGCTAAAATAGGGACTGGTGCCGTTAGTATCTAAAGGAACAAATACATCAGGAACTATACCACCTCCACCATACACTTTTCTACTTTTAACTAAAGTAGAATAAACTTGATCTTCGTTGTTTTTAATACTGTCTTTATTAAAAGATTCTCCAGACTTATACCGACTGTATTTTTCTTTTCTGTAGGCCATAGAACCTCCAGAGTATGATTTCTGGATACATCTTCCACTTGGCGTATAATATTTCGAAGTTGTAATTCTTACCTGAGTTCCATCTGGAAGTTGTATGGGTTTTTGAACAAGTCCTTTTCCAAAAGTTCTTCTTCCAAGTATCAAGCCTCTGTCCCAATCTTGAATAGCTCCACTAACAATTTCACTTGCACTAGCACTCCCTTCATTAACCAAAATAATGATTTTACCTTTTTCAAGCAAACCATTTTTATTTCCAGAATAAATTTTTTCAGGAAACTTTCTACCATTAGTAGATACTATTTTTTTATTGCCAGTTAGCATTTCGTCAGCTAAGTCAACTGCTGTTTTCAAATATCCTCCACCATTATTTTGAAGATCTAAAATGAGATTATCCATTCCTGAATTTTTAAGACTAAAAACAGCTTTTCTAATTTCATTTACGCTTGTAGAAGAAAAATTATTCAGTTTTATATAACCAGTATTATCATTTACCATGTAAGAAGCATCTACGCTGTAAATTGGTATCTTATCTCTTGTGATTTCAAAATCAATTACCTCATCACTTTTTCCTCTTTTAATTCCCACCAAAACTTTAGTTCCTTTATCCCCCAAAAGTCTATCACGGACCCCACTATTTTTCATTCCAATTCCGGCAACCATCTCGTCTTGTATTTTAATGATTTTATCGCCAGCCATTAAACCAACTTTTTCAGAAGGTCCACCTGGAATAGCTTGAACTACCAAAACAGTGTCTTTAAAAATTTGAAATCTTATCCCAACTCCAGTAAAGGAACCTTTTAGAGGAGCATTCATATCGTGTAAGTCCTTTAATGATATGTAAGTAGAATGAGGGTCTAGCTGCTCCAGCATATACCTGATTCCGTTTTCCGTTATTTTAGATTTTAAAACACTATCTGGGTAAACGATATCAAATAGCTTTAATCCATTTTCAAAATTATTAACATAGGAATTAGGGGATGAATTAGGAATAGGTATAAGACTAAAGTTCGATTTCTTTTTTCTTTGCACTTTAAAATCTAAAGTGTCTTTGTCCCTAATTAATTTAATATTTGAATAGGAATTAGAATCACCAACAGTGAGCTTGAAAAAGTCTGAATAGTAATATACTTCACTCAACTTATTTCCATCAATACTTAATACCTGGTCATTACTTTCTATATTAATCAAGCTTGCTCCTGTTTTTGAAAATACACTATCAACTAATACCTTACCTTTTTTGAATTTCACAGTAAAACCAAGTGCTGCTTTATCGGATGACTTTAAATTTAATAAACTAAATGTGGAGTCATGCATGTATAGTGACATAGGTTTGGTATAATTATACATTCCAGTAACTAAGTTTTCTTGGACGTTATTTATATCTACATCTTCGACATACATTTGTTCAATTAAGAATAAAAGTCTTTGTATTTTAACATCTGTAGATCTGCTTTCAAAATCTTGAGAAATTAAATTTTTAACTAATAAAATAATTGATAATAGTATGTAGTGTTTTATTTTCAGAATTTAAATTTAATTAAAGCAGTTGTTAAATTTATTTAAATGAATTTAATAATGTTTAGAATTAATCATTTTTTATTTAAATAAACTATTGACTTCGTGTCAAAAAATGCGTCCTTGAAAAAATTAGATATTTCAATAATCTTAAAATTATATTTTTTCGATATTTCTCGAACTTCTTCTTCTAAGTCTCCACCTTTTAAATAGATGATTCCATTTTTAATGTCATTGATGTTTTTGTTGCTGATATTTTTAGAAATCCAAGGACAAAATTTATCCAGTCTTGTTACTGCTCTACTAACAACAAAATCAAACTTTTTTGTCAGTTTTTCAGCTCTTAAAGCTTCAGCTTGGACATTATTTAATTTTAATTCGTTAACAACTTCATGTACTACTTTGATTTTTTTAGCTATTGAGTCAACTAGTGTGAAATTGACTTGATTAAAATAAATTGCAAGGGGAATTCCAGGAAAACCTCCGCCAGTCCCAACATCTAAAATATTAGAACCCTTTTTGAAATCAATATATTTAGCAATCGATAGAGAGTGCATTACATGCCTTACATAAAAGTTTTCAGTATCTTTTCTACTTATCACATTTATTTTAGAGTTCCATTCTAAATAGATTTCCTTTAAAATATGAAATTGATGTAATTGTTCTTTATTAAGATTTGGAAAATAAGTTGCTAATATTTGGATGGAATTAGATGGTTTCAATACTATGTTTCATTATGTTGTAAAGAAATTCTCTTGCTCTAAAAAGTTGAGCTTTTACTGTTCCTAATGGTAATTTGAGTTCGTCAGAAATCTCATCATAACTCATTTCTTTGAAGTACCTCATCTCTACCAAAACTTCATATCTAGGTTTTAGCTTTTTAACATACTGCCTCATGAGCTGTATTTTCTGGTCGTTCATTGCTATTTGCTCAGGAGTCATGCCTTCACTTTTTATCTCAAACATAAAGCCGTCCCCATCTTCATTGGTGATTCTGTTATCGATAGACATTACATTTTTCTTCTTTTTTCTTAGAAAATCGATGCAATTATTAGTCGCAATTTTAAAAAGCCAAGTACTAAAGGCAAAATTTGGTGTGTATTGGTGAAGTCTGCTAAACGCCTTTCCAAAAGCTTCTAGAGTAAGATCTTCTGCATCGTCGTTATTATTCACCATTTTAAGAAGCATGTAATAAATAGAATCTTTGTATTTATCCATAAGTTCGGCAAAAGCTTGTTGGTCTTTTTGTTGTGTAGCTCTTATGACTAAAGCATAATCTTTTTGTGCCTTTTCTGAAAGGTGAGAACCATTTTTTTCTATTTCCATTTAAATGATGTTCTTCTTTTTAATTTGAAACATTGGACGACAAATTAGTAAGATGATTTCATAAATTGGATGCACCCATAAAAGATCTTTACACATTAAAACCTTGAAAGGTTTGTATAAGATTATAATCGTAACAATATAATTGGTTAAAAAACAAACAAGAATTTCAATTTTTGAAGGTTGTTTGTAAACGGATAGAAATAAACAAATATAGAAAGCTAATGAACTTAAATATTGAAGACCTAAAAGAGTTTTATCTCTAAATTTATACTTGAAATTTGTTGTGTGGTGCCTTCTTTTTTGAAAAAGCCAATGTTTCCAAGTCTTTTTTGCACTAGAAACAGTCAAGCTATTTTTTGTGAATATGATTTCAGTGTTATTTTTTTTTGCGGCTTGATTTACAAATAAGTCGTCATCTCCTGAGCCGATATGATAATGTGATTTAAAACCTTCATTTAAATAATAAACATCTTCAGTATATCCCAAATTTCTTCCAACTCCCATATAAGGAATGTTAGCTTTAGCAAAGCTTAGATAATTTGTTGCAATGAACGCTGTATCAAATCTTATAATTCTATTTAATAATCCAA
Organism: Flavobacteriales bacterium; assembly: GCA_029251405.1. Taxonomy (GTDB): domain Bacteria; phylum Bacteroidota; class Bacteroidia; order Flavobacteriales_D; family Parvicellaceae; genus MED-G20. Next base: position 20,194 of record JAQXDK010000042.1, read on the forward strand.
TATCTTTCTTATAAATTCCTGCACCTAATACAATCTGTTTTTCATTATTAAACCCCTTACTCATTTCTTTAATCCAAAATTCAGATTTCGGGTAACAATCAGCATCTGTAAATAGAAATTTTGAATATTTTGCTGCTTTTATCCCAAGGGTAATAGCAAGTTTTTTACCAAAATGATCTGTTTGGTTGTCTGGAATATTAACAATTTTAAGATTCTCGTATTTCTCTTTTAACTCATCTAGATATTCTTTACTACTGTCCCAAGATCTATCGTTAATTACTACAACTTCAAAATTTTTATATTGTTGATTAAGTATTTTTGTAAGGTTTTTTTTTAAATTTTTAATTTCATTTCTTGCACATATTATAACCGAAATATCTATGTTATTGTCATTTTTATTTTCTTTTAAAAAAAGCAACCTAGAATTAAAATATAGTTTGTAAAGTAATTGTATTGTAAAACTTGCAAAAAATAGCACGTAAATAATATTTAGATCTTTCATGTTATAAATAGAGAATAAAGAGTTAAATCAAAACTATTGCTTAATTAAGATATTCTATCTTTACCAACTACTAGTTTATTCACAGTTTTATGAACTTTACATTAAAATCAACTGACAAACAGTCCAAAGCTCGCTCAGGACTAATAACTACAGACAAAGAAAAAAAAAAAACTCCAATTTTTATGCCTGTGGGTACTGTTGGGACTGTCAAGTCAGTTTCACAGAGCGATTTAGAATCTCAAATAAAAGCACAAATAATTTTAGGAAACACCTATCACCTTTATTTAAGACCAGGAACAAAATTATTAGAAGAGGTAGGTGGTCTTCATAAGTTTATTTCGTGGAATAAGCCAATTTTAACAGATTCTGGTGGTTATCAAGTGTATAGCTTGTCGGGTAGAAGGAAAATTACAGAAGAGGGTGTCAAGTTTAAGTCGCACATTGACGGTTCCAGTCATTTTTTTTCTCCTGAAAATGTTATGAAAATTCAGAAGTCTATAGGTGCAGATATTATTATGGCATTTGACGAATGTACTCCTTATCCATGTGATTACAGTTATGCAAAATCTTCAATGGAAATGACCCACAGGTGGTTGAAAAGATGTGTAGATGGTTTTAATGAAGCTCCTAATTTGTATAATTACTCTCAAGCATTATTTCCTATTGTTCAAGGAAGTACCTACTCAGATTTAAGAAAGAAAAGTGCTGAAGTAGTAGCTTCGTTTGATTTGCCTGGAAATGCAATCGGAGGTCTTTCAGTAGGAGAACCTCATGATTTAATGTACAAACACACTGAAGAAGTTTGTAATATTTTACCAACATCTAAACCAAGGTATTTAATGGGGGTGGGAACACCGGCGAATTTATTGGAGTGTATTGCTTTAGGTGTAGATATGTTCGATTGCGTTATGCCTACTAGAAATGCTAGAAATGGTATGTTGTTTACAAGTGAGGGTTTTATAAATATTAAAAATAAAAAATGGGAAAATGATTTCAGTCCCATTGATGTTAACGGTGCTTCAGAGATAGATACTAGATATTCTAAATCGTATCTAAGACATTTATTTGCTTCTAAAGAGATGTTAGGCCCTCAGTTAGCAAGCATACATAATCTTACTTTTTATCTGTGGTTGGTGAGTGAAGCGCGAAATAGAATTGAAGATGGATCTTTTACAGACTGGAAAAATAAAATGGTGAAAAAACTCGTTGTCAGACTTTAGTAATAAAAATGAAGAAGTTAGATTGGTTTATTGTTAAAAAATTTTTGGGTACCTACGTATTTATGATTGCTGTTGTTATGAGCATATCCATAATTTTTGATGTTTCTGAAAAGTTGAAAAACTTTATGGATCCTGAAAACGATTTAACTTTTTATAAAATCATTACGGAATATTATCCTTATTTCTTTATTCATTATGCCAACTTATTTTCTTCCTTAATTATCTTTTTATCTGTTCTATGGTTTACAAGTTTTATGGCACAAAGATTAGAAATTGTTGCAATTCTAAGTAGCGGCGTAAGTTTTTGGAGATTTTCAAGGCCTTACATTATTGCTTCTACTTTTTTATTATTGATCTCAGTGTTAATGAATCATTATGTAGCTCCTTTTGCCAATAAAAATAGATTGTCTTTTGAAAACAAATTTACTCGGTACAATGTTAATTTTAAAGACGTTCATTTAGAGATAAATCGAGGGACTATTGTGAGCTACAGACAATTTTTAGGCAATACTACAACTGTTAGAAGGCTTTGGGTCGAAGATTGGAAAGAAAATGAAAATGGACAGTGGGAACTCAAGAGAGATATGCAAGTTGAAAGAGCATATGGAGATAGTTTGCTAAATAATTGGAAGTTAAAAAATGTATTTATTAGAAAAATAGGACCTATAAATGATGTTATAATAACTAAAAAAATTATTGATACAGTGCTGCCTTTTAATATAACGGACTTAGGTCAAAGAGCAGAAATAACCTTTGCAATGACCACACCAGAACTTATTGAGTACCAGAAAAAAGAAGAAGCTAAAGGCAGTTCAACTGCACACATAGAAATAAGTAATCATGAGCGTACTGCTTATCCCTTTGCTGCTTATATTTTAACTGTAATTGGAATCTCTGTTGCTTCAAGAAAATCTAGAGAAGGGGTAGGTAAAAATTTAGTTATAGGTCTTTGTTGCGGTCTAGTATATGTTTTTTTTATGAAGATGACTACTGTAGCTGCAATAAATGTTGGTTGGAACACCTTGTTAGCCGTTTGGTTTCCAAATATTTTGTTTTCAATTGTAGCAGTTTATCTTTTTTATAAAAGATTACAATCTTGATTTTTTACAGTTGGTTAAAATCTTTAAACCTTAATTTTTTATTTCCTGTTTCTAATAGTATATGATAGGTATTATTTGAAATCTTAATTGTTCCAGAATATTGTGGATTTAATTTTCTAAATGGCAGTGAAGCATTCCAATCAACCTTAAAGGATTCTAAATTTTTTAGGAAATCCTCTTTATTTAATGGACTATTTGTTAGTTTAACTTGAAAGTCTTTAGCAAATTTTTTCTCCATTTTATTAAAGCGATTTGTCAAATTAACTTGGTCTATGTAGATGATGCTGTCTAACGAAAAAGAATCATTTTTTAAATTAAAGTTGATCTTGTTTAGAGAAAGAACTCTGCAAAGGCTGTCTTCAAATGAGATACCAAAACAGGCATAATCTTCTTCATATTCTATTACATATTTTTTAAGAGATGAATCTGTTTTACTTCTAGAGAAATTAACATCTCCATTTATAATAATATTAAAAATATTTTTTGAAATGTCTTTTTGAAAAGTCTGCTTATTTTTATCTGGATATATTCTAAGCGGATTTTCAAGTAAAAATTGCTTTATTTTATTTTCAGGTAACCAGTTCCAACTTCTGTCCTTGAAAATACTGTAAACTAAAAACAGACCTAAACTAAAACCGATAAGGTAAAATTTAAGTCTGTTTGAGAATTTCATTGTATTCCAACGTTAAGTTGGTTTTTAGTATCTGTAATATTCTGGTTTGAAAGGTCCTTCTACCTTTACACCAATATAATCTGCCTGATCGCTACTTAAAGATTCAAGTTCAACACCGATTTTAGACAAGTGAAGAAGTGCCACCTTTTCATCCAGATGTTTAGGTAGCATGTAGACTTCATTTTTATAATTCTCACTATTGTTCCAAAGTTCTAATTGAGCTAAAGTCTGGTTGGTAAAGGAGTTACTCATTACAAATGAAGGATGTCCAGTTGCACAACCTAAATTAACTAATCTACCCTCCGCTAAAAGAATAATATCTTTTCCATTGATAGTGTACATATCTACTTGTGGTTTGATAGTTGTTTTAGTATCTCCGTGATTAGAGTCTAGCCAAGCCACGTCAATTTCATTATCAAAATGACCAATATTGCATACGATCGTTTTATCCTTCATCAATTCAAAATGTTTACCCTTGATGATGTCTTTATTTCCAGTTGCAGTCACAACAATATCTGCTTCTTCAACAGCATTTTCCATTTTTTTAACTTCAAAACCATCCATAGCAGCTTGAAGTGCACAAATTGGATCTATTTCTGTAACAATGACTCTGGCACCAGCACCTTGAAGAGATGCAGCCGAACCTTTTCCAACATCACCGTAACCAGCAACGACTGCTACTTTTCCAGCCATCATTACGTCTGTCGATCTTCTAATGGCATCAACTAGTGATTCTTTACAACCGTATTTATTATCGAATTTTGATTTGGTCACAGAATCATTAATGTTTATTGCAGGCATTGGAAGTGTTCCATTTTTCATTCTTTCATACAGTCTATGTACTCCAGTGGTTGTTTCTTCAGAAAGTCCTTTTATATCTTTAATTAATTCTGGATAGTTATCTAAAACCATATTTGTTAAATCGCCTCCATCATCTAAAATCATGTTCAAAGGCTTATTCCCTTCGAAAGCAAACAATGTTTGTTCAATACACCAATCAAATTCTTGGTCATTCATTCCTTTCCAGGCGTACACTGGAATTCCTTCGTTAGCAATTGCTGCTGCTGCATGATCCTGAGTTGAGAAAATATTACAAGAAGACCAACTAACTTCAGCTCCTAAATCTTTAAGGGTTTCTATTAGTACAGCTGTCTGAATAGTCATGTGAAGACATCCAGCAATTCTAGCTCCTTTTAAAGGGTTTTTACCTTTGTATTCTTCTCTTAAGCTCATAAGTCCAGGCATTTCTGCTTCTGCAAGTCTTATTTCTTTTCTTCCCCAGTCGGAAAGGCTAATGTCTTTTACTTTATAAGGGACAGTTTTTTCCATTTAAATTAATTTTTCGGCAAATGTAACTTTATTGCCTAAATTAAAAAAGTGTGTGGATAGATATATTATTTTGTTTAAATTTTTCTAGAAAAAACTGGTAAATCCTAAATGTATCTTTCCGGTTCTTAATAGGAATTTATCTTCCATTTTCCTTCCCAATCCATAAATAATGGTTAGAACCCCATTATTCATTGCTATATTGGATCCAAATCCGATGCTGTTGTAAAGTTGTTCTTCTGCTAATAATGCGGTTTTTGATTCGGTTAATGCAAAATCTGAAAAGAGGAAAATATTAGAGTTTTCATCAAATAAATATCTTAATTCTATATTGGACAATAAGAAAGAACTTGTGTAAATAGTCTCTTCGTCAAAACCTCTTATTGTTTTATAGCCACCAATTCTTGCAAATTCGTTTTCAAATAGTATTTCATTCTGAATGGTAGCTGCAGTAACTCCAAGTTTAATGGTGGCTTTCTTTTTTAATCTAGTGTAAGACACGAGTTTTAAATTCGCACTGAAATTTGGTGTTCTGTAACTGTTATTATTGATGGAATCAGTATTAAAACTTTCTTTCCAGCCGTAAGATAAATCACTAATAACTGAGAGCCCTTTTGATGGATTATTTATTCTATCTAACTGATTAAATTTAAATGTAAATCCAAAACTATTTGTAGAAGTAGAACTGTATTCAATTCCCGATAGGTTAGTCGAATTATTTAATGTTAGTAATATTCCAGCTAAAAAATTATTTTTTACTTTATAATTTAATTCAAATCCTCCTTTCAAATTGAAGAAAGAAGTATCTTTTTTAATCATATCAACACCTCCAATTAATCCAAATTCCGAGTTGAGTATATACGGTAGATTAATCTCTGTGATCAAATTCTGTGAAGCGTTAAACATCCGTCGCCAATTAATATTAACTGTTTCTCCAAATTTTAATGAATTTAGGAGATTTAATGCAACGTTTCCAGTGAATTGGATATTCCCTTCATTGTCGGGTTGTACACCAATTAAGCCGTTTAAGCTGTTTTTTGAAACAGGTTCTGCGTATATATATATATGGGCTAAGTCATTGATAAATTCATATGCAGCAGGTTTTAATTCTTTTACATAGCCAGTATTTTTTAAATTTTTACTTACGTCGTTTATTTGGTTCAAATTAAATCGATTTCCGATTTTTAAGTTGGATGCTTTATATATGAGATTCCATTCCTTTTTTGAAAGTTCGGGGGTAATTAATGTGTCTATTTTTACTAGTGGTCCGCTTTTTAATTGACATTTTATTTGAAAATTATTTTGATCAATAGCCGTATTTTCAAAATTTATTTCTGCAAATGGAAATCCATTATTATTCATTAAGCTAACCCAATTATTTATTTTAGTTTTAAAACTAATCGGGTTAAAATATTTATTTTTTGTTTCAAAATATTGTCTCAATTTCAGATCTATATCTTTAGGATATGTAATTGATATTTCGTTGCTGTAAATTATTTTACCTTTACTTAGAAATACCTCCATTTTAGAATTAAAAACTCTTGTGGAATCGATAAATGCTGTGAAATAGCCGTCTTTAAGGTATGATATTAATATTTCGTTTTTAATTTGTGTCGGAGTTTTATCCTTAGACAAATACTGTTTTAAAAGAACATTTTCATTGTAGACGGCAACATTTTTAATTTCTTGTCCAAAAATTAAAATATTGAAACAACAGAAAACAAATATTAATATTTTACGATAGAAAATTACCAAATAATTTTTTTAATTCCGTTATTTTCTAGGTACTTATTAGCTTTAGAAAAATGCTTGCACCCCTTAAAACCTCTGTAAACTGATAAAGGTGAAGGATGTGACGTGCTTAGTACTAAATGTTTGTCAATGTTTAAAAGTTTCTTTTTTTGTTTTGCATTATTTCCCCAAAGAAAAAAAACAATATTTTTTTTTTGATTTGAAATTTGCAATAATATTTCGTCAGTAAATTTATTCCATCCAATATGTGAATGAGAGTTTGGATTATTTCTTTCGACAGTTAAACTGGTGTTTAAAAGTAGAACTCCTTGTTGAGCCCAAAATTCTAAATTTTTTTCAGTTTGAGGAAGCTCATTAGTATCTGAATAAATTTCAGAAAGTATATTTTTTAAGGATGGTGGAGTTTGAATCGTTCTATTCACAGCAAAGCAAAGTCCATTAGCCTGTTTTTCTCCGTGGTATGGATCTTGTCCTAAAATTACCATTTTTAGTCTTGTAAAACTTATTTTATTAAATGCGTTAAAAATATTTTCTGGAGCTGGTAATAGAATATTTTTTTTGAAGCTTTTGTTTACTTCAATTAGCAACTGATCAAAGTAGTTTTTATTGAATTCTTTTTCCAGAATATTTCTCCAATCTTCGGACACATTATTAATTAATAATTTCTTATTTATCATTATTTATCCAAATAAACGTTTCTAATTTATTGTTGTTATACTAATTTTAATATTTTTGTTCAAAGTAAACATTTATAACAATGAAAAAATTATTTACAATTATATTTACAGTATTAACAATTACTTGCCTAAATTCATGTTTTCTTTTCAAACCCGTCCAAAAAACTTGTCCTGCCTACAGTCAATATTTAAAAGCAAATCCTGATAATTCATCTGAAATTTCTGTACTCAGTAAAGAATCTGTCACTAAGTCTTAATTAAAGTTAAACTTTCCTTTAAACAGTTTTTCTTGTATCACAAATTAGTTATTTTTGTTACAATGATGAAACTGAGATTAATCTTATTATATTTTATTTTTTTTCATTTATTCTTAATTACTATTTGTCATAGCCAAGTTCCACAGGAAGACAAAATGATGGTTAGAATTGTTAAAGAAACTTGGATAGGTGCTGTTTTGCAATCCAACGGTCTTGGCTTGAATTACAGTACTTCTAAATTTATTACTTATAAGAAGAAAAAGTTACTCAATATAGATTTAATCAATATTAGCCATGACAAAGAATACAAGATTTTTGGTTCTTTTGATGAGAGTGCTAAAAAATTTATTTACGGAAAATTAAATTCGCTATTTGCCTTAAGAGTTGGTTGGGGCCAAAGAAAAATAATTTTTGAAAAACTTAGGGACAATGGATTACAATTGTCGATGAATTACTCTTTAGGTCCTTCAATAGGTTTTTTAAAACCAGTTTATTTAGAGGTTTTTAAATACAACAATACTGGTCAAGTTATTGGTATTTCCCTTGAACGCTACGATCCAGAACTTCACAACTTTTACAATATTTACGGAAGAGGTCCTTGGTCTGCTGGAATTATGTCTACAAAATTAAACCCAGGAGGGTTCTTAAAATTTGGTTTAGAATTTGAATTTGCAAATACTAGAGAAATTATAAATGCACTTGAAGTTGGTTTGTCCGTAGACGCTTTTATGAATCCGATTTCAATTATGATAAATAATAGTGACCGAAGGTTTTATCCTTCTATTTACTTAAGTTGTTCTATTGGAAATAAATTTTATTAATGAGTAGCGAAACCATTACCAAGACAAAAAAACCAAAATGGCTGAAGGTTAAATTACCAACAGGAGAAGATTACAAAAAAGTAAGAAATTTAGTCAGTGAGCATAAATTACATACTATTTGTGAAAGTGGTAATTGCCCGAATATGGGAGAATGCTGGGGAGCAGGAACTGCTACGTTTATGATTTTAGGAAATGTTTGTACTAGATCTTGCGGTTTTTGCGCTGTTGCTACTGGAAAGCCTGAGGAGGTCGATGTTTTTGAGCCTGGAAGAGTTGCAAATTCTGTAAAATTAATGAATGTTAAACATGCAGTAATTACCTCTGTTGATCGTGACGATTTGCAAGATGGAGGATCAGAAATTTGGGTAAGTACAGTGAAAGCTATTAGAAGACAATCTCCAAAAACTACATTAGAAACTTTAATACCAGATTTTGCTGGTAAATGGGAAAATCTCCAAAATATTATTGATGTAGCTCCTGAAATTGTTTCACATAATATAGAAACCGTAAGGCGCCTTACAAAAACAATAAGAGTTCAAGCTAAATATAATAGAAGTTTGGAATTGTTACTAAGGTTAAAAAAAGGGGGTATGAAAACAAAATCTGGCTTAATGCTGGGATTGGGAGAAACTCACGATGAAGTTTTGGAGACATTAGAAGATTTAAGACAAGCAAAAGTAGATATTGTTACAATTGGTCAATATTTACAACCGACCCCAAAACACGCACCAGTTGAAGAATTTATAACTCCAGAGTTATTTAGTAGCTACAAAGAATCAGGACTTAAAATGGGCTTTCGATATGTAGAGAGTGGTCCTTTGGTTAGGTCGAGTTACCATGCTGAAAAGCATTTGTTTTAATTTGTTCAACTTATTTTTTATAATTTTAGCTTAACATTTTACTTAATAATTTAATTATTTGTATTTTCGGATAATAATGAAATAATAAAAAAATGAAGAAATTTTTTATAATACCTTTTGTAACTCTATTTGCTTTTCTAACATACCTAAATATGCCAAGAAAATTTAATTCTGAAATTAGGAATTACACTTTTAAAAATATTAAGGATTCTAAATCACAAGCCAGTGCCAATGATGCAATAGAATATAATAACAGCTTATACAGAGATGTTATTACTAACAAAATAGAAACTAGTAAATTGGCAGCTGCCAAAGATGAAGTAAGACAAAGAATGATGAGCAGGTCAACAAATCTCGCTTTTATTGAGGAAGGTCCTGACAACGTTGGAGGCAGAACAAGAGCTATTGCCATGCATCCTGACAACTCTGAAATTATGTTTGCTGGTTCTGTATCAGGCGGTTTATTTAAAACTACTAATGGTGGTACCAATTGGAACCGTGTTCAAGAGTTTGATGACACTATGGAAACTAGTGCTCAAGGAACAGGTTCTTTAGGTATTTCTTCAATCACTTTTTCAGGGACCGGTGATCTTTATGTAGCAACAGGATGTTCCAAGTTTGAAGGAGGTGTTATTGCAGGTGATGGACTATGGGTTAGCAAAAATATCGATTCTAACTCACCAACGTTTACTCAAGTTAGTGGAACTAATAATAAGGAAATTTTTAAAGTTGTTTCAGTACCTTCTACTTATGGCGATATTTATTATGTAGGTGCAAATATCGGTCTAAAGAAGATCGATAATTTAAACGCAAATCCTACTGGTGTTTCTGTTACTGGAATTCCTACCAACGCAACTATTGGCGACGTTAAAGTTTCTGAAGATGGAAATGTGATTATATTGGGTGTTGACCAAGGTGGTGTAAGAACTTGGATTAGTTATGATGCTGGGTCAAGCTGGACAAACTTACATTCAAATGGTGAGTTAACAGGTACTGGAATGCTCAGGTCAGAATATGCTATTTCTAAATATAAAAATTCAAACAACGCAGCTAATCCTTCTGATTCTGCTTACGTTTTATATGCTTTATTTGCTAATTCTGCTGGACAACTTGGAGGTGTTTTTAGATCTGATGATAATGGTGTTGACTGGGTACAGATAGCTCCAGCTTCAACTACAAACTTTTCTCCTCTTAGTTCTACAAGGTCCAACCAAGGAGGTTATAATTTAGTTGTAACTTCAACAGCTGACGGTGAAGAATGTATTATTGGCGGTATCGATCTTTGGTCATGGATACATACTCCAAATTCTGTTACTGAAAACGGTCAGTGGTATCCAATTTCTAGTTGGTGGGCCAGTCCTTCAATGCCATTTTATGTTCATGCTGATAATCACAGACTATTTTGGAAGAACGATTTTACTTTGATGGTCGGTAATGATGGAGGTGTTCAATCAAGGTTTGGTGCTTCGGGACCTAACCAATTAACATCTGTCATTAACAAAGGTTACAATGTTACTCAGTTTTATTCTATGGGCTTTGGTGGTGATGGTTCTGTCATTGGTGGTGCTCAAGATAATGGAACTCAATACAAAAATAATTCTTCATCTTATTCTAAAGAGTTTGCTGAAGTTTCTGGTGGAGATGGATTTGAATGTGAAATATCTTATTTGAATAGTGATGCAATTATTACAACCGTCTACAATGGTTCTATTTCAAGATCTAGTGACAAAGGAACTACAAGTCAATCTGTTCCAGCTCCTTGTACTGGAATTGTTGGACAAGATTGTGGTCCATTTTATAATGCGATTGCTTTAATGGAAAACCCAGAAGATTTAAATACCCAAGATTCAGTTATTTACGTACCTAGCCAAGATATGAATGCAGGAGATACTATCACTTATTTTAGCAGTTCTTTTGGAATTCCTATTAAGCATGTATTAAGTCAAAATATTAATGTGTATGATACCATGAATATAGTTGGAACTGATACATTCATTACAGTCACAGGTGCAGACACCTTAACATTACCTGATTATGTTCAATCATATTTTATAACTCAAAATGATGCATCAGTGTACATAACAAGAGATATGATGAGATTCACAACCAATCCAGAATGGTGGAGATTGTTTAATTACAATAGTAGTATAAAGAGTTTTGAAATATCTCATAATATGGATTACGCTTGGTGTGGTAATTACGGTAGCCTAATAAGAGTTTCCGGTTTGGCAAACGCCTATTCAAAACAAGCTGCAGATTTGGCTTACAGACCTTCTCCTTCAGATACTTTAATTGAAATTGCCACAGGGAATATTGTTACGGGATCATTTGTAAATCAAATCAATTTTGCTAATGATGGTGATTTGTATACTTACAAAAATGGCTCACCTATTGAATATACAGTTCACTATGAAACAGTGTATAATGTTTCTGGAAGAATCGAAGATATTTCAGTAGATCCATCTAACCCGGATAATGTCTGTATTGTAACAGGTGGTACTTCTTCCAGCCATGTTTTCTACTCAACAAATGCAACTTCTGATAATCCAACATTTTCATCAATTGATGGTGATCTTCCAGATATGCCAGTTTTGGGTTGTATCATTGAGAGAGATCCTACTACAGACATAATTGTTATTGGGACTGCATATGGTGTATTTACTACCGATAATATAAATGGTAATAATACTAATTGGGTTGCCAATAATTCTGAAATTGGAGCGATACCAGTTTATGATATTTGTCAACAATGGAGAGATTGGGAAGATCCAATGGAAGGTGGTTATAGAAAAGTAAATAATCCAGGAGCAATTTATGCTTGTACGTATGGTAGAGGTATTTGGAGAGCAGATAATTTATTGTCCATCCAAGAACCAATCGAAGAGAATACTTCATTACAAAATATATCTTCTACTAATATTTATCCTAATCCAGTTTCACAAAACACCAATCTTTCTTTTGACTTAAATAAATCAAGTTTAGTGAGTATTTCAATTTATAATTTGAATGGAAGTTTAGTGAAAACAATATATAGCAATGTGTTGATGAATACGGGAAATAATAACATTCCTTTATCTACGTCAGATTTATCTATGGGAACATACCTAGTGGTCGTGGATTCAGATCAAGATAAAAATGTAGTTAAATTCGTCAAGTATTAAATTATAATAAAATATTTTTTTCTAAAAGACCTTGATATATATCAAGGTCTTTTTACATTTACAAAAAATTTAAATATGAGCAAAATTAAAGTAGGTATCAATGGTTTTGGAAGAATTGGAAGAATGGTTTTTAGATCGTGTCTTCAAAGAGAAAACGTTGAGGTTGTAGCAATAAATGATTTGTTAAATGTAGATCATCTGGCATACCTATTAAAATACGATTCAGTTCATGGAATATGTAAAGGAGATATTACGGTTGAAAATAATCAGTTATATGTAAATGGAAAACACATTAGGATTACTGCAGAGAAAGATCCAAGCCAATTAAAATGGAACGATGTAGGTGTAGACGTTGCGCTGGAATGTACGGGGATTTTCACAACTCTAGAATTGGCCCAGAAACATATTGAGGGCGGCGCAAAAAAAGTTGCTATTTCAGCTCCTTCCAAGGACGCTCCGATGTTTGTTATGGGTGTAAACCATCAGGATGTCAAATCTTCAGATTTAATAGTTTCAAACGCATCATGTACAACGAATTGTTTGGCACCTTTAGCTAAAGTATTAAATGATACTTATGGAATAGAAGAAGCTTTAATGACTACAGTACATGCAGCCACAGCTACTCAGTTTACTGTTGATGGTCCTTCTAAAAAAGATTTTAGAGGAGGTAGAAGTTCTTTAGTCAATATAATTCCTGCTTCTACAGGTGCAGCAAAAGCTGTAACCAAAGTGATTCCAAGTTTAGTTGGTAAAATTACTGGTATGGCATTCAGAGTTCCTACTGCTAATGTATCGGTTGTAGACTTAACAGTTAAGTTAGGTGCTAAAACATCTTACGAAGAGGTAATGAAAACCTTAAAAAGTGCCTCCGAAAATGAACTAAAAGGAATACTGGGATATACAGAAGAATTGGTTGTTTCACAAGATTTTATGGGAGACGCTAGAACATCTATAGTAGATGCAAAAGCTGGAATCCAACTAAACGATAGCTTTTTTAAACTGATCTCTTGGTACGACAATGAGGCTGGCTATTCTAATAAACTTATTGACTTAGCATTACATATAAATAGTCTATAGACCTTTAAACTCCTGGAGGGTTAATTCATTTTCTTCAAGCACTGCATAAGTGTTGTGATCAATCCAGTCTCCAAGATTAATGTATTTACTTTTCATTCCTATTTTGTGATCTATAGGTAAATGTCTGTGACCAAAAATAAAGAAATCAATACTTTTGTTTTTTTTAAGTTGTTCCCTACAATATTGTATCAACCACTCTTTTTTTTCACCTAGAAATGGCGGACTGGCTTTCTTTTCATTGTCTTTGCTGTATTGCGACCAGTAACGAGCAATAAAAAAACTTAAATTCGGATGAAGTCTGGCAAACATCCATTGACAGAATTTATTGGTAAAAAACTTTTTGATGAATTTATATTTTAAATCCCCAGGACCTAAGCCATCGCCATGTCCAATCATTAAAGTTTTACCATTTCTTTTAATAGTGATTGGGGCTCTGATAATTTCTACTCCTATTTCATTTTTTAGGTAGTCAAACATCCACATGTCATGATTTCCAGTAAAAAAATAAATTTTTATTCCATGGTCAATTAATTGAGCAATTTTTCCTAAAAATCGAATATTTCCTTTTGGAACCGTATATTTATGTTCAAACCAGAAGTCAAAAACATCTCCAACTAAAAAAACTTCTTTTGCATCTTTTTCTACAAAAGATAACCATTTAATAATTTTTTCTTCTCTCTTTTTTTCTTCAGTAGACGAATAACTACCTAGATGAAAATCTGAGGCAAAATATATTTTAGATCTCTTTTTTATGGCTCTATGGTTTTTTTAAGATGAAACGGATTTATATTATTTAGATTGAAAATAAAGCTTATTCTCTGTAATGTTTTTAAATTATTTAATGACGCTCCAAAATTATTAGAATATAAAATAGGGAGATAAATCCCAATTATCTCTTCATTTACAGCAATTTTTGTAAATATTCCAGCATTGTATCCCCAATTAACTTTATTTTCTCCCGTGTTTGATTTAAATACTCCAATATCAGTAAATATACCAATTGGCAATTTTGGGATGTCAATTTTTAAATTATTTGAAATCATCCAATTGTTACTTTTTAAGGTGGTATCCATTAATTTAAATCCTCCATATGAATTGTCATTCTGTCTTGATAAAAATTTATTTTGATTACTAGAATTTCTAGCTAAATAAGTGTTATCGTATAAATAATCCATTTCTCCATTTTTCCCACTCAGGTAGAACGAATATTGTTCTGAAATATTTTCATTAAAATGATACCCTGCAAAAAAACGCCACTTAATTTTATCAGAGCTTTTGTTATAAGATTTTTCAATTTTAGAAGTTAATTGTACGCAATTTACCAAGTTTGAATTCTCATTGAATCCATATATGTAGTTTATTTTTAGTTCTTTAGGTTTTAGAATTTGTCGGTTTTTTATACGGTATTCCATCTCACCATAATATTGATCTCTGACTTTTCCCTTCGGCGGATTAGTAAATATTCCATCAGCCACGTAGTCATCTATTTTCAAAGTTCTTATTTTGATATTTTGAAATGGAGAGGTTCTTAAGTTTTTAGTATTAAATCTAAAATCAGCAAATATTTCTTGTTTAATCCATCTTTCTTCTTTGGATAGACTTACAGGTTGGTTATGAAAACTTTTAATTTTGTAGCCTAATTGAATTCTTGGAAATAGTCCTTTTGTACTGATATTGCTCTGGATTTTTCCAGAACCAATTATTTTTTTAGAGCCCAATCCGTAAAGTGGGTTTATTAACCATTCTATTTTTTTATCTTTTATTGCACTATTATACATGGCCATACCTATCATTGTTTTATCATAAGCATTACCAGCAATTATTGGTGAATAAAAAATATTATTTTCTATATTATTGTTAACTGTAATTGGTAGAAATTTGAATTTTATGGGTTTGTAAAGTTTGAACATCCCCTTAGTTCTAGCTAGGTGGTTCTTGTAATTAAAATCTGTAGTTATCACATTATAATCTATAGCTATCTTGGAAGGTTTCTCACTTGTTTTGTAAATAAATGATGTGTCTTTTTTAAACCCTTTGATCCATTTTTCTGAAATTATTTCATTGGAATCATCGATCATTTGAATGGGGATAGGGGAGGTATATCCTGTTAAGTTTTTTAACTTGATCAAGTATTCTTGCTCATTTATTTCAGCTATTTTTTTAAACGAATAGTCAGTTTTTTTGGTGGTTTTAATATAATCTTCAAAAAACCAGTCTAAGTTTTTTTTACTTATAGTTTTAAATACTTTTTGAATATCTTTTGGACTAGGATGTTTAAATCTCCATTGGTTAAAATATTCGTTCATACATTCATCAAATAATTTTTCTCCTAGGTAAGCTTTAAGATAATGAAATCCAATTCCTGTTTTACTATATACCATTCCTCCATAGTTGATCTGAGTAAAATCTTTGGATCCCATTTTTAAAGGTTGATCGTAATTCCTCGATGCATTGAATTGGTAAGCGATATGTTGAATTTCTTTTTCCTCAATTGGAATACTTATAGAGATTCCTCTTTCTTTCTTTTTTTCTTCCTTACTTTCATATCCATTTGGATATTTTTCTTCCATATATCTAATTTCAATATATGTATTTAGTCCTTCATCCATCCAGGCATTGTCCCTCTCATTATTTCCTAAAATTCCATAAAACCAATTGTGTCCAACTTCATGAATAATTACTGTTTCTAATGATTGATGACTTTCAGATGTGCCAATTACTGTGATGTTTGGGTATTCCATACCTCCTCCGGCACTTATGGTCCCGTCTACTGCTGTTACATGATTATATGGGTATTCTCCTACCCATTTAGAAAAGTACTGAGTAGCATCATTAATATATTCAATAGAATGTTTCCATAATTTGGCTTCACTGTTTGTAAATAATGACCAAGTCGTTATTTCTTTGCCGGTGTTTGGAAGGATTACCTTTCCTTTTAACACGTGATATCTCTTATCTGCAAACCATGCAAAATCATGTACATTGTTTTGTACGAATCTTAACGTTTTAGTTTCCTTACTGCTTTTGGGGAACGACTTGACTTTTTTACCAATACTGTCCCTTACAGGTAATTTGTTTTCATTAAAAAGTCTTTCAGTAATTTTAGCTTTTCTATTTAAAAATTCAATTTCTTCCTTATTTTGAAGATCCCCTGTAGCCATAAGAACATAGTTTTTCGGAACAGTAATTGAAACATCATAATTTCCAAATTCAGAATAAAATTCTCCTTGATCTAAATACGACATAGGGTGCCAACCATTATTGTCATAAACTGCAGGTTTTGGAAACCATTGTGTAATTTGGTAAGACTGACCAATGTGTCCGAGTCTTGATAATTTTCCTGATGGAATTTTAACTCTAAATGGTGTAGTAATGGTAATAGAGTCGCCTGAACTAATAGGCTTTTCAAGATAAATCACGGAAATATCAATTTTTCCATCTAAGTAATTCCATTTAATCTTCTGTCCATTCACCTTATAATCTAGAGAGTCAATAAACCCTAATTCTTCATTTTCTGCATATTTAAATTCAGCGCTACCATTTTCATATTTTTGTTGGGCTAGTTCTGTGAAACTATTTTTGTAAGCATTAGGCCAAAGATGGATTATTATAGAATCCAATTCTGATGTAGAATTATTATGATATACTATTTTTTCAAATCCTTTAAGGTAGTGGCCATCATCATCAAGTTCTACATTGATATAAGTATCGACTTTTTGTTGAAAATAATCCTGAGCATTAAAAATTAGCACATTCAAAAAAGTGATTATAACAACAATAAAGTATTTCATTAATTTTTAAAGTATTTCTGATAATTTTTTTTCTAACGCTTCTCCTCTCAAGTCATAACCAATGATGACTCCATTTTTATCTATAAGAAATGTTTTCGGAATACTGGTAATTCCATATTTTTCTCCTGGTGTAGATTTCCACCCTGTTAATTCACTTACGTGGTTAGGCCAGCTTAATTGATCTTGCTTTATAGCAGCTAAC
This sequence comes from Flavobacteriales bacterium, assembly GCA_029251405.1. Taxonomy (GTDB): domain Bacteria; phylum Bacteroidota; class Bacteroidia; order Flavobacteriales_D; family Parvicellaceae; genus MED-G20. Next base: position 37,613 of record JAQXDK010000042.1, read on the forward strand.
CATTTGGATTTTTCTTGATCAAATGAAACGCTAAAAACAGTAAATTTTTGATTTTTATATTTATTGTAAAGTTTAACAACGTTAGGATTCTCTGCTCTACAAGGTCTGCACCAAGAGGCCCAAAAGTCTAGTAATACTACTTTTCCTCTCAAGGAGTTTAAACTTATAATTTCTCCGCTGGCATTTTCTAGTGCAATTTCTGGAGCCTCTGACCCAATACTAATTCCCATTTTTTTTCTTTGTCCTTTTTCTTTTATGATTCTTGACTTTTCATTTTTAAGAAATTTTTGTTGTTGATTGGCATTTTCTATAGCCTTATTTATTTCGCTTAAATATTTTTGATTTTCAAATTGGTTGAGGATGATATTTTTGATAATAAATAATTCTTTTTGAAATTCAACTGGGCTTTGTATTTCACCCAACAACATAATTAGCGAAGGTGATTGTTTATTTTCGTTTATAAATTTTTTTAAATATTCTTGATATTTAATAATGACATTATTTTTCAAAATTATTTTTTCTTCATCTAACGAGTTGTTGATGGCTTGTATCTTATTAATAATATCGTTTCTGTATTTAAAATGATTTTGAAGAATTATATTACAGGAATCTCCAGTTACTTCTAAGTTTTCATAACTTCCATCTTTGAACAAAAACTCATTGCTTTTATTAGGCAATCCAATAAATAAAATACTTTTCTTAGGCTCGGTTCCAACTAAAAAAATATCAGCACCAATTAACTCAATATTAAATTCATGATTTATTGAGTTTGTTTTTGACGAATCTATTTTTACTGGGGCATTATTGTCAATTTTATATAAATAAATTACCTCTTTTGTTTGTTGTATGAAATCTAATTGGAAAGAATTTTCAGAAGATTTATTTTGACAACTTATGATAGTTAGTAATGCAAATAAATTTAAGATTAATTTCATATTTATTGACTTAGTGATTTATTAAGTATTTGTGCTATTTTTTTTGGATCTGCAGTACCATTGGAAGCTTTCATTATTTTTCCCATAAAAAAACCAATCAGTTTTTTTTCTCCATTTTTTAGTCGCTCACTTTCAGAAGGATTTTCATCAATTATCTTAGTTACTAAGGACAACAGCTCTTCTTCACTGTCACTGCTTATCCAATCATTTTTTTCAGCAATTGACTGAGGATGTTCGTTGGGGTTTTTGATCATTTCAGGAAATAATTTCTGATTAGCCAGTGAATTAGAAATCAGGTTTTCATCTATCATTTGTATTAATAATCCCATTTTTTCGGCTGATACTGGAAATGAATTTATTTCAATAGCTTGTTGATTTAAGTAGGATTTTATATTGACCATAACCCAATTAGCTGCAGTTTTAAAATTGGTCGTAAACTGAACTAATTGCTCAAAATATTGTGCTATTTCTTTCTGTTCGATTATTACAAGAGCATCGTAATTGGAAAGTCCATAGTTTTCAGTAAACTTTTTAAATAACTCGTTTGGTAGAGCAGGCATTTTAGATTTAATATCTATTAAATGATTTTCTTCAATTTTTATGGGGTTTAAGTCGGGCTCTGGAAAATACCTGTAATCATGTGCAGCTTCTTTTTTACGCATAGCACTTGTTTTTCCGCTAGGTGCGTCAAATGTGCGAGTTTCTACTTTTACTTTTTCTCCACCATCTAAAACCTTTGCTTGTCTTACTATTTCATAGTCAATCGACCTTTGGACATTTCTAATGGAGTTGAGATTCTTTACTTCTACACGATCTCCAAATTTTTCACTTCCAATTGGCATTATGGAGATATTTACATCACATCTCATACTCCCTTCTTCCATATTACCATCACAAATTTCCAAGTATCTTAATAATTTTCTTATTTCAGTTACATATTCATAAGCTTCTTTTGAAGTTCTTATAACAGGTTCCGTAACAATTTCTAGAAGAGGAACACCAGCTCTGTTTAAATCGATAAGGGTATTGAATGGATCTAAATCGTGAATACTTTTACCGGAATCTTCTTCCATATGAATTCTGGTTAATTCAATGTTTTTAGTTTCGTTGTTTTCTAAACGAATTAATATTTGCCCCTTTCTACAAATAGGTGTTTTATCTTGTGTAATTTGATACCCTTTTGGTAGATCCGCATAGAAGTAATTTTTTCTATCAAAATGCATCCATCTTGTGATTTCACAATCTAACGCCAATCCGAGTTTAAGGGCATGATTTATTATTTCTTTATTGAATTTTGGAAGCGTTCCAGGGTGTCCTAAAGAAACTGGTGAGGTTCTTGTGTTTGGAATTGCTCCAAATTCATTACCATCCCCACAGTAGGCTTTAGATTTAGTATTTAATTGGGCATGTATTTCAATTCCAATTATGGGTTCATATTTTAAAAGGGCACTTTCTAAATTCATTAATTATATAGATTCAAAGAATTTTTTAATAAGTTTTGTAAGTGAGAATTCAGATTTTGTTGCAACATTTTGAACATCTTCGTGTGTGACTTTTACAATTTTACCAGGCACACCAAGATCTGTTATTACAGAAACTCCAAAACAAGGAATTTTCATGTGTCTTGCCGCAATAACTTCTGGAACTGTACTCATTCCAACGGCATCTGCTCCTATTTTACGTATGTATAAATATTCGGCAGGTGTTTCAAGTGTTGGGCCAGTTAGTCCTGCATAGACGCCCTTAACGATTTTAATGTTTAATTCTTTAGCGATAGCTTCTGCTTTTTTTATAAGTTGCACGTCGTAAGCATCGCTCATGTCAGGAAATCTTGTTCCTAATTCTTTAAGGTTTGGACCTATAAGTGGATTGGTAGGAAATAAATTAATATGATCGTTAATAATCATGATGTCTCCAATTTCAAAATTAGGATTTACTCCTCCAGACGCATTGCTTACTACAAGCTTATTAATTCCTAAAAACTTCATAACTCTAACTGGAAAAACTACTTCCTGCATCGTGTAGCCTTCATAAAAGTGAAATCTGCCCTGCATGGCAACTACATTTTTCCCACCGATTTCTCCAAAAATAAGTTGTCCTTGATGGCCTTCTACAGTTGAAACAGGAAAATTAGGAATATCTTCATAGGGAATAGCATGTTTAATTTTTATTTCATTCACCAAGCCTCCCAAACCAGTGCCTAAAATAATACCTATTTCAACTTTGAAATTAGTTTTAGCTTTTAAAAAATCGCTAGTTTCACGAATAAGATTCAACATAATCTTTAATTTTTTTTTCAAATTTATCTTTATTCCACAAAAAATCAACCGATACCTTCAAATAGTATAAAGGAAATGACGATAATTCTTTAAACTCTCTTAATTTTTGGGCATCTTTCTCGGTAGTCAATATAATGGAGTCTTTTGTTATTTCGTTATAATTACTTATTATTCTTTTAACATCGGATGTATTGTAATTATAATGATCCGAGTACTTTAAATGCCTAGAATTTACATTCAATGTTTTAAGATATTTTAGTATTGGTTCTGAATTTGCTATACCAGTAACTAAGATTACAGATTTATTATTGATATTTCCTATTTTAAGATGATCATATACTGAAATAATATGATCGTATTTAATTTTTGTAAAAAATACTTCTTCGCAATTTAATTTTTTTTCTATCTCATTTGCTTCTTTGTCTTGAAGATTTTCAGGGCATTTAGTTACAATTACACAGTCAGCTCTTTTCACACCTTTTCTAGATTCTCTTAGTTTGCCTAAGGGCATTATATAGTCTTCAAAAATTGGATTGTTGAAGTCGCATAATAAAATATTAAAACCTATTTTAACAGAACGATGTTGGAATGCATCGTCAAGAATAATTGTTTTTATTTTGGGAAAATCTTTAATTATTCTTTGAATTCCATTTACTCGTTGGTGGTCTACTGCAACGATTTGATCGGGGAAATTATGTTTAGTTTGCAAAGGTTCATCTCCAACTTCAAAAGATTTGTTAGAAAGTTCTACATATTTAAAATTTGTAGTTTTCCTTCCGTATCCTTTTGAAAGCACAGCTATATGATTTTTTTTTGATAAAATCCTTCCTACATATTCGCAATGGGGTGTTTTTCCTGTTCCACCTACTGTGATGTTTCCAATTCCTATTACTGGTATACTAAACTTAGTTTCTTTGAATATACCACCGTCATACAGGCGATTTCTGCTATCAGTTATAAACCAGTAAATTAACGATAATGGTGATAATATCCATTGGAACCATTTCATTGTTTTATATTTGATTTTTTAAAGATTTATGAAAGTTAAAGACGTAACCAATTACTTAGAATCCATTGCTCCTTTAAATTTGCAAGAAAGTTACGATAATTCTGGTTTACAAGTAGGAGATTTTAACAGCGAAATTAAAGGAATTCTTGTTTCTTTAGATGTGACTTTAGAGGTTGTACAAGAAGCAATCGATCTAAAATGTAATCTTATTGTTGCCCACCACCCAATTATTTTTGGTGAACTTAAAAATATTACAAACAGTTCTTTGACTGGTAAGTTGTTGTTAAAAGCTGTTCGAAATAAAATAAATATTTACGCGATTCATACCAATTTAGATAACGTATTTGATGGGGTAAATTCAAAAATTGCTGATGTCATTGGTTTAAATAATACCAAAATTCTTCGTCCCAAAAAAAACCTTTTAAAGTTGTCAGTATATGTTCCCAAAACACATGCTGATGTAGTTTTGGATTCTTTATTTAAAGCAGGTGCAGGTCATATAGGGAAATATAAAAATTGCAGTTTTAAGTCTGATGGCTTAGGAAGTTTTTTGCCAACTTCTGGAGCAAAACCTTTTAAAGGGAAAGTTGATTTGCTTGATATTACTGAGGAAGTCAAAGTGGAAGTTGTACTGCCAAATTATTTATTACACGACGTTATTCACGCCATGAATAATGCACATCCATATGAAGAGATTGCACACGACATCTATCAAATTTTGAATAATTCGAACTCAGGATCTGGAATGATGGGTGAACTTTCAAACGAACTTTCTGAGCAAGACTTTTTAAATTTATTAAAGGTTAATTTTGGTGCCGCAGGTATAAGACACACTAATTTTTTGAATAAAAAAATCAAAAAAGTTGCACTATGTGGGGGTTCTGGAAGTTTTTTACTGAAAGATGCTATTAAAGAAAAAGCAGATGTTTTCATTACTGGTGACTTTAAATATCATCAGTTTTTTGAGTCAGAAAACAAGATTTTAATCGCCGATATTGGGCATTATGAATCAGAACAATACACAATTGATTTAATAAGTGATTTTTTAATGAAAAAATTTACTAATTTTGCAATCCGTTTAACAACAGTTAATACGAATCCAATAAATTACTTATAAAATGGCTAGAACTAAAAAATACACACCAGAAGAAACTTTAAGATCGTTATACAATCTTCAATTCATTGATTCTAGAATTGATAGCATGAGAGAAGTTAGAGGAGAATTACCAATGGAAGTAAACGACTTAGAAGATGATATGGCTGGGTTAAATAAGAGGTTAGATAAAATTGAAGAAGAAACCGGAGACCTAAATCAGTTGATTTTAGAAAAGAAAAATATTATTGAAGAATCAAAAATCGCGATTAAAAAATATTTGGAGCAACAAAAAAATGTCAGAAATAATAGAGAATTTGATTCATTAAGTAAAGAAATTGAGTATCAAGAACTTGAAGCTCAGCTTGCAGAAAAAAGAATCAACGAAAATTCTAGCAGAATTGATGATAAAAAAGAAGTTCTTGACGAAGTCAAAGATCAACTTAAGTCAAAAGAAGAAGCTTTAGAAGCTAAGAAGAATGAACTTAAAGAAATTGTTTCTGAAACAGAAAGAGAGGAAAAGCTCTTGCTTGAAGAATCAGAAAAAGCTTCTAAATCAATAGAAGATAGATTTCTTAAGGCTTATAAAAGAATTAGAGGTGCTTCCAAAAACGGTCTAGCTGTTGTACCTGTAGAAAGAGGTGCATCGGGAGGTTCATTTATAAAAATACCACCACAAGTACAGTTAGATATTGCAGCTCGTAAAAAAATTATTGTTGACGAACACAGCGGGAGAATCTTAGTAGATGCGTTACTTGCTGAGGAGCAAAGCACTAAAATGAAAAGAAAATTAAATAAGGTCTTAAAGACCAGCTAGTTTTTATTTTCTATTAGCTTTCCTTTTCTTTTATTAATAGTTATTTTAGACTTTCAATACTTATATTTATGTCATCTAAAGGATTAATCAAAAGAAGTGAGGATTTTTCAAAATGGTACAACGATTTAGTTTCAAAAGCTGATTTAGCTGAACATTCTGATGTAAGAGGTTGTATGATCATTAAACCTTATGGATATGCTATTTGGGAAAAAATCAAAGACCAGTTAGATTTAATGTTTAAAGAAACAGGACATCAAAATGCTTATTTCCCATTATTTATTCCAAAATCCTATTTAAGCAAAGAAGCGGATCATGTTGAAGGTTTTGCAAAAGAATGTGCTGTAGTCACTCATTACAGGCTTAAAAACGCTGAAGATGGAAGTGGAGTAGTAGTAGATCCTGATGCTAAATTAGAAGAAGAGTTGATTGTAAGGCCTACTTCTGAAACCATCATTTGGAACACTTATAAAAAGTGGATACAATCTTACAGAGACTTGCCAATTTTAGTAAATCAATGGGCCAACGTTGTAAGATGGGAGATGAGAACAAGATTGTTTTTAAGAACCTCAGAATTTTTATGGCAAGAAGGCCATACTGCTCATGCAACAAAAGAAGAAGCAATTGAGGAAACAGAGAAAATGTTGGGCGTTTACGCAGACTTTGCACAACAGCATATGGCTATTCCCGTAATAAAGGGTTTAAAAACAGAAAACGAAAGATTTGCTGGAGCTGAGGAAACATACTGTATTGAAGCCTTAATGCAGGATGGAAAAGCCCTACAGGCAGGAACATCTCATTTTTTGGGTCAAAATTTTGCTAAAGCGTTTGATGTTACTTTTGCTGACAAAAATGGCAAACAGAACCACGTCTGGGCTACATCTTGGGGGGTTTCAACGAGACTAATGGGCGCCTTAATTATGACTCACTCCGATGATCAAGGTTTGGTTTTACCTCCAAAATTAGCTCCAATTCAAGTAGTTATAGTACCTATTTATAAAAATCCAGAGCAATTAGATCAAATTACTAGTTATGCTAAGCAACTAATATCTGAATTAGTTGGAATTGGAATTTCAGTAAAGTTTGACGATGATGATAACAAAAAACCAGGTTGGAAATTTGCTGAATACGAAATGAAGGGGGTTCCTCTAAGAATTGCAATTGGACCAAGAGATATTGAGAATAAGACAGTAGAACTTGCAAGAAGAGACGACTTATCAAAAACTACTTTGAGTCAGAAGGATCTTTCTCAAAAAATATCCAAACTTTTAGAACAAATTCAAGAAGATTTATTTAGAAAATCTTCTGATTTTTTAAAAGATAACATCACTTTCGCTTCAACAGTTGAGGAAATGAATGATATATTGAATTCTAAAAGTGGCTTTGTCGAGGCTTTTTGGAATGGAGATTCTGAAACAGAGCAAAAAATTAAAGACATAACAAAAGCAACAATACGCTGTATTCCTTTAGAAGAAAAATCTACAGGTAAATGCATAATTTCAGGAGATTTAAATTCAAAAAAAGTACTTTTTGCAAGAGCTTACTAATTATAAAAAATGGATTATCAAAAAAATCAAGATTTACTCTTTAATTTAATAAAAGATAAAGGTGTTTTAAAACAAGATGTTTTTAGCAATATTATTTTGAATTTTAAAATTCTGAAGGGAGTTCTAAAAGAAATTGGTGACGACTTAGAAGATAAGATGTCCAAAGTTGATGACAGAGTTATTATAGAATACAAGGACTCTGGTGAGTTTGAAGCGCAATTAAGGGTAGCAGGTGATTTGTTAATCTTTCAAATGCACTCTAACGTTTTTAAATTCAATTCAGAAAATAGTTTATGGAAAACTAGCTATTTATCAGAAAATCAAAATAGAGGTTTCTGTGGGTTAATCAATGTGTATAATTTTTTAAATGATTCCTTTAAGTATAACAGGTCTAATGATTTAGGATATTTAATTGGAAGGTTATTTATTAATCACGAAAACCATTTTATGGTTCAGGGAAAACGACAATTAGGTTTCCTATATAACGATTTTATAAACGCTACAATTGATAAAGAAAAATTAAAATCTATTGTCCAATCTGCAATATTATACTCTTTAGATTTCGACTTATTAGTTCCTAGTTATGATCTGGTAAATCAAGTTTCTGTTAATCAAGTTCGTCAGGTTGGAGATGATTTAAAAATGAGAACAGCTAAAAGGTTAGGATTCGTATTTCAAAACAATAATGATGAGATATAATTAATTTTTTGTGAAATAGATTTGATTTTTTTTTGACTAACTGAAAAAAAAACTAAATTTGCGCTCCATTAGTTGGAAACGGCCCGTTCGTCTAGGGGTTAGGACGCCAGGTTTTCATCCTGGAAACAGGGGTTCGATTCCCCTACGGGCTACTAAAAATAAAAAATATGGCAAACCATAAATCTGCATTAAAAAGAATAAGGTCTGATAAAGACAAGACTCAAAGAAATAAATACCAGCACAAGTCTGCTCGTACAGCTATTGATAAATTAAGAGCAACAACGGATAAGAAAGAAGCCAGTTCTTTACTTCTTTATACCTTATCTATGATCGATAAATTAGCTAAGAATAACATTATTCACAAAAACAAGGCAGCTAATTTAAAGTCTCAATTAACGAGAAAGGTAAACTCACTCTAGTTTATTTAAATCTAATAGAATTTTAAAGAGCTTTACGAAGCTCTTTTTTTTTGACTAATTTTAAGACTTGCGTTTTCTGTTTTTTCTTCTTTTACTTTCTAACTTTTGCTTTTCACAAAAAAGTAATGAAGGTTTTTTAGCTGAGTTAATTCAAGATTACGTTTCTGTAAAATATCCTAAAGCACCTTTAGATACCTTCATTTATATTGGTGTAAAGCGTCAAAAATTATATATTATAAAATCCAAACAATTGGATAGGGTATTTGATATTTCTACTTCTTCTAAAGGTTCGGGTAATAAAATAGCATCTTTTCAAACTCCTTTAGGAATGCATTCTATTCATGAAAAAATTGGTAAGGGAGCTGCAATAGGAACCTTGTTTGTGAATAAAAAAAATACACATAAAATAGTAACTATAGACACTCTTAAAAATTATACTGAAAATGACGAAATAACTACAAGGCTAATTTCTTTAATTGGTACGGAGGTTAATATTAATAAAGGTGGTGACGTGGACACTTTTAAAAGAGGTATTTATATCCATGGAACTAGTAATGAGAAATCTATAGGCACACCCTCATCTCATGGGTGTGTAAGAATGAAAAATATTGATGTTATTGAACTTTTTAAAAAAGTACACGAGAACACACTTGTTTTTTTATTTGACAATTAATTTCCAATTAAAACTATATTTATTGCATATTAGATATTATAAAATTACGTTAATAGAGTTTATTTTGTTATAAAATGAGAATAGTAACTATTGTAGGAGCTCGACCACAGATTATTAAAGCTGCAGCATTATCAAGAGAAATAAAAAATCAAAGAACTGAGATTGAAGAATTAATAGTTCATACCGGTCAGCATTACGATAATAACATGTCTGAAGTTTTTTTTAATGAATTGGGTATCCCAAAGCCACGGATAAATTTAATGGTAGGATCCTCTTCACACGGAGAACAGACTGCTGTTATGATTCAAAAAATAGAACAAGTGTTATTAAAGTACAAACCTCATGCTGTTGTAGTTTATGGAGATACTAATTCTACATTAGCAACTGCGATTGCAGCTTCAAAACTACATATTCCAATAGTTCATATTGAAGCTGGTTTGCGTTCATTTAATAAAAAAATGCCAGAAGAAGTAAACAGAATAGCCTGTGATCATGTTTCAACATTATTGTTCTCACCAACTAAAAGTGGGTATTCTAACTTAATAAATGAGGGTTTTAAGAAAACTTTAAATGTTAAGGCAACAATTGATTCTCCAAATATTTACCATTGTGGTGATGTTATGTATGATAATAGCTTGTTTTTTTCAAAAATAAGTGATCAAAAGTCTAATATTATCGAAGACTTGAAATTAGAAGATGAGCGATTTATTTTAGTAACCGTTCATAGGAATGACAATACTGATTCTATTATTAAACTAAACGAATTGTTTTCCTCTTTTTTAGAAATAATAAAGAAACACCAAATAAAAATTGTATTTCCTATTCATCCAAGAACCTCAAAGATGATGGATCAACTTTTAGACAATGAGATTAAGAAAGAAATTGAAAAATCTAAACTGTTTAAAATTATATCTCCAGCTAGTTTTTTAGAGATGATAGCATTAGAAAAAAATGCTACTTTAATTATAACTGATAGTGGGGGTGTTCAAAAAGAAGCTTATTTTTTTAAAAAACCATGCATCATTTTAAGACCTCAAACAGAATGGATTGAAATAGTTGAAACTAAAAGCGCTGTAATAGCAGATACAAGTGCTGTTAAAATATCAGAAGCATCTAACTATTTCTTAACAGATCCAGAACTCAGTTTTCCGCCTATTTTTGGAAAGGGAAATGCAGCTTCATTTATAGTTGAAGAAATGATTTCACAATTTTCATGATTACCATTTACACCCCTCAAACTAGTGTTAGGTTGAATTATGTTGTTGATTTCATTTTCAAAGAAGTATTGTCATTAAATTTTCAGATAACTAATAATTCAAGTCAGCTTAGTGGTGTAGTAATAAATTATTCAGATGAACCAATAATTGCTAAGAATTTTCAAATTTGCCCTTCTAAATTTTTAGATGCATCTGACCTTAATTACTCTAAATACTTATCATTTAAAGATAAAGATCGCCCTTTTTTTACTTCAATAAAAGGAGATACTTCCTTTGACATTTTTAGTGCAGTTTTCTTTCTCATTAGTAGAATGGAAGAATATAATTTAACTTCTTTTGACGAGCACCAAAGATTTATTTCAGAGAATTCTATTTTGGTTAAGCTAAAATTAGAAAATAAGCCAATTGTTGATATTTGGTGTTTAGATCTATTAGAAACATTGAATCATTTTTTTACTGTGAAAATTTCATCACCAAAAGTATTCTCGCAATATTGCACTTTTGATATCGACAATGCTTACGCTTTCAAAAACAAAGGGATATTTAGATTCACAGGCTCTTTTTTAAAAGATATTATGTATTTCAGAGTTTCTAAAATTAGCCAAAGAGTGAGAGTTCTTCTAGGCCTTAGTAACGATCCTTACGACAACTATTCCTACATCGATAGTTTTTTAAAAAAGCATAATTTAAAAGCAATTTTCTTCTTTTTATTAGGAGATTATGGTAAAATGGACAAAAATATAAATGCTGGTAATCCCACTCTAATTAATTTAATTAAATGGTTAAATAAAATTTATAATATTGGGATTCATCCATCTTATCAATCATTTAAAAATCAACTTATTTTAAAGAAAGAGATTCAAACTTTACATGCTATAACTTCTAATAAAGTAAAATTATCAAGATTTCACTACATACGTTTTTCTTTCCCTAAATCCTTTCAAATTTTAAGTGAGTTATCAATAGAAAAAGACTACAGCATGGGTTACACTGATAGAATTGGTTTTAGAGCAGGCACCTGTACGCCCTTTTATTTTTATGATTTAGAAAAAGAAAACTCGACTAAATTAAAATTGGTACCTTATTCATATATGGATGGGGTTTTAAAGGATCAATTAAAGTATTCTACTCAAGCTTCTATTAGAGCTATAAAGGAATTAAAAAACAGCGTTAAAAATGTTAATGGCCAATTTACTACTATTTGGCATAATGAATCATTAAGTAATCAAGATAGGTGGTCTGGATGGAGAAAAGTGTTTGAGGCTACATGGTTAGATTAATCCATTTTAGTTCACTAAATTTGAACTATGAAAATTTATAATTTTAGTGAATACTCTTCTTTGTATAACAAGTTTTTATCTGAGTTGAGAGATGCTCAAATACAAAAAGATAGTATGAGGTTTCGAAAAAATCTAGAAAGGTTAGGACAAATTTCTGCTTACGAAATAAGTAAGAGTTTAGATAATTACACACTTTCTACGAATACACCCTTAGGAATTTCTACAACTAAGGTTCCTTTAGAAAATATAGTTTTAGCTACTATACTAAGAGCAGGATTACCGCTTCACAATGGTTTATTAAATTATTTTGATAGTGCAGAGAATTGCTTTATTTCTGCTTTCAGAAAACATACTTCCTCCAATGATTTTGATGTAGAGATAGAATATTTAGCCAGTCCTAAATTAGATGGTAAAGTAGTTTTACTTTCTGATACTATGTTAGCCTCAGGTCAGTCTATGGTTTTGGCTTATAAAGCGTTGTTAGAAAAAGGGAATCCCTCAGAAATTCATTTAGTTAGTGTAATAGGTAGTCAGCAAGGAATTGACTTTGTTACTCAAAACTTTCCTGAAAATACAACATTATGGATTGGAGGAATTGATCCTAAGATGACAACGCAATCCTATATCGTTCCTGGCTTAGGAGATGCAGGGGATTTAGCATTCGGAGAAAAGGATGATGAATGAATTGGATCGCAATATTATATGTTTTTCTTTTAGCACACGTTAAATTTTTAGTAACTGCTACAATTGCTCTAGCTACTTTTCCCGACTTATCAGCAGGCGAAATTTTTATTTCGTCTTGTTTAGGTGCCCTATCTTGTTTTAATATATTTTATTTTATTTCTTACAGAATCTACTTTTTAAAAGAGAAAAAAACAAGCAGCTTAAAAAAGAGGAAGTCCAAAAACTTTAAAAAAAGAAACAGATTGTTAATTAAAATGAAGAAATCTAAAATTGGTTTTTTACTAGTTTGTACTCTTGCTCCCATTTTTTTGTCAATCCCTATTGGTACAGTTGTAGTAGTGAAATTTTTTGGAAATCATAAAAAAACTTATTTATACGTGACTGCATTACTTATGGTTATGTCCTTTCTTTTAGCGTATTTAAATGAGACTATTTTTAATTTTTTTAGATAATGAAGTTGAAGCACCTTTTTTTTGATCTTGATAGAACATTGTGGGACTTTGACACCAATTCTTATGAAGAGCTTACGGAATTATATCATTCTTACAGCCTCCATCAAAAAGGTATTTCATTACCTGATGAATTCATTAAGGTGTACAAAAAAATAAATGATGATTGCTGGGATAAATACAGACAAAATCTACTCTCAAAAGAAAATTTAAGATCTATTAGGTTTAAGTTGACCTTAGAATATTTTGGTATTGACAGTAAAGAACTGGCGCAAAACTTGGGTCGTGATTATGTAAATAATTCTCCTTACAGAACAAAATTAATTCCGAACGCATTAGAACTTTTAAATGATTTGAAAGACCATTATAATCTTCATATTATAACCAATGGATTCCAAGAAGTTCAACATATTAAAGTCCAACAATCAGGTTTAGATAATTTTTTCAATCACATAATTACATCTGAAGCTGCAGGTGCTAAAAAACCTGATCCAATAATTTTTAATCATGCTTTTAAAAAAACTGGAGCAACTGCATCAAATTCTGTAATAATAGGCGATGACTTAAATACTGATATTAGTGGAGCAATAGCTGTGAATATGAAAGCTATTTACTTTAATCCACATCAAAAGAATCATAAACTAAGCATATGGAAAGAGGTTGATAATTTAAGGGATATAAAAAAAATACTACTTTAAAGCTCTAAAGCTTTCTTGTATAGCTTTCATTTACTATTTTCACATCTTCAAATAAATTACAATGGTTTTTGATATAGATATGATAAGAGAGGTATATGCATTATACCCAAAGAAGATGGAAGCAATCAGCAAGCTAATTGACCGTCCGTTAACACTCTCCGAAAAGATTTTATATACTCATATTTGGGGTGGTGAAGCAAAAGAGATTTACAAAAAAGGGGTTTCATATGTCGATTTTTCACCTGATAGAGTAGCAATGCAGGATGCTACAGCTCAAATGGCATTATTACAATTTATGCAAGCTGGTAAATCTAAAGTTGCTGTTCCTTCTACCGCTCATGCAGATCATTTAATTCAGGCTAAATTAGGAGCAGATAAAGATTTACAAGAAGGAATTAATAAAAATAATGAGGTATTTAATTTTTTAAGTTCTGTTTGTAATAAATACGGAATTGGTTTCTGGAAACCGGGTGCTGGTATCATTCACCAAGTTGTTTTAGAGAATTATGCTTTTCCAGGAGGTATGATGATTGGAACAGATTCGCACACTGTGAATGCTGGTGGGTTAGGAATGGTAGCTATTGGTGTAGGCGGAGCAGATGCAGTAGACGTAATGGCAGGTATGCCATGGGAACTTAAATTCCCTAAGTTGATTGGCGTTAAATTAACAGGTAAATTAAATGGTTGGACTTCACCTAAAGATGTCATCTTAAAAGTTGCTGGTATTTTGTCTGTAAAAGGAGGCACAGGTTGTATTGTTGAATATTTTGGAGAAGGAGCTCAATCAATTTCCTGTACTGGAAAAGGTACTATTTGTAATATGGGAGCTGAAATTGGAGCGACTACTTCCACATTTGGTTACGATGATTCCATGAGAAGATATTTGAGTGCAACGGGAAGAGAAGAAGTGGTTCAACTAGCTGACGAAATTGCTCATCATTTAACTGGAGATAGTGAAGTTTATGAAAATCCAGAAAATTACTTCGATCAAGTTATTGAAATAAATTTAGACGAACTAACACCACATTTAAACGGTCCATTTACTCCTGATTTAGCAACTCCTGTTTCAGAAATGAAAGAAGCTGCTAAAAAGAACAGTTGGCCAACCAATATTGAATGGGCCTTAATAGGGTCTTGTACAAATTCGTCCTATGAAGATTTAACTAGAGCAGCTTCAATAGTTGAAGATGCTGTTAGCAAAGGAGTTGAACCTAAAGCGATTTTAGGAATAAATCCTGGTTCCGAGCAAGTTAGATTTACTGCAGAAAGAGACGGATTAATAGCTACTTTTAAAAAGTTTGAAACCACTAAAATTTTCACCAATGCTTGCGGTCCTTGTATCGGGCAATGGGATCGACCTGGCGCCGAGAAAAAAGAAGTTAACTCCATTGTACATTCTTTTAATAGAAACTTCAGAAAGAGAGCCGATGGTAATCCAAATACAATGGCTTTTGTTACTTCACCTGAAATGGTTGCAGCAGTCGCAATTTCTGGTAAGTTAGATTTTAATCCACTATCAGATTCATTAGAAAATAAAAATGGAGAAGAAGTTTATTTGTCAGAGCCAATTGGTCAAGAACTTCCAAAAAATGGATTTGATGTAGAAGATAACGGCTACCAAGCACCTGCAGTTGAAGGTAGCAACATAGAAGTAGTTGTAAATCCTGACTCTGAAAGATTACAATTACTAACACCGTTTGAAGCTTGGAATGGTGAAAATATAGAAAATGCTAGGTTGCTTATAAAAGCGCAAGGTAAATGTACCACGGATCATATCTCTATGGCCGGCCCTTGGTTAAGATATAGAGGACACTTAGACAATATTTCTAATAATTGTTTAATCGGTGCTATTAATGCTTTTGGAGGTGAATCAAACACCGTTATAAATCAATTAACCGGTACAAAAGGTGAAGTTCCAGCAACTGCTCGAGCCTATAAAGCAGCAGGTGTCTCAACAATAGTTGTTGGAGATCATAATTACGGAGAAGGATCTTCTAGAGAACATGCTGCAATGGAGCCCAGACATTTAGGAGTAAAAGCAGTTATTGTAAAATCCTTTGCTAGAATTCATGAAACAAATCTTAAAAAACAAGGTATGTTAGGCTTGACTTTTAATAATGAAAATGATTATGATCTCATAAGAGAAGACGATATTTTTAATTTTTTAGATTTAAAAGATTTTGCTCCAAAAAAGACGTTGCTTCTTGAAGTTAAACATAGTGATGGGACTGTAGACACGATTACTCTAAACCACACTTACAATGACCAACAAATAGAGTGGTTCAAGTACGGTTCTGCTTTAAATTTAATTAAGACCAATAATTAAAATGATTAAAAAAACTAGTTATAGGTTGGTTTTAATTTCAGTTTATTTATTATGTTTTTACAATATTTCAGGTCAAAATAAAGTTTTTTTATCAGATTACGATGAATTATTTTCCATTTGGGATACATCCCAATACAAAGATGAAAACAATGCATTACAATTAAGATGTCCCAAGATTGACACTGTTAAAATAGGCTTAATAGGATTAGGTAACCGAGGTCAAATGGCTTTGGAAAGATTACCTAACATTAAGGGTGTAAAAATTGTTGCAATTGCAGACATTGACTCTAATAAAGTTAACAGCTCTTACAACAAATATTTTAAAAGTTCTTCATTTCCCAAACCCGATAGATACTATCTTAAAAACGATTGGAAAGAAATTTGCCAGAGAAATGATGTTGATTTAATTTACGTTTGCACTCATTGGGAGCTACATACACCAATAGCTTTGTATGCAATGGAAAATAATAAACATGTAGCAGTCGAAGTACCTGCGGCGCTAACAGTAAAAGACTGTTGGGATTTAGTAAAGACTGCTGAAAGAACAAAAAAACATTGCATTCAGCTTGAAAATTGCATGTATGATTTTTTTGAAATATCTGTTTTAAATATGGCCCAAAACAAGAAGCTTGGTGAAATAGTACACACAGAAGGAGCTTATATTCACGATTTAAAGTCATTAAATTTTAGTAAAACATATTATTGGGATTTTTGGAGATTAAGAAACCTACAAAAAACTGACGGCAATACATATCCAACTCACGGATTAGGTCCTCTTGCTCACTTATTGAATATTCATAGAGGAGATAGAATGACTCATTTAGTTTCCATGTCTTCTTCACAGTTTGGTCTCTCAAAATATTCTCATGAAAAATTACCAGAAAATAGTATTTGGAAACATCAAAAATTCAAAAAAGGCGATATGAATACTACACTAATAAAGACCCAAAATGGTAAAACAATTATGTTGCAGCACGATGTGACTAGTCCAAGACCGTATTCTAGAATTTTCACAGTTAGCGGGACAGATGGTTTTGTTCAGAAATATCCACTACAGTCTATGTCTTTCACCCCTAAGTCACATCATATTTTAGATAAAGAAGCTCTAAATGATACGCTTTTAAAATATGAACCTACAATTATTAAAAACATAAAAGAAAAAGCTCAAGAAGTTGGAGGACACGGAGGTATGGATTTCATTATGGACTTCAGGTTAATTTACTGTCTGAGAAATGGATTGCCTTTAGATCAAGATGTTTACGACGCAGCAGAATGGTCCTCAATTGTTGCATTATCAAGAAAATCTGTTAATAAAGGGAGTAAAGCAATCAAAATTCCAGATTTCACTAGAGGAAGTTGGGGTGAACTTAATAAGGTAACATATTTTTTAAACCAAGATTAAATCTTATCTACTTTTATATTTAGAGTGACTAATGAAAGTTGGTCGTCTAGTGGAGATGATTGATAGTCAATCAAGTTTTTTGATTTCATTGCCATAATTATAACACCTAAACCAGCACCTCCTTTTTTAGAAATCTTTCCATTAGTTAGTGTTTCTAAGTAAACAGACTTTAAACCAGGTCTGTCTAATGTATTTAAATGATCAATATTTTTAAAAAGAGTGTTTATGTTTTCATTCATTATTAAGTTCGAAAAGGAACAAATGAATTCTTCTTCAAATATTGAAATATAAAAGAACGAATGTTGTTTTTTATCACTAGAAAAGTCTCCGTGATTTTTTATGTTTTGAAGACCTTCAATAAGAATATTGAAAATATTTTTAATATTTTTTTTTGCTGCACCTATTTCAAACAATTTTGATTCAGCAGTTTCACATATTTCAGATATTTTTTCAGAGTCAAGTTCTCCAAAGTTGGAAATGAAAATAGTACCCTGATTATCTTTGATAGTCTGTTCAGAGCTTATATATAATTTTTCTATAGATTTTAGTAAATCCATCTTGCCTTTAAATTTAGGTAAATTTATATTACAATTAATCTCTAGTAAATATTAATTTTATTTATAGATACTGATTATTTTTTTCAAATCATTTATTTTAGAATGATCGTTTGATGAATTAAAACTAAAATTTAGATTGGTCAATATTCTTTTGGTAATATGTTTAATTGGACATGGGGTATAATAATACTCGTTTTCTATTACATTTATTTGCTGCATAAAATCCTGAATATCTTCTTTTTTTAGTACAACTCCTTGGCTAAATGGATTTATGTAAAATAGGACATCTTCTTTATTAAACTTGCCACCAATTAAATTATTATAATTTTTGTTTAAGAATCCAACAATAAAGTGATTAGGAAGATTGATTCCCATTATTGTTAAATTTAATTGTCGTGCAATTTCAATATAAAGTATGGAATTAGATAAAGGATTACCTTTTTTATTCTGAAGTAATTTTCCAAAAGAAGAATTATCTGCAGAATGGTAGTTTCTTTTATCACCTATAAATTTATATTCGTCATACAATACATCGTTTATGATACTGATCTTTTTCAATGGATCCATATTATCATTAAGGCGAACAGATATTTCACTAACAATTTCAGAAATTTGATTTTGAATATAACTCTTAGTAATGTTTGGAAAGAAATATTGATCGATTTGTAGAACACCGTCAATTAGATTCACAGGATGTCGTAACCATTTCTTGTGAGAGGTTACCATTTCATTCAAATTTATTTCATGAGTTAGATTTGAGATTCTTGTTTTATAAGCAGAGTCTAAGTGATTTTCGAAATTTGCTTTTTCTAATATTGGGATGCATACTTCTCCAAGTTCTAAAAGTTGATTTTTAACTTGATTATATATGTTTAAATCGGGATCGTCTAACAAGCTAACAAGTGCTTTAATCTCTTTTATATTTTTCATATTACTACCCTTACGAAAAATAATCTTAAAGGTTATTAAAATAACCTAAATTCTTGACAGGACTATTTGAACTAAGTTTTCTACTGCTTTTTTATAATCTTTAGAAAAAGTATTTGAAAATCTATTTCCTATAACAGCACAAACAGTACAAGCTTGATGACCAAGCATAGCGCTTAACCCATAAAGTGCAGAGGTCTCCATTTCAAAATTTAATATTTTGAGTCCTTTGTAATCAAATCTATTCAAAAATTCATTCATATCAGGAACCTTAGTAGTGAGTCTTAGAGTTCTACCTTGAGGCCCATAGAACCCATTAGCTGTAGCTGTTATTCCTTGAAACATGTCTTTACCAATCTTCTCACAAAGTTTTTCATTTGCACTAACAAAATAAGGTTTGTTTGCTTCTGTTGGCCATGGGATTTGTTGTAGAAAAGCTTTTTGTAATGCTAATTCCTCATGATTAAATACAGGGTTGTAAAATGATAAAAGCCCATCAAAACCAAGACCATAACTAGAAATCACAAATTTATCTACTGGAATTTCTTTTTGCAAAGCACCACAAGTTCCGAGTCTAATGATTTTTAATGAAGTATGGTTTTTTTTTATTTTTTTGCTTTTGAAATCTATATTTAATAAGGCGTCTAGCTCATTAATTACTATATCTATATTATCACATCCAATACCAGTGGAAATTACAGAAACCCTCTTGTTATTTAAAAGTCCGGTGTGAGTTACAAATTCTCTTTTAGCTCTTTTAACTTCTATTCTATCAAAATATTTTGAAATTGTTGGCACACGCTCTTGATCTCCCACTAGTATAATTGTTGAACCAACTTCCTCAGGTAGTAAGTCTAAATGATAGATGCGTCCTTCATCTGTTATAATGAGTTCCGTAGGGGGAATACTTTTTTCTGAAAAATTTACTTCTTGCTGCATGTTATGAAACTTTATTTAAATAATAATTATGGATCAAGTGAACTGAAAACTTTCTTTAAGATATCGGATGTTCTACTAATAGGATTTTTTCTAATTTCCTTTTCTTGAATTTCTACTAATTTAAAAAGTCCCGAAATTGCTCTCTCGGTAACGTATTTATTTAAATCAGTTTCTATTTTTTCTTTTCCACTTAGTTTAGTTGTTTGGTTATATTTATTTACTAAAGGAGTCCAATAGGTGGTTAGTTGAACTTTATCAATTGCTTTTTTTACTTCTGGTATAAATAGTGAGTAGAGTTTAGAACCAGTTTGATTTTCCAAGAAAATAGTTGCTGCATTATCGTTTCCTTTAAGTATTTTAATTCCGTCAGTAACGTTCATATTTTTGATAGCATCAATAAATATAGGCGAAGCGGTTTTGCAAGCTTCTTCAGCTGCTTCATTGAGTGTTTGTTCAAATTTCTCTACCTTTCTATCTAACCCCCATTGCATTGCTTTGTCTCTTACATTTTTAGCTTCTGGTGGAAAAGGAATGCGTATCAAATCATTTTTTAAAAAGCCACCAATAGCAGATGCTTTTTCAGTACCCTTTGTAACTCCAATACTTAGAGCCTCTTTAAGTCCTTTAATGACTTCATCATTATTTAAAGGATTGGTTTTTACTTTATTTTCTGATGGAAACTGAGTTTTGACTTGTTTAGATATTTTATTAATATTTATCTGAGAATTTATAGAATTTGAAAAGAAGAAAAATATTAAAGTGTATATGAAAAGAAGTTTATTTTTAATCATGTTTAATTTTAAATTCAATATACCAAAAATATTGCCAAACTAATTTTTCTATTGCAAAACTTAATTTATAATTTAACAGAATGAAATGCACTTTAATTTCTATTGGCGATGAGTTATTAATAGGTCAGACGGTAAATACCAATGCTTCTTGGTTAGGTGAACAACTAAATAACTTGGGGTTTTCTATTGTTTTTGGAGCAGTTATTCCAGATGATAAAGCAGAAATTCTTAACACCCTTTATAAATCTTCTTTAAATTCGGAAATAATTATAATGACTGGCGGATTAGGTCCTACAAAAGACGACATTACCAAACATACACTTTGTGAGTATTTTGAGACGCCATTGGTGCTAAATCCTGAAATTGAAAAAAAGATAATATATTACTTTCAGAGTGTAAATCGTCCTATTCTTAAATCTAATAAAGATCAAGCGTTATTACCTGAAAATTGTACTATTCTTCCTAATTCAAGAGGAACTGCAAGTGGGATGTGGTTTGAAAAAGAAAATAAAATTTATATTTCACTACCAGGTGTTCCATATGAAATGAAAGGTATTATGCAAGAATATGTATTCCCAAAATTATTATCTAAAATTGGTGGAGAAAAATTAGTACTTAACAAAACTATAAGAACTCATGGTATGGGAGAATCTTTTTTAGCTGAAATTATTAAATCTTGGGAAGATGATCTGGTGCAATCAGAAATTAAACTGGCCTATTTACCGTCTCCGGGTATAGTTAAATTAAGACTTACTGCTATTGGAATAAATAACGAGAGGTTGAAAGATAAACTCGAACTGGCAACAAGTAAATTGAAAGATCTAATTCCAAACGAAATCTATGGATACGAAAACGCTACTATGGAAGGAGTCGTAGGAGAATTATTAATAAAAAAGAAATGTTCTTTAGCTACTGCAGAAAGTTGTACTGGAGGTAGTGTTGCCAAGATGATTACAAGCATTAGTGGCAGTTCTTCTTATTTTAATGGAAGTATTGTAAGCTATTCCAACGATTCAAAAATTAACCTTTTAGGTGTCAAAAATCAAACTTTAATCGATTATGGAGCTGTATCTAAACAAGTTGTTGAAGAAATGGCTGTAGATGTAAAAATTAAATTAAAAACCGATTATGGAATTTCTACTTCTGGAATTGCTGGCCCTGGTGGTGGATCGAAAGATAAGCCAGTAGGTACTGTATGGATAGCAGTCTCGGGAAAAAATGGAGTAGTATCTAAAAAATTGACATTAGGTTATAACAGGGAAAGAAATATTCATGTTTCCTCACTTTCTGTTTTGAATTTACTGAGATTGGAATTGTTAAAAATTTAAAGTTTTTTATATGAGAAATTATTTACTTGTTAAGACTCCATTTTTTTATTTCCTTGAGAGCTGATGCTTTATTTCCCCAACTAATAAATTCCATTTTACCGGCTCCCTTATAATTGCAAAACCATGTTTTTAAGATGGTCTTTACAGAGTTAGGTATGGAATCGTTTGTGTAAGTCTGATTACTATTTTTTGGGACTGCGATTATTTTATGATCTTCCTGACCTTTATCTAATAGTTTTAAAATACCCACAGCGTTAATAGGTATTTTCTCACCTTGACTTACAGATTCTGAGATTATTAAAACATCTAATGCATCTCCGTCACCTCCTCTAGACGGATCCATATAAGTGTTTTCAATAAATCCATAATTTCCAGGGTAGGGTAGGTAATTTATTGTTCTTTTTTTACCTTCAATTATTTCAACTTCAAAGCTATTAGATTTGTAATTATATTCATATTTAAGATTAGTTCCAGCAGGAATTTCAACTATGGCATTCCATGATTCTTCCTTAGGTATGGAATTAGTTTGGCTTTTAGAAGTGCAATTGAGAAGGAAGCTTAAAATAAATATGGAGTAGTAATACTTCACTTATTCTTCTCTATTGTAATAAATAGTAATCGATGCAGTGTCTCTTAAGAAATCAATTTTATCAACCTTAACTGCATGTATGGGTAGCCCAGTTCTTTGCTTTAAATCTTCCATCATTTTCTCTTGACTGTCAGGTTTAATTAAATCAATTTTTTCATAAAGTATACTTTTTGATTCTTCAATAGATTGGAACCAAACACTATCCACTAAATAGGTGATTAAAGTGATAAATCCATTAGTAAATAGTACCTCAAAAATGCTTATTGATTTATTAGATAAAGCATTAATCATTGATATTCCAATTACTATAAAAAGATAAGTCATTTGCCTTATAGGAATAGCTTCCGTTCTATATCTCAAAATTCCAAAAACAGCAAATAAGCCAAGGGCAAATCCCATTTCCATGGGAACTTTTCTTAATAGAAAACATATGAAAAAAGTAAGAATATTAAACATTATAAATGTGAAAACATAGTCCTTGTCGTCCTTAACTTTATAATAAATTGCTCTTACAATTACAATTAAAAAAATGAAGTTAATTCCAAATTTGAATAGTAATTTTGACAAATCTTGCAAGTCAAAGAACTGAATACCATATATTTCCATTTTAAGCTGTTTTGTTTATTAATAATAATTTACTTTTAAATCTGTTGTATTTTAAATTTGAATTCAATAGACATGATCCTATTGCATATTTACTAAAACTTGTAGGCCTTATTCTCTTGTCTTTTAAAATGGATAATAGTTGAGATTTCTTATTTCCTTTTTCTCTTTTGATTTCAATAATTCCTAGCTTACTAATTTCAGATTTGGTACCCAATAAATCACTTTTAAATTTTAAATTATAATCTATGGTAACGCGCTCTTTACTAATTAGGTTAACTAAAGTAACTCTTTCAAAATTATTTTCCAGTTTAATTTCTAAGTTTTTTGTTAGGTAAGGAGACTGTTCTTCAATAAATTTTTTAGAAATTTTATTGATTTTTTTTTCTTTAAAAGGAATACTAATTCTTGTTTTTTTGGTCACTCCTTTGTTAGACTTAAATTTTACTTCTAAAAAGGTTTTTTTAGATTCAATGTAATCTCTGAATCTTATTTTGTATCTATTTAGTTTTCCATTCTGATGATTTCTAAAAAGAATATTATTTGGAGTATCAAAGTATTCTGTTTGGTAAGAAAAAGATCTTTTACCATCAATTTCCAAACAATAATATTGACCAATGGTTTTTTCTAGTATATCAGTGATATCATTAATGGATACAGTATACTTCTCATCAACTCTTTCCATCAAAGCAACACCATCCATTTGAGTCAGACTAATGGGTTTAAAACTTTTTAATTTTTGTTGAATATTTAACATATATAGAGTCGAAAAATAGAAAAGTTACTTTATGGTTGCTTTTCCATATTTCTTCCCATAAAGGTAATCTATAATATTATACTCAAAAGAGTCGATTTTATTTTTATCAATGGTTAAAGAAGACTCATATTCAATCAAGTGGGTTAAACTACAGTTTTTAATGCTGTCATTAGTTGCTATTATTTCGGCAGGTCCGTACTCTCCTTTTTTCTGGAAAGAACAATATACAACTTGGCAATTTGAGAAAAAGTTATTATGAGAAGTCGCTACAGAAAGATCTTTCGATATAAATGCCAATTCAGCATTTTTAATGGTGCATTTTTCAGAAGTTAAATGACTTTCTTCACCAGCACTTATAGCCTTATCTTTTATTAAATCAAATTGACTATTTTTTAAATTTAATTCACCACCTGAGATATCTACGCCGTCATTTCCACAGTTTTTAAACATGGATTTTTCTATTACTCCAATGCTAAAATCAGCATCAAAGGCATCTGAAAAAGTACCGTCTATTTTAGAATCTGTGAAAGAATATTTAGATCTGAAAATATTAATTGCATCCTCGCTTTTTAAATTAGTAAAATTACTATTTGCTATATCTACTACCCCCTCATAAATGGTAAAGGAGCTGGGTAATTTCCATACTTGATTATTTGAAGAGTCTGAAAATGAAGTCTGGTTATCAAAGTTTAAAAAATTAATAATACTGGTTTTATTATTTTGAAGAACATGAAAGCCTTCTCCAGAACTGTCTGATGAATAGATAGATACAGGATTATCCAAAGTGCCATCAACTAATAAAGGACTAAAAGACATTATGGCAGCATTTTGAACTAGATCTATAGATTCTCCAGCATTGAGTCTAATTTTAAAACCCTTTGGAATAAATATTTTTTTGTCTAAAACAGTTTTTCTATTTATTAATGAAAGTATTTGCTGTGAGTCTACCTTAAAAAAATCTAAGTAACCAACAGATGATTTACTATTCATCAGTTCTGGGTATATATTACTTTTTTCTTTGTTGGCTATTAGGTCGTTAACTATAACTTCTAATTGGTTGGTGATAGGGTTTAGATAAAAATAATTTGGTCTAGCATTTTTTAAATATTTTTTAGTGATAGCTCGATGACTTTCAATTTGTGTTCGGTTTAAAATAAGATCATTTAGCATGTTATTTTTTAGATAGTTTAAAATAGCAATAGTATACTCAGTACTTAAATACTCTCCTTTTAAAGTTGCAAGACTGACAGAATCTTCATAATTTATTTTCACGATGATTCCCTCTCTTTTTGAATTTGATTCAATCAATCTTTTTCCAATCTCTTCTTGAAATAAAAACTTCTTTTGGTTTACATTAATTATTTTACTTGATAACCCTATAAGATTATTTAATTTTAATTCCTTATTATAATCTACAATTAATTGGGCTTTTTGAAGACCGATACTATCTGTAATAGGATGTAATTTAAATTTCTTCTTTCTGTATATTCTTTTTCCATTTTTACAATGAAAAATATAATTAACGTCTTCTTTAAATACCTGAGTGGTAATTGTATCTTGGTTTAAAATTATATTAATGAACTCATTATTTACAACAGTACTAAGTTGTTTATCTGTTCTAAAATCATCAGTTGTTTTTTGCTGTTTTGTAGAACACGAATGAAAACAAATGCAAAAAATTAAAAAATATAGCTTTTTCATTTTACTTAAAAAAAAGCAAATCTAATTTATTTAGTTAATAATTTTAAGCTAGAAATGTTTATTTTATAGAGATCTGCATCTCCTTGATTATTAATTTTATAATAACCACCTACATAAGCAGTGTTGCCGTCACTAGAGACGTTAATTGTTTTCTCTTCCAAGGTTGTGTTAATTGGGTAGCCTAAGTTTACAGGTTTACTCCAGTTTTCAGGTCCACCAGTGCAATAATAAATGTCGTAGCTCCCAAAGCTGTCTTCTCGACCATTGGAAGTGAAAAATAAAATTTCACCAGAGGGATGAATGAAAACACATTTCTCATCTCCATTTGTGTTTATATCATCTCCCAGATGGATAGGATCAGAGTAGGTCTTATCATTTTTTTTTACGTAATAAATATCAGTTTTCCCTAACCCAGATGCTCTTTCGGAAACGAAGTATATGTAAGATTCGTCTTGTGTAATACTTGCAGAACTCTCAAAGTAAGAACTGTTTATTTTATTACTAACTTCTTTGTTTTTGTAGAGAATAGGTTTAGGAGAATTCCAGCTATCATTTTTATTATAGGAAGCTTCATAAATATCTCCACTTTTAGTAACATCTAGGATATTCCTATAAATTATAATCGAATTATCCGGTTTAAAACTAAGAGAGGCGTCATAATAATCAGTGTTTATTTTACCGAGTTTATTACTGGGTGACGACCAACTGCTATTGATACTGTCCCATTTGGATAAATATATATCTGAAAAATATTGGTGATCAAAATATTGATCTACGTTCCCCCCTTTTGTGTCGGGTCTTCTTGAGGTAAACATTAAATATTTCCCGTCATTACTTATGGAGGGAGCGTATTCTGGACCTTTTGAATTCAACTTTGACCCCATATTGGTTATGGTAATTGGAGAATTTTTATCTTTTGTTGCATTTTTGGAATAATTAATTTGTTTTAGTTTGAGTTCAATTTGATTTTCTTTAAGTTTTAGTTTGGTCCCTATTCCTTGGTATCTTTCATAATGATTTATTGCTTTTTCATATTGAGCCTCTCTAAAATAAATTTCACCTAGTAAGTAATGAAGTTCATCATCGGCTTTAGGGTCGTTTTCTAGGCTGATTTCTGCATGGTATTGTGCATTTTTATAATCTTTAAGTTTGTAGTAACAACTAGCTGCACCAAATTGAGCTTTCGCATTTAGAGGGTTTAAAGCAATAATTTCTTTAAAACTTAATAACGCAGTTTTAATATTTCCCTGAAAAAAAAATTGTTTTGCTTCAGTAAGTTTTATTTGAGATTTGGTCTTACTAAGAACGTTGTTTTTTTGTCCATAAGAAATTATAATACCTATATTTAATAGGAAAAAAAGAAGGGTTATTTTTTTTTTCATAGAGCAAATAATAAGTCTAAAATAATTAAATATTGTGGTTATGCAGTATTTTTAGTTTTCTAAAAATCATATTGTTAAATTTGTTCTCTTAAATTAATAAAATGTCTGATAATTCTCTTAACGCTGTAAGTCCTATTGACGGAAGATATCATTTAAAAACAAAAACTTTAGAAAAGTATTTTTCAGAAGCTGCATTAATTCGTTATCGAGTTAAAGTGGAAATAGAATACTTTATTGCTTTATGTGAACTGCCTTTACCTGAGCTGAAAAACTTAAAAAAAAGTGATTATGAAAAACTAAGATCTTATTATCAAAATTTTAATAATGAAGATGCAAATGCCGTGAAAACTATTGAATCTACTACCAATCACGATGTGAAAGCTGTAGAATATTTTATCAAAGACAAAATGACTTTAGAAGGCTTTGGTTCCGAGAAAGAATTTATTCATTTTGGTTTAACTTCTCAAGACATTAACAACACAGCAGTTCCGATGTCAATTTTGGATTTTTTAAACGATGTTTTTATACCCTTAATATCTGAATTAATTAATGATTTAAAAAATTTAGCCGACCAATGGAAAGATGTGCCTATGTTAGCTAAAACCCATGGGCAGCCTGCATCTCCAACAAGGCTCGGTAAAGAATTATTTGTTTTTGTAGAAAGATTAAATCAACAAAAAGAAATTTTAATTTCCTGCAAACATGCTGGTAAATTTGGAGGCGCAACTGGTAATTTTAATGCTCACCATGTAGCATATCCATCAATTAAGTGGGTTGATTTTGCCAATAATTTTCTATCAACAAAATTAAAAATACAAAGATCTCAAACTACCACTCAAATTGAGCATTACGACCATTTATCAGCTTTGTTTGATGCGGTTAAAAGAATAAATACCATTATTATTGACCTTAACAGGGATATATGGACTTATATTTCAATGGATTACTTTAAACAAAAAATTAAAAAAGGAGAAATTGGATCATCTGCCATGCCTCACAAAGTTAACCCTATTGATTTTGAAAATTCTGAAGGTAATTTAGGACTGGCTAATGCTATATTTGAGCACCTAAGCTCCAAATTACCAGTTAGTAGATTACAAAGAGATTTAACAGACAGTACTGTCCTTAGAAATGTAGGAGTTCCTTTTTCACATAGTATAATTGCGATAAAATCTACCTTAAAAGGTTTAAATAAATTACTTCTTAATAAAAGTGCTATAGATAAAGATTTAGATAATAATTGGGCGGTAGTAGCAGAAGCAATTCAAACAATTTTAAGAAGAGAAGGAGTTGAAAACCCATATGAAATGCTCAAGGATCTAACAAGGAAAAATGAGAAAATAACTAAAGAATCTATGGGTGAATTCATTCAAAATTTGAAAGTTTCTAATGATTTAAAGAATGAATTATTGAAAATATCACCGTTTAATTATGTTGGAATATAATTGCTAAAATTTCATCATTGTAACACTGACAATGCATGCAGTTTCCGTTCTTAGTCTATTTTCACCGAGATTAACCGATTGAAAATCATGTATTTTCGATTCAGTAATTTCTTCTGAAGTAAAATCTCCTTCTGGACCTATTAAAATTAATTGCGGAACGACGTTATTTGCTAAGCTTTTAAGTGAAGTTTTTTGATCTTCTTTACAATGTGCAATAAACTTTAAATTAGGTAATTTCTCAAGTTTCACAAAAGCATTAAAATCTTGAACATCGTATATTTTTGGCATCCAAAATTGTTTTGATTGTTTTAAAGTTGCAACCATAATGTTTTTAAACTTTTCACTGTTCCATTTTCTTCTTTCTGAATTTTGAGATACGATTGGATAGAAATCAGTGACACCGATTTCAGTTGCTTTTTCAAATATAAATGAGTTTCTGTCATTACTTTTGGTTGGACAAAATGCAAGAGCTAATTGAATCGGTTTGTTCTTGTTTTTTTTTTTAAGAATCTTGATTTTAGTTTTTTTTGGATGCGCATCTAATATTTCTGCGATCGCATCAATACCTAAGCCATCTATTATGTAGAGTTGATCGCCATTTTTATGTCGTAAAACCTTTATCGCATGTCGAGAATCATTTTCTGAAAGAAAGGAGATATCACCTTCAATATTTCTTAAAAAAAAGGTACTTAAATTTTTTTCCATCTTTTTAAATTAAAAAAATTGATGTAGTTTTATTACAAATAACCATTGTAACAATCAAATCTACATAAAATGCATCTTTTAAAACATCTTTTTTCATTTTCACTAATTATTCTTTCATTTTCCAGTTTTTCTCAAATAAAAACTATTAATAATGTTGATTTTAAAGAGTCTGTGGAGATTAATAATGAAGTTACAAATCTGAACGGTGGAGGTTTGAGAGAAAAATATGGTTTTATGGACTTATATGTTGGAGGATTGTACTTAGAAAAAAAATCATCTAATGAAAATGACATAATTATGGCGGATGCTAATATGGGCATTCGGATAATTATAGTTTCTGGATTGGTAACAAGAGACCGATTTATAGATGCTTTAGAAGATGGATTTGAAAATTCTACTGCTGGAATTTCTACAGATGATGATGTGGTTAAGTTTAAAAAATATTTAAATGATCCATTTGTTGAGGGAGATGAAATTATTTTAAACTACCATCAAGGAGAAGGCGTGCATTTATACAAAAATGGTAAAGAAAGAGGGGTATTTAATGGATTGCCATTCAAACAAGCTCTTTTTGGAATTTGGTTGGGAGGAAAACCTGCAGACCAGGATCTTAAAGAAGGTATGCTTGGGCTCTAATTTTTAGATGGCTTTCAAGCTGAGGTCCATATTGTGAACAGAATGAGTTAAGGCACCCACGGATATATAATCTACGCCACATTCTGCATATTTTCTCACGGTATCAAGATTAATTCCCCCTGAAGCTTCTGTTTCAAATTGATTGTTGATTAATGAAACGGCCTTTCTTAAATCTTCAAAATTAAAATTATCCAACATTATCCTGTCAATACCTCCGTGACTCAGAACTTCTTGGAGCTCGTTCAGATCTCTAGTTTCAATTTCTATTTTAACTTTTAAATTATTTGCTACCTTGTAATTATTAGCCTTAATAATTGCTTTTTTAATTCCTCCTGCAAAATCAATATGATTATCTTTTAACATAATCATGTCATACAATCCGAAACGATGATTAAAACCTCCACCAATTTTCACAGCTTCTTTTTCTAAAAACCTATTTAAAGGCGTTGTTTTTCTAGTGTCTAATATTTTAGTTTTTAAATCATTTATTTTTTCCACATATTTAGAGGTAAGTGTGGCAATTGCACTCATTCTTTGCATTACATTTAAAACCAATCTCTCAATTGTTAAAAGCGATCTAGAAGAACCTTCTACAATAAAAACAATATCTCCATTACTTACAAGATCACCATCACTCTTTATAGCTTTAAAAGTAAGTGTGTCGTCATAGATTTTAAAAATTTCTTTAGCTACTTCAATTCCAGCTATTACTCCGCGGTCTTTTACCAATAATTGAGCAGCTCCTTTTTTGTCAGTGCTAATACAGGATAATGTGGAGTGGTCCCCATTTTTAACATCTTCCTCAATACAATGTTTTACAAATTCTTTCAGTTTCATTTCCTATATTTATTATAAAAAGCGTTCATATTTTCTGAGAAATAAGAACCTCTTTTTTGACAAAAAACTTCTATTCTATCAATTGCTTCGTTATATTTTTTAAATCCGTCTTTGTGGTCCCATCTTAGATAATGCTCTTTAATAATAGGTTCAAACTCTTTTTTGAATTTTAAAAAATGCGAAGTCAAATTCTCAGAAGATAATTCATGCTGCACAAGATACTCAGCTCTAAGTTTAAAAGATTTTCTAAATTCTTTTTCCTTCAGCATGTA
The DNA here is from genome assembly GCA_029251405.1 of Flavobacteriales bacterium. Classification (GTDB taxonomy): domain Bacteria; phylum Bacteroidota; class Bacteroidia; order Flavobacteriales_D; family Parvicellaceae; genus MED-G20. The sequence continues at coordinate 68,606 of JAQXDK010000042.1, forward strand.
GTTAATAAGAATTCCACCTAGTGCTGGAGATCGATCTTTTAAAACAAATTTAAACATATTTGACTTTGGAGGTCCAATACAAGCATCCATGTCAATTAAAACACAACTCCATTTACCTTTTTTCTTTTTCCAGAAAAAAGTATTGTTACATGGCCAGTCTGTATTTTGAAAAAACAATTCAATAATGAACCAATCTATAAGTGATTTCATTTTGAATCTTTTTTTAACGTATTCGTAACTAATCTTCGGGTTTTCTTTTATTAAAATAAGTAGTTTATTTAAGTCTCCATACCCTTTTTTCTTTGAAAAACCTTTATCATCTGCATCAATGAGTTTTTGTTTCTTAATTTGATATTTATTAGAAATAGCTTTTAGATCCATTCTCTCTCTTAAACCATGAATTCCCCAATATTCACCATTTAAATAAGTTATTGCTGGTCGGTAAGCCATGACATCTACATGTAAGTTTTGACAAATTTCTGATATCAATCCGTCTGTGAAAATCTCACTTCCCCAACCTGAGTAAGAAGATCTTAAAATAACTTTATCAACTTGATGGCTAACATTTAAAATCTTATTTACAGAATTGGTGTCATTTAAATAAAACCTCAAGCTTTTTTGTGGAGAAAGTGGTGTTCTATATCCGTGAATTCTAAAATCAAAATTACCAGCTAGATATAAGTTTTTGTAATCTAATATTTCGATGTATCCATTTTGTTTTCTTTTCTTAAATGTGTAAAAATTACCACTAGTTTCGTTTTTATCTTTAATAAAGCTATTGCCCGGAACATAGCATCCTGAATCCAAATCAAATAAAAGCTTTCTTTTGACTTGAAGGTTTACAATTGGGGTTTTGCTGGAGGTTTTTGAAGATGTTATGTAATAGAAAGTAGAAGAGTCTAAGATTTTTGCACTGTCAAAAATAAATAATTGAATTTTGTGAAGTGATGATAACTTATTTTTAGGTTTTATCCAGTAATTTCTGTAGTAGGTATATTGATTGGTTGTTGTTGGGATATTTGTTAATTCTGGTTCTAAATTTTTAACGCAATAGGTTAAAGTACCTTTTGATAATATGGTATCTTCTTTGTAAATAAGTTTTAAATTGTATTGACTATTACAATTATAAGACAGCAATAGAGAGTCGTTTTGGTAATTTCCAGAAGGATAATTAAAATTAATTAGGTGTGAATTTTTTTGATAAATAGGAAAAGGTATTTCATCAGATATTTCATATGAATTACATGAATGTAAAATTAATAATGAAAATATTTTAATTAAATTTCTAATCATTGAAATACATTAATTAGATAAAAGTATAAATACTTTTAAGGTAAGTCGTTGGTCATTTGAATTTAAATACATTATATCGATTAATTAAAGTTATGATGAATAATAATTCAATAGTTTTGTCGTATTAATATTGTAGTTTAAGTTTGTTACAATAAAATGAAATTTATAAAATTCATCTTCTCTAAATTCTTTTGGATAAATATTATCCTTTCATTTTTGGTGTTATATCTTTTGTTTCATTTTACAATGAAAAATTTAGATACTTACACTAATCATGGAATAAAAATTGAGGTGCCTAATTTGAAAGGGTTGCAACTAACTCAAGTTGAAGATTCATTAGGAATGTTAGAATTAACTTATGAAGTTCGAGATTCTGTTTTTGCAGATAATTATCCTGCAGGTTTGGTGATTCAGCAAGATCCTTTGCCTCATTCGTCCGATTTTTCAAGTTACGTAAAGCCGAATAGGACAATCTATCTAACGGTTGTAAAAAGTCAAGAAACTTTCAAAATAATTCCGGATTTCATTGCTAATGTTACTTCAAAAAACATTGGAAAAACTAAATTAGAAATGTTGGGGTTTAAAGTAGATTTCGAAGTTAGGAATCATAAAGACAAAGACAAAGTTTTGGCTCTTGAATTGGATGATAACATATTAAAACCTGGTCAAAAAATTACCAAGGGAGCTACTATTAAGTTAATTTTTGGTAGTGGAGATAGGGGGCAACCGATAGAGTTACCCGATTTTAAGGGTATGAATATCTATTTAGCATTAAAAAAAGCAAGTGAAATTGGTTTAGGTTTAGAAATTCATTACTACGATTCAGTTAAAAATATTAAAGATTCCAATCTTGCTGTAATTTATAAGCAATATCCAGATCCAGAAATTAATAATAAAACCTTGATTTCTATCGGTAGTATGATTACAATAGATGCCAATTTGTCTTCAAAATTAGATACTATTTATGCAAAAGATACTGTTTCATTAAAATTTGATCTTTGAAAAATATTTTTTTTTTAATTAGTCTGCTTTCTTCTAATTTCATTCATTCACAAGAAAACTTAGAACCTTTAAGAACAAATTTTAAATTATTAGAAAATTCGATTCTTCAAAGGTCTGGCTCTGTTTCCAGCAATGATTTCATCTACTTAACTGATACTTTAAGTTTACCATTAATAGATGATTTTTCTACAAACAAGTTTAAAAATTATATCGTCGATACTTCATTGCCTTATGTAAAAGATTCATCATGGTTTAAACTTTATTATTTAGATGGTACAATGGTCCCTTTGAGTGCTTCTTTTATGACCTCTCCGACCTACAAAATGGTTTATGATAGTGTTAATATTAATGGTGTAGATACCATATCGGAACAAAGTTATCCATGGGCAACAGATACTTTAGTTGTCAAGAACTTTTCATTTTATCCCATTACATTCGATACTTTGATAGTCTGGCCCAACATTACGCACATAGATTCTCTATGGACTCTAGCTAATCCTGATATTTCTTTTTCTAATGCTTTACCAGACCTTGCTCAAGATTCTATGGTACTTTTTTTTGTGGATCCTTCATCTGATGATTTGAACAAAATTTGGCTTGATTCGGATGTTTTTTTAAATGACAATTTCTCTCCTAACCCCTGGACATTAGGAACAGTTACTTTTGATGGATTAGATGGTTCTGGAGAACCTTACGACTGGAATACTGGAGCAACAGATTGGGCAGACTACTTGACATCAAAGCCGTTGTTTTTATCACAAAAATCATTAAGTGATTCTCTTTACTTTTCTTTTTTCTTCCAGGCTGGAGGTAATGGCGATATTCCGGAAAGTGATGATTCTTTAGTATTAGAATTCTATACACCTACTAACAACCAATGGGTTTCCATATGGTCAACGGGTGGTTTTGAGAGTGACAGTTGGTATTATGAACATATTTTGTTGGACAACAGTATCTATTTTCAAGACGGTTTTAAATTTAGATTCAAATCTTATGGAAGTTTAACAGGTAGTTTAGATCATTGGAACCTGGACTATGTTTATTTAAATGAAAATAGGTCCCAAAACGATACGTTAATGAACGATTGGGCCTTTACGAATGTTCCTATTTCAGTTCTAGAAACCTACAGTTCTGTACCTTGGAAACATTATGCTTTAGCAAGTACTGATGTTGTTTTAAACAGTCTTGTTATTCCTAGTTATAATTCTTCCAACAATCCAAAATTACTTCAACCGTGTTCAATGGATTTGTTTTATAACAATGCCTTAGTTTCAAGTCACCCTTATTCAGCAACTGTTCTAAATGTTCCTTCTCTTTCCTATTTCGATATGTTCTATGACTACGGAAACACTTTAAGTTTAGCTAGCGCTGTAAATGATACTTTCGTAGATTTTGATTTTAGATACTATTTATCTACCAATACTACTCCAGAGAGATTGAGTGAAAATGATACTATTTATCATAAACAGTTATTTCATAATTATTATTCTTATGATGATGGTTCTGCTGAAGCAGCCTATGGATTGGTAGGGAATGGAGCAGAGCTTGCTTATCGATATACTTTATTAGACGGCGTTGGTCAAGATACTTTAAAAGCTATAAAAATTCATTTTTCACCCTCAGTCTATGATGCTTCCAACGATCCTTTTTTTCTTCAAATTTGGTCTGATAGTCTTGGTCAGCCAGGCAGTTTAGTCTATTCTTCAGACAACCTTGATTTCCCTGAATTGTATTATCCTCATTATAATTCAGGTCTTAATGGTTTTTATGAATATGAGTTGCCTATTTTAGTAGCAGTAGAAGATACTTTTTATATTGGTTGGAAACAATCAACAGCTTCTAGACTTAATATTGGTTTTGATAAGAATGTAGATACGAAATCAAATATTTTTTACAATTTAGGTTCGGGTTTTCAAAATACAATTTTTAATGGATCTTTGATGATGAGACCTGTATTTACTTCTAATATGGATAATATTTTAAATGCCGGAGAAATTAAATATTTAAACAAGTCAAATAATATATTCCCCAATCCTGCCAATAGCATATTTAATATATCTGCAGAGGGTTTTGGTGTTTTAAACGCTTTTGATCTAAAAGGTAGGTTGATTTTTGAAAAAGAATTTATGGGAAATACTTCAATTATGGTTAATAGTTGGGAAAACGGAGTTTATATAATTTTAATTAAAATGCATAACGGAAATACAGTTAGAAAGAAATTAATTATTCAACATTGACAATTTCAGAAGAAAAAAATATCGATGAGCAAGATGACGAGTTATTTGAACATTATAAATATGTTGCAGATAAAGGTCAAGAGAAATTAAGAATTGATAAATTTTTAAATGATCGAATTCCGAATACTTCTAGAAATAAAATACAGGTTGCTGCTCACAATGGAAATATTTTGGTTAATTCTGAAAAGGTTAAACCAAATTACAAAGTCAAGCCCGCTGATGTAGTTTCAATTGTACTGCCATATCCTGTTAGACAGTTAGAACTTATTCCTCAAAATATTGCTGTTAACATTGTTTACGAGGATAATGAATTGTGTATTGTAAATAAATCTGCTAATACAGTTGTCCATCCTGGATATGGAAATTATGATGGAACTCTAGTAAATGCATTACTTTATCATTTCGATCAATTACCAGAGCTGCCATCCGACTATTTTGGTAGACCGGGGCTAGTACACAGACTCGATAAGCATACTACTGGTTTAATGGTTGTTGCCAAAACAGAGAATGCCCTAACCAATTTAGCCAAACAGTTTTTTGAAAGGACAACACAGAGAAGATACCAGGCATTGGTGTGGGGAGATTTTGAGGAAGACCAAGGAACCATAGACCTTTACGTTGGTAGATCTATAAAAAATAGAAAGTTAATGGTAGGGTATCCTGAAAAGGACCATGGAAAACACGCAGTTACTCATTTCAAAGTTTTAGAAAGATTGGGTTATGTAACTTTAATTGAATGTAAGTTAGAGACCGGAAGAACGCATCAAATTAGAGCTCACATGAAACATATTGGGCATCCACTTTTTAACGATTTAGAATATGGAGGTGATAAAATCATCAAAGGAACTAGCTTTACTAAATACAAACAATTTGTTGAAAATTGTTTCAGAATGTTACCTGGACAAGCTCTACATGCTAAATCTTTAGGTTTTTTTCATCCGACTCTGGAAAAAGAAGTGAGTTATGATAGTGAACTTCCAGACTATTTTACGGATGTTTTAAATAAGTGGAGAAGGTATACCAAATCAAGTACCTTTTAATTACCCAAGTTTTCAACAATTTAATACATTGTAAATAGTACTTTTTATATTAGACGATCAATTCTAATTATGTACCTAATTTTTGATACCGAAACTACAGGTTTACCCAAAAACTTCAGGGCTCCAATTTCCGATACAGATAATTGGCCAAGATGTATTCAGATTGCTTGGCAATTGCATGCAGCTGACGGTACTTTAATTGAAAATCAAGATTTTTTAGTGCAGCCAGAGGGTTTTGAAATACCTTTTCAATCAGAAAAAATTCATGGTATTTCTACTGCTTTAGCGGAAGAAAAAGGGGAGTCAATCGCCAATGTTGTTGTAGCTTTTGAAAAGGTCCTTAAAAAGACAAAATGTATGATAGGTCAAAATCTCAAATTTGATCTAAATATAATGGGTTGTGAATTTCATCGACTAGCAAAAGACAACTCTTGGTTAGAAATTCCAGTTTTAGATACATGTACTGAATCAACAGCTGCCATTTGTCAATTGCCTGGAGGAAGAGGAGGGAAGTTTAAGTTACCTACCTTGTCAGAATTGCATCTGCAACTTTTTAAACAACAATTTGTAGAAGCTCATAATGCTACAGCTGATGTGGAGGCTACTGCAAGGTGCTTTTTTGAATTAGCCAGAAGAAAAAATTTCACATCCTCAGAATTACTTCTAGACCCAGAACAGTATGCAGATTTTTTTAAGAAAAATCAAGAAACAATTCCAGCTGTTGGACTTAAGCATGTAAATTTATTTAAGGCCAGTAAAGCTTTAAATAAAAAAGAAAAGATAAGTACAGACAAGGTAATTGTTGATCTAGAAAAATCTTCAGAAGAATTAGTTAATATTCCTTTTTCACATTTACATAATAAAACTCAATTTTCAGTTTTACAATCTACCATTCATGTGAAAGCCTTAGTAGAGAAAGCAATTGCATGTGAAATGCCTGCTGTGGCATTTTCAGACTCAGGAAATATGATGGGCGCATTTCATTTTGTGGAATCAGCATATAAACATAACGCGGCAGTTGATTCAGAAATAGAAGATGTCCGTAAGAAAGGTCAAGAAAAAGAAGATGAAATAGCTTTACTTGAGAAAAAGAAAATTCTTCCTATTGTTGGTTGTGAATTCCAAGTTTGTCATGACAGAAATGATAAATCCTACAAAGACAACGGTTATCAGATTCCTTTTTTAGCAAAAAATAAAAAAGGTTATGAGAATTTGATCAAACTTTCATCTGTTGGTTTTATAGAAGGATTTTATTATGTACCTCGAATCGATAAAGAAATTTTATTAAAATATGCTAACGATATTATTATAACAAGTGGTGGGCTTTATGGTGAAATTTCTCAACTAATTTTGAATGAAGGGGAGAAAAAAGCAGAAGAAGCTTTATTGTGGTGGAAAGATAAATTTAATGATGATTTTTACATAGAAATAAATAGACACGGATTAGAGGAAGAGGAGAAAGTAAATGAAGTTTTACTAAGGTTTGCTAAAAAACATTCTATTAAATATTTTGCAGCCAATAACACTCATTATTTAAATAAAGAAGACTCAGAAGCACATGATGTTTTACTTTGTATAAAAGACGGTGAAAGAAAATCTACCCCCATTGGAAGGGGAAGAGGATTTAGGTTTGGTTTTGAGAATAATGAATATTATTTCAAATCTCAAAAGGAAATGAAATCTTTATTTTCAGATATACCAGACGCCATTATAAATACCAACGAAATCATTTCAAAATGCAGCAGCTACCGATTAGCTTCTGAAGTTCTACTGCCAGCTTTTGAAATTCCTGATAAGTTTAAAGACCCTTTAGATATTGAAAATAAGTCTCTTAAAATTGGTGAAAATAGTTATCTGAAATTTTTAACTTACGAAGGTGCTAAAAAAAGGTATAATAAAATTACCGATGCTATAAAAGAGCGATTAGATTTCGAATTGGAAATAATAAAAAAAACAGGTTACCCTGGTTATTTCCTTATTGTCCAGGATTTTTGTAATGCAGCTAGGGAAATGCATGTTTCTGTTGGTCCAGGTAGAGGATCTGCTGCTGGTTCAGCTGTTGCTTATTGCATTGGAATTACTAATGTGGACCCTATAGAATATAATTTACTTTTTGAAAGATTTCTTAATCCAGATCGAGTTTCTTTACCTGATATTGACATTGATTTTGATGATGAGGGTAGAGGGAAAGTTATTCAATACGTAATTGACAAATACGGTTCAAGTCAAGTTGCACAGATCATAACGTATGGTACTATGGCAGCTAAATCATCTATTAGAGATACAGGCAGAGTTTTAGATTTACCCTTACAACAAACCGATAGGCTTGCTAAACTTGTCCCAGACGTCAAACTAAATAAACTTTTTAATTGGAATAAAGAGGAAATAAAAAATAACTTGTCAAACGATCAAATAAAAAATGCAGAAGAACTTATAGGCAAACTTAGCGAAGAGGGGATTGAAGGAGAGGTGATCAGACAAGCTAAATTGGTGGAAGGTTCGCTTCGAAATACTGGAATTCATGCATGTGGCGTTATCATAACACCATCTGATATTAGAGACTTTGTGCCGGTTTCATTGGCTAAAGATTCAGATATGTGGTGCACTCAGTATGATAACTCCGTTGCTGAATCTGCAGGTTTATTGAAAATGGACTTTTTAGGTTTGAAAACCCTAACTCTAATTAAGGATACTATTAAAATTATTAAAGCAATTTCCGGAAAAGTTATTGATATAGACACCATCCCTTTAGACGACGTGAAAACCTATGAACTCTTTCAAAGAGGTGAAACGGTAGGTATTTTTCAGTATGAATCTCCCGGAATGCAAAAGCATTTAAAATCTCTTCGTCCAACAGCATTTTCAGACTTAATTGCTATGAATGCATTGTATAGACCTGGTCCTATTGAATACATTCCAAGTTTCATAAAGCGAAAACATGGAAACGAAGAAATCGAATACGATCTTCCTGTAATGGAGGAGTATTTAAAAGAAACTTACGGTATTACAGTCTATCAGGAACAGGTAATGCTGTTGTCTCAAAAATTAGCAGGTTTTTCAAAAGGAGAGGCAGACACTTTAAGAAAGGCAATGGGAAAAAAGAAGGTCGATTTATTGAATAAGATGAAGCCTCAATTTCTAAACCAAGGTCAAGAAAGAGGTCACGAAACAGAAATCTTAGAGAAAATCTGGAAAGATTGGGAAAAATTTGCCTCTTACGCTTTTAATAAATCTCATAGTACATGTTATGCTCTAATTGCTTATCAGACTGCTTATTTGAAGGCTCATTTTCCTGCAGAATATATGGCATCTGTGTTAAGTAACAACATGAACGATATAAAAACTGTTACATTTTTTATGAAAGAATGTAATAGGATGGGACTGAATGTCCTAGGTCCAGATGTAAATGAAAGTTGGTATAAGTTTGCCGTAAATAATAAAGGTGAAATTCGGTTTGGTCTTGGTGCTTTAAAAGGAGTTGGTCACGGTCCTGTAAAAAACATTGCTGAGGTTAGGAAAGATTCTGGAAATTTCGTTTCAGTTTTTGACTTTGTAAAAAGAGTAAGTTTGAAAGATTGTAATAAGAGAGTTTTAGAAAGTTTAGTTATGTCAGGTGCTTTTGATTCTTTTAATAATTTTCACAGAGCTCAATTTTTTCAAATCGATGAAAAACAAATTTCATTTGTTGAGAAAGTTATCAAATTCGGTCAGGCATTTCAGTCTAAAGCCAATTCTCAACAAGTAAATATGTTTGATGCTTTTGGAGACTCTTTGAAATTAGCTGAACCTCAAATTCCAGAATGTGATAAATGGAGCAATTTTGAATTACTCACAAAAGAAAAAGATGTTGTGGGAATATACATATCCGGACATCCTCTTGAAGATTATTTACTAGAGCTCAAATATTTTTGCGATATTAATTTGAAAGTTTTAAATGAAAGTTTACAAGAATTACCTGAACGTGAATTTTCTTTTATTGGTTTAGCAAGTAGTGCAGCAAATTTAGAAAGTAGGAGAGGGACAAAATATGGAGTTATAGAACTTCAAGACATGGAAGGTCAAATGGAATTTAGATTATTTGGTGAGCAGTATTTAAAATTCATGCATTTTTTGGTTCCTGGAAATTTTCTATTTATTAAAGGTAAAGTTCAACAACGTCCAAAGTATTACAAGTCAGACGAATTCCAAAAGGAATTTAGAATACTACAAATCGAAGTTTTGGATGATGTAAGAGAGAAGTTAGCCAATGCTCTTTATATAAGGTGGGATTATGAAATGCTAAATAAAGATCAAGTAAGTCAGCTTGAAAAACTATTCAAAAAACATAAAGGAAAGAAACAAATTATTTTTGAGCTTATAGATTCGAAAACTAAATCATTCGTTACTTTAAATTCTAGAAATTTCAGATCAAATATTTCCAATGATTTGATTAAAAATTTAGATCAAATTGACGGGTTTTTAGGTTATTCGGTAAATAAATCTTACATAAACAATTACCTAGAAAAACTCAACATTGATAATTAACATAATTTGAGTATTTTTTTGATTTACATTCTTAAAATATACATATATTTGTTCAATTAAATTTTATAAAATGGCAGTTGAATTTACTGAAGAAAATTTTGAAACTCTAGCAATAAAATCAGATAAACTTGTTATGGTTGATTTTTGGGCCGAATGGTGTGGTCCTTGTAGAATGGTCGGTCCACATGTTGACGAATTGGCTACTGAATACGATGGCAAAGCTCTTGTAGGAAAAGTAAACGTTGATTTACATGGTGGAATTGCTGCTCAATTTGGTGTCAGAAATATTCCAACTATTGTGTTTTTAAAAAATGGTGAGCTTGTTGATAAGGTGGTTGGTGCTGTTCCTAAAGACCAATTGGCAGAAAAATTAGATGCTAATATCTAATTAGTAAACAACCATTATTTCCCCATTTAATTTAACATCTCTTGCTACATTTCGTAGCATAAAATAGTATTGACCCTCGGGTAATCTTTTACCATACTGGTTATATCCATTCCAACCATTTAAGTAAGGATATTCCTTGTAAACAACAGATCCCCATCTGTTAAAGATTTTAAGTTCATAATTGTTGTCTATACCATATATAAATAACTCATCGTTTAAGCCGTCACCGTTAGGGCTGAAAATATTAGGAACTATAATCTCTGAAGATTGAATAACAATTTCTACGCAAGTAGTGTCGTGACAACCAAATGAATTAGCCGCAGATAAACAAATTGTAAATGTTCCTGCATCATTATAAATATGGTAAGGTTCGTAGTCGGTACTTGTAGAAGCATCTCCAAACGTCCATAAATTTAATGATGAAGAGTCAATAGAGTTCTGATGAAATGTAACGGTATCTCCATTTTTATAGAAAAGTGAATCATAAAATATGGTAATGTTGTGGGAATTCGTGTCAATTATCAAAAAATTCATAGTATCACTACAGTTATACATATCAGAAACTATTAATTGGTAATTTCCAGCAGATAAACTGTCTACATTAATAGAATCTTGAATAAGATTATTCCAGTAAAATTCAATACTGTCCGAGAATGTTATTACGGAAAGATTAAGAATTGAGCCGTTTCCTTGTCCACAATCTTCATTTTTTATAAAAATATTAGATGTGTCAATCTGAGGTGCTGCAAATTCCTCGACAACAATCTGATTATTTGAAACACAACCCATCCCATCAGTTAACTGAAGATTATAGGTTCCAGAACTTAGGTTTAGTGTATCTAAATTTGCTGAAGCACTGTTATTCCATGACCAACTAATTGGAGCAATACCACCAACAATATTCAAACCAGTTATGCTGCCATTTTGTTGTTCACATTTTTCGCTTTCAATCGTTAAATTAGACGTGTCAATTGTTAAATCAGGCACGTCAATACAAAACTGATGAAAATTACTTGCTCCCCCAGTGGAGGCCGTAAAACCCCAGTAAACCATAGAGTTTCCATTAAATACATTGTTTATAATATTTCCGGTGTAAGTCAATACAAGTATATTATTATAGTAAACGTTCATTATGTTTGTTGAAGGATCCCAACTAATTCTTAATGGTTCAGCTGTACAGTTTTCAATTTCTCCTAAATCATATGGACCAGCTATATTATTTGGAGAACTATGAATTACATCTCCATTTAGGTTTATGGAGATATGATCGTTGTAGAGATCTCCATGCGCTGTGTTTTGATAAGTGTCAATATACACACCTAAGGAGGGAGCTACTCCTCCAAGTCCCATTTGACCACCCGAAGAACCAATACTTGTGTTCAAAGGTTGAAGAGCAAAAACCATTCCATCTGCACCTCCCCAGGTGCTGTTGTTACAACCTAGATTAACAGTAAACCCCATGTCAAATGGTTGATTCAAGTCTATTAAGTTTACATTCCAAACTGATCCAGCTTTATTACCCATATCTGGAGTTAATTGATAACATTTACAGTCAATAGTACTAGCGTCACCATTGAGTTGAAACTGAGATTTGAATTCTAAACTTATAAAACACAAAACAAGCGCTATTGAAATAATTTTCTTAATGTTAATTTTTATTAATTGTTCAAGTAAAAATATAAAAATCTAACGTATGGTATAATTTTAACAGATAGTTTCAGTTTATTAAGTAAATAACATCCAAATTATTAATTTTGGCAAGTAGATGAATATAGCTTTAATTGGGTACGGGAAAATGGGAAAGCTTTTAGCTGTTAAAGCGGTAGAAAGAAAACATCATATTTTAAAAATTTTAGATAATTCAGACTGGGAAAAAGAAGAACTATTGAATTGCGACGTAGCTATTGATTTTTCAGCTCCTGACTCAGTTCTTAAAAATATACATAAGTCTTTTCAAATGGGCGTTCCAGTAATTGTGGGAACCACAGGGTGGTATAGAGATATTGAAAAAGTAAAAGCTTGGTGTACTGAGTATGATGGAACTATATTAACTGCTACCAATTTTTCATTAGGAGTGAATATTTTTTTTGAAATGAATAAACACCTTTCTAAATTAATGAATCCTCATTCATCATTTACAACTTCTATTAAGGAAACACATCATACAGAAAAAAAGGATTCACCGAGTGGAACTGCAATTTCTACTGCAGAAATATTGTTGAATGAGTTAGATAAATACGATAACTGGGAAACATCAGCTTCAAGAGATGAAAATAAAATAACTATAATTGCAAATAGAGAACCCAACGTTGCTGGAATACATGAGGTTATTTATGAAAGTGATATAGATGTATTAAAATTCTCACATAAAGCAAAGAATAGAGAAGGATTTGCATCTGGAGCACTAATTGCAGCAGAATTTATTAACGGTAAAAAAGGTTTTTACTCAATGAAAGATTTACTAAAGTTTTAATATGATACCCTACTTACTTTTATTTTTAATGGTTTTAATATACTTTCTTTCATTTTGGAAGATTTTCGAAAAAAATGGTAGAAAAAAATGGGAAGGTTTAGTGCCGGTGTATAATATATACGTATGGCTTAAAATAATCAATAAACCGTGGTGGTGGCTGTTCTTCTTTCCCATTCCGTTTGTCAACTTAATTGTAGCTATTGGATGTAACGTTGAGACAGCGAGATTATTTGGGAAATATACTGTAAAAGATAGCCTTTTAATGATTTTATTTCCCTGGTATTACATTCCATATTTAGCTTTTGATAAAAGTAACACGGTTGTGAAACCAACAGACTGGACTAATAACAAAGACAGAGAAGAGAGAAAATGGCACGACCAAATAACACTTTTCTTTATAGCACCTATTGTAGGACATGCTTTATATATAGTTTCTAGACTATTCGGTTCCAAGGATAAACCTAATAAAAAAACAATGGCTGCAGACTGGACCAATGCTCTAGGATTTGCTATTGTTGCTGCTTCAATTATTAGGTCCCTATTTTTTGAAGCATTTACTATTCCCACTGGATCGATGGAGAAAACAATGAGAATAGGAGACTATCTGTTTGTTAATAAAATAAAGTATGGTGCAAAACTTCCTCAAACTCCAATATCCATCCCGTTTGTTCATAACAGGATACCCCTAACATTTATCCCGTCATATGTTGACTGGTTTAGTTCAGACTACAGAAGGTTACTTGGATACGGTGAAATAAAGAGAGGTGATATAATGGTATTCAACTGGCCTGTGGGCGATTCAGTAATTGTTCACGAAGGAGTAATAGCTCATGATTATTACGCCATTTTGAGAAATCAGGCATTTATTAATTGCGTTAGAGATCTTAAGGCGTTTGACAATAACGGAATAAATTTGTCAGCGGAACGATATGAAAAATTAGAATCAAAATATTTAAACGCAGCTAGAAAAAAACTTATAAGTGGAGGAGGGTTAACTCAATCTCCAGTCGGACCTATTGATAAAACAGGTGGGATAGCAACATTACCAATTGATAAAAAAGAAAATTATATAAAAAGATGTGTTGCTGTAGGGGGAGATACCTTAGAAATTGTAAATAACTTACTCCTAATAAATGGTAAAGCTGAAAAACAAAAAGATGAAGTCATATTCAACTATAATTTTTACTTTAAACCTGGATCCTATATACCTCAAGACAAAATATTAGAGGATTTTGAAATTTACAATGATCAACATACTAGATTTAATATTGAAAACAAATATGTTTCTGAAATTGACACTTCCTTTAAAGATTCAATGGTATACACCAAAAAACTAGTTGCTTTTAGTAAAGAACAAATAACATGTTCTCCAAAAACAGCAAAAATGCTAACTAGATACTCAGGTCTTGATAGTATGGGGCAAGATATTCACCCTAGAGGTTTTGATTATTCTATTTATGGTCAATATTATCCTTACTTCCCGAATCATCCTGATTTTAATTGGTCAAGAGATAATTACGGTCCTTTAATTGTTCCAAAGAAGGGGTGGAGCGTTTCTTTAAATGACTCAACTTGGACACTCTATAAAAGGGTTATTGAAGTTTATGAAGGAAATGACATTGAAATAAGCGTTGCAGGAGATTTTTTAATCAATAATAAAATTGAAAACCAATATACATTTAAGCAAAATTACTACTGGCTAATGGGAGACAATAGACACGGTTCTGCTGACTCAAGATGTTGGGGTTTTGTCCCAGAAGACCATGTGGTTGGTACAGCCTCATTTGTTTGGTTTTCTAAACATCCTGAAACAGGAATAAGGTGGAGTAGAATTTTTTCAACTGTTCATTAAATGGTATCAGTATTTAGTTCTTTTTACGCAGGGAATTTAATGTATTACAGTTCCTTATTAAAGGCTGAAAATTCAACTATAGATTTACTGGAAAATTTTAATAAACAATCTTACAGAAATAGATGTGTTATTGCAAGCCCAAATGGTTCGTTAGGTTTAGTAATACCCGTAATTCGAAAATCTAAAAATAGGCTTAAAGATGTCAAAATAGATGCTTCTCAGAATTGGAAGAAAGTTCATTGGAAATCTTTGGAAAGTGCATATAGATCATCCCCATACTTTGAATTTTATGAGGATAGTTTCCGTTCGATATATTTAGACAGTAACTGTGACTTTTTATTTGAATTCAATCAACTAATACATGAAAATATATTAAAAATATTGAAAACAAATCATCAAATTACGCACTCGAAATCTTATGTGGAAGATGTAAATAGAATTCAGGACTTCCGCTTGCTAATTCATCCTAAAAAGAGCTATCCTGAGTATATTGATGATTTAAAGTACGATCAGGTTTTTCAAGAAAAAAATAATTTCATTCCCAATTTAAGCATTTTAGATCTGATTTTTAACGAGGGACCTAGGGCGAGACAATTGCTTGGCTTGTAGAAAAATCACAAGCATTTGTTATTACATTCATGATTTCGGTTCTAATATTCATATTTATTAATTTATGATTTTCTGCATTTGGATAGACTCTATTTGATAGAAAAACATAAAGGATACCACTTTCAGGATCTGCCCAAGTTAAGTCACCAGTAAAACCAGAATGTCCGAAACTTTTGACCGATGCGCATTCAAAACAGGTAGGTCCACCAGCCCCGTCTCTTACAGGTTTATCGAATGCAATTCCTCTTCTGTTGTTATTTGATTCATAATAGGGTGAAGAGGTATACTTTTCAATTACATCTGAATGAATTAAAGTATCTCCACCATAAGTACCTTTATTTAAATACATCTGCATCACTGCTGCCAAATCATTAGCATTAGAAAATAATCCTGCATGTCCTCCAACGCCTCCCAGCAAAGCTGCACCTTGGTCGTGAACATGGCCATGTATTAATTGATGCCTAAAAAAAGTATCATTTTCTGTAGGTGTAATTCTTGATAAATCCCATTTTTCTAAAGGGTGGTAACCAATATTTTCTAGCCCCATAGTTTTGTATATATTTTCAGCAACCAAGTTTTGATTTTCACCTGTGATCCTTTTTATAATTTCATTAATAAAATAATAGCCAATATCGCTATATCGATATTTTTTATTTTTTTCTACGTTAGTAGCTAGGATTTTATTAAAAATAGAGTCTCTGTAAGAACTGAGCATATAAAGGTCTTCGGCAACTAAATTTTGGTGAATTGAAGAAGGTAGCTTGCTGTATAGTTCATAAGATGGTCTTCCATCAATTAAAGTTTGGATATAAAATGGAATCCAAGAAGCTAAACCAGCTTGATGTGTTAAAACATCTTTAATTACTAAATCTTTGTATTCTGTAGAATCTAAAAAATTGGGTAAATAGTAACCTAAAGTAGAATCTACACTAAAATTATTTTTACTTTCTTGTTTCATTAAAATTAGCGCAGAACTTGCAATTTTTGTAATGGAAGCTAAATCATAAATATCGTTATTATCTACTTTTTTAGAAAGACTGTCGTAGGTGTGTTTACCAAAAGATTTTTGATAAAATACATTTCCATTTTTTGCTGCTAATATCTGACATCCAGGCATGGCTTTATTATTGATTCCTTCATTTGCAATAGAATCAATTTTATACAGCATGTCAATCTTTACACCAATATCTTTAGGATTCACATAAGACAGTCTTATTTTTCCTGACTTTAATCCACTTCCTTTTAAATATTTACTGGTAATACTCTTTTTTAAAACATTGTTGCAAGAAAGTCCTCCGAATATAATTTGAGCCGAATATTTTAAAGCATCATTTTTGAAATGTGGACTATATAAAATACTTTCACAACTTTTATCCAATAAGTCTTCGAATGGAATGTTAGCAACTCCAACCAGGTTTAAAATAACTTTATTTTGTTTGCTCATATTTTCAATCATATTTGCTATGACTTCATGAACTGTATCTGTATTAACAATAATTAAATTATAATCTTTTAACTCTTTAAGCATTTCTTTCACTATACGTTGAGAAGAAAAAGTATTGAAATGAAAATGTTGTGAGCTTGTATAATTGTCGCATATTTTTTCTAGTGTATTTGAACTATTAGCTGCCAAATTTAAACTTGCAATTTTAAGGTGATTTAAATTTTGTAGCGGTATTAAATTATTGTTGTTTTTTAATAGAACACTCGAATGCAACGATATGGAATCGTTTGCTAAACAAAATAAACTAATTGTAAAAGAAAGTACTAGAATTATGTATTTATTCATATTTGTAAAGGCAAATCAATTTTATTTATTCAATATTAATTTTATTTTCGTTAGTAAATGATTTTATATTTAAACTTTAGGAAAAATAAAATGTTAATAAATCAAGTTTAAAATTTTAAAAATATGTCTATTGACTTACAAGGAACAGATTTAAATAAATTTATATTGGTTGGAGATAAAATATTAATTAAACCTAAAACATCCTCTAACAAAACAAGATCTGGTCTGTTTCTTCCCCCTGGTGTACAAGAAAATGAAAAGATTCACAGCGGATACGTTACCAAAGTTGGGCCAGGATATCCAATACCTGGGAATACTGATGATGAACCTTGGATGGGAAATGAAAACTTAAAATATATTCCACTCCAGCCAAAGGAGGGAGATTTAGCTATTTATCTGCAGAAAAGTGGATTTGAAATTCAATACAACAGAGAAAAATACATCATAATATCGCATTCTTCGGTACTAATGCTTATTAGAGACGAAACTCTATTTAATTAGGAGTTTGTATCTAAAACTTTATCAGAATGATATTCTCCAGCATCTAGTTTAGTTTTTACTTTATTAAAAATCTTAATCGTGTAATCAACATCTTCCAAACTATGAGATGCTGTTGGAATAAGTCTAAGTAAAATTACATCTTTAGGCACAACAGGATATACTACAATTGAACAAAATAAATTGTGATTTTCTCTAAGGTCAAATGTTAAATTAGTGGCCTCACCTAGCGTACCACTTAACATAACTGGAGTTACGCATGAGTTGGTATCTCCTAAGTTGAAACCTGAATTTTTTAATCCAGATTGAAGAGCATTGGTGATTTCCCAAAGTTTATCTTTTTGTTCACTAGCTTTCAACAGCTCTAATCTTTTTAAACCACCAATTACTAAAGGCATAGGTAAAGATTTAGCAAATATTTGAGATCTCATATTGTAAGCTAAATAATTAACAACATCATCTGTACTGCAAACAAATGCCCCAATACTAGCCATTGATTTTGCAAAAGTTCCGAACAATACGTCTATTTCGTCTTGGACACCCTGAATTTCTCCTGCTCCCTGTCCTTTTTCACCCAGAGTTCCAAACCCATGAGCGTCGTCTACAAATAATCTAAAATTATATTTACCTGACTTACGATATTCAATAATTTCTTTGAGCTTTCCTTGGTCTCCACTCATCCCAAAAACACCTTCAGTAACTACTAAAATACCTCCACCAGTTTGTTGAGCAATTTTAGTAGCGACATTCATTTGCTTTTCAAAGCTGCTCATGTCATTATGCAGAAATACTTTTCTTTTTCCTTGGTGAAGTCTAACTCCATCAACCATGCATGCGTGAGATTCACTATCGTACACAATTACATCATTTCTATCAACTAGGGCTTCAATTGTAGACATACAACCTTGGTATCCAAAATTTAATAGATAACAGGATTCCTTATCCATGAATTCTGCTAATTCATTTTCAAGTTGCTCATGCTCATTAGTATGACCCGACATCATTCGAGCACCCATTGGGTATCCCATTCCCCATTTTTTAGAAGCATCTGCGTCAGATTTACGAACTTCTGGGTGGTTGGATAACCCCAAATAGTTATTAATACTCCAAGTAAGAACTTCCTTACCTTTAAAACGCATTCTAGGTGCGATTTCCCCTTCTAATTTAGGGAACGTAAAATAGCCATGAGATTCTTTCGCATGTTGCCCTAATGGACCTCTATTATTTTTGATTTTATCAAAAATGTCTTTCATAAAAAATGAATTTATTTAATTAAAGTTCAAAATTATAACACTTTGATTGGTATAAAAGCTTTTGTTTTACTTTTATTAACATATCTATTCACATTGTTTGTTGATAATTTAGAGCAATACATAGTATATAATTTTATATTTGCATCCAAAAATTAGTTGTCTTCAATGTCATTTAACAAAATA
Organism: Flavobacteriales bacterium; assembly: GCA_029251405.1. GTDB lineage: Bacteria > Bacteroidota > Bacteroidia > Flavobacteriales_D > Parvicellaceae > MED-G20. The sequence goes on from JAQXDK010000042.1 coordinate 87,747, forward strand.
TTTACCAATTTTTTTATTTACACATTCATTTTGGCCCTGTTAATCTCTTGCTCAGAGTATAATAAAGTTTTAAAGGGATCGGATTACAATCTAAAATTTGAGAAAGCTATTGAATATTACAACAACGATCAATGTTATAAGTCACTTCCTCTTCTTGAAGAGTTGATGTCTTACTTCAGGATGACAAGTAAAGGAGAAGATGTTTATTATTATTATGCAAAAAATCATTATTGCATGGGCGACTATTATCTTGCAGGCTATTATTTTAAAAGATTTGTAAAAAACTTCCCTCAGAGTGTCAGAGTGGAAGAATGTGCATTTAATTCTGCTGCTTGTTTAATGATGAATTCGCCAGATTATTATTTAGATCAATCTGAAAGTTACAAAGCGATTGATGAATTTCAACTGTTTATGAGTAAATATCCGAATAGTTACTTAGTAGATAGTTGTGATAAAATGGTTTCCGACCTAAGAGGAAGATTAGAACGTAAAAGTTTTGAAAAAGGAAAATTATACTTTAAAATGGAAAAATTTAGATCCGCAACAATTGCTCTAAATACAACAATTCTTGAATTTCCTGACACTGAATTCAAAGAAGAGGTGCTCTTTTTAATATTGAAATCAAACTTTTTGTTCGCCTCTAACAGTGTAGACTCAAAAAAAGTTGAGAGATTTGAAGAATCGATTAAATCTTATTATACTTTTGTAGACTCTTTTAAAAGTAGTAAATTTGTAAATGAAGCGGAAAGCTTTTATTTATCTACTATAGATGAATTAGAAAAACTCAAAAAAACAACCAATGGCATATAAAGATAGTAACGCAGAGAGAACAACAATTACAAGAAGCATTAAAGAATTAGAAGTCTCTACTGGAAATGTCTACGAAACTATATCAGTTTTGTCTAAAAGATCAAATCAGATTAATGTGGAGATGAAAGAAGAACTTAATCAAAAATTAGATGAGTTTGCTACATCAACTGATAATTTAGAAGAAATTTTTGAAAATAGAGAGCAAATCGAAGTTTCAAGATATTACGAGAGACTACCTAAATCTGGTGCAATAGCTATACAAGAGTTAGAACAAGAGAAATTATTTTGGAAAGCACCTGAAACAGAAGCTACTTCTGAAGAGGAATAGTCCACATGCTCTCCGGTAAAAATGTATTATTAGCTATTACCGGAAGTATTGCTGCATACAAATCTGCCTATTTAGTAAGGGGATTCATTAAGAGTGGAGCCAATGTAAAGGTAATAGTAACCGAATCGGCCCTTCAATTTGTTACCAAGGTAACGTTATCAACACTTTCCAAAAACCCTGTTTACAAAGACTTTTTAAAGGATGAACATACTGGTGAATGGAACAATCATGTAGAGTTAGGTTCTTGGTCCGATATAATGGTAATTGCTCCTGCGACTGCAAATACTTTATCCAATCTTGTTACAGGCAAAGCAAATAGTTTTTTTTTAGCAACTTTTCTATCTTGTAATTCTCCAGTTTTTGTGGCTCCTGCAATGGATTTAGATATGTTTCAAAACAAGTCTACTAAACACAATTTAGATATACTATCTAAGAGAGGTGTTAAAATCATAGATCCTGGATCAGGAGAGTTAGCTAGTGGTTTAGACGGGAAGGGGAGAATGGAAGAGCCGGAACAGATCGTTGATGTAATTAACCAGTATTTCTTGGATCAAGCAACACTGAAAAACATAAATATTTTAATTTCAGCGGGTCCAACATACGAATCTATTGATCCTGTACGTTTCATAGGGAATTATTCGAGCGGTAAAATGGGGTTTGCATTGGCTAAAGAAGCAGAAAACAGGGGTGCGTGCGTAGAATTAATTTCAGGACCTGTTTCTTTAAAGACTCCTAAAAATGTGAAAAGAACTAACATCCGTTCTGCATTAGAAATGAAGAAAGAAATTGAAGACAGATTTAGTACTACAGATGTTTTAATTATGAGTGCTGCTGTGGCCGACTTTCAACCAACAGAATCTGCAATTAATAAAATTAAAAAAGCAGAAGCTAAAATGAGTATAACACTCAAAAAAACACCAGATATTTTAAAAGATTTAGCAAAGAAAAAAAAGAAGCAAATTGTTATAGGGTTTGCACTTGAAACTGAATCTGAAAAGAAAAATGCTTATCAAAAAATGAAACAAAAAAATTTAGATGCTATTGTTTTAAACTCTCTAAAAGATAAAGGTGCTGGATTTGGATATAATACTAATAAAGTTACAATTATTACTCCATTAGAAGAAATGAATTACGAACTAAAAACTAAAGATTTAGTAGCTAAAGACATTTTAAATTTTATTGAAAAATGTATTTTAGATTAATCTTAATAGCTTTCCTTATTTCTTTCTTAACTAAGCATACAAATGCTCAAGTTTTTAACTGTGAGGTTCAAGTAATTGCTCCAACTCTGCAAAATAATCCAGCGAATGAAGAAATTTTCACTTCATTAAGAAGTGCGATAATAGAGTTTGTAAACTTTGGATACAGTTGGAACAGTGATAAATTTGAACAGCATGAACAGATTGATGTTTCATTTTTACTAACAATTAATTCAAAGTCTGGAAATGACTTCACGGGTAAACTCCAAATTACTTCACAAAGACCAGTCTTCAACTCTGATTATAAGACGTTGTTAATGAATTATATTGATAAGAATATATCTTTTAAATACATAAGAAACTCACCCATACAATATTTTGAAGGTCAACATGTAGATAATTTAGCGGATATTTTAGCGTACTATATATACGTGATTTTAGGTCATGATTATGATTCTTTTTCTTTTGAAGGAGGTACTCCCTTTTTCAATAAAGCAGATCAAATTTTAAGTATTTGCCAGAGCGCTTCTGAATCTGGATGGAAAGCTCCCGATGGCGATGGAAGTAATAACAGATTTTGGCTTATCCAAAATGCATTACAACCCCAATTTAGTGCTTTAAGAAAAACAATGTATGACTATCATATTAATGGTTTAGATCAATGCTATTTAAATAGAGATACTTGTTTATCTAAAATTTCTTCTTCAATAGATAATTTATTAGAAATTCATAAATCCAGGCCCTCTTCTTTGAATATGCAACTATTCTTCAACGCTAAATCAGAAGAATTAGTTAAAATATATTTGCCCACTAAAGCCAACATGAAAAGCAAAATTTACAATTCGTTGTCTCAATTAGACCCATCAAGAATTAAAGTGTATAACAAATTGAAGTAAATTTAAATATGGATAAATTTAAAGGAACTGGAGTTGCATTAATTACTCCATTTAACGAAACAGGAAAGATAGATTACAGTGCTCTTCAAAAATTAGTGGAATTTCAAATCCAAAATGGTGTTAACTATTTAGTAGTACAAGGAACTACAGGTGAATCTGTTACTTTAAGTGATGACGAAAAAGTATCTATTTTAGAATATATTTTAGAAATAAATGCAAATAGACTGCCAATAGTTTTAGGAGTTGGAGGAAATAATACGAAAGCTGTAGCTGAAAAAATTAAGTTTTTTTCAAATTATAATATTGACGGGTTTTTGTCTGTGAGTCCATATTACAATAAACCAACGCAATTAGGAATTATAGCTCACTATAAAGAAATTTGTTCTAAAACTATGCTTCCTGTAATTCTTTATAATGTTCCAGGAAGAACAAGTTCCAACATCTTACCAGACACCATACTTAGTTTGGCCCAAGAAGTTTCCAATATTATTGGTGTAAAAGAAGCTTCAGGTAATTTAGAGCAAATAATGGAGGTTATTTCGAACAAAAATGATAATTTTTTAGTTATTTCCGGAGACGATGCCCTTACATTACCTCATTTGTCTGTGGGTGGCGATGGTGTTATTTCTGTAGTTGCAAACGCATTCCCTAAAAGATTTTCAACTATGGTTCAACAAGCTTTAGAAGGTAATTTAGAATCAGCTAGAGAAAAACATTATGAACTTCTAGAAATTATCCATTATTTATTTAAAGATGGGAATCCTGCAGGGATTAAGCACTTACTAAAATTAATTAATATTTGTTCCGATAAAGTAAGATTACCTTTGGTTAACGTAAGTAAAACAACAGCAGAAAAGATTTATGAACTAGTCGCTGGTATTGATGATACATTAGTTTAGTAATCAATTCAATATTACAAATATTGATAAAATCCCAAGGCCTACTCCAATCCAGTTATAAATCGTAACCTTTTCCTTAAAGATTATTATAGATGAAACACTGCACAAAATTATAACTCCAATATTTATTATTGGAAATATTTCAGATGATGCAAACATTTCACTTTTTAAAGATTTTATGAAAAATAATAGGGTAATGTAATTGGGTATTCCTAGTATTATTCCCCAAAAAACATTTTTCATTTCTATTTTTATCTTACTTTTTTTATTCTTGAAAATCAGAATGATTAACCCGGTAAAACCAGCAGAGAGAAATGTGAAACAGAAGAATAAATTCATATTTTGAGAGTTTATTAAAAATTTTTGACACCAATTAAGAATCCCGTCTGCTATTCCTTGACCAATAAATAAAAGTACGATTATCAAAATATGACTTTTATTAATATTCAATTTACCATTCCCCATTGAGGATAAAATTATAGCTCCAAATGCAAGAGATATACCCATTAATTTATTAAATGAAAAATTTTCATTCAATAATAATACACCTATTATAATGGGTATTATCATGGACATTTTATTAGCAATAGTACTTGGGGTTATGCCAATTTTTTGTGACCCTGTAGCATATAAATTAAAAGTAAAAACGAACAATATTCCTACAACTATTGATAATACGAAAAATAGAGGGTTTGGAATGTTTTCAAATTCAAAAAAATTTATGTTTGATGGGTTGTTTAATAACGATAAAAGACCAGCAGTAAAATAATTGGCAGTTATTGCTTGAAAATTATCAACGCTTATCATATCAAAGTATTTGAATAATAAAACCATTGAAGAAAATGTTACTATTGTAATAATTATCTCAATCATTAAAATAAGTAATAATAGTGTCCTTGTTAAGAGTCTGTAATTTAGAATACCGTTTATTAATAGTCGGTGCTTTGAGTCCTGATTGATACACTTGATTACTCAAAATAACTCTTGCCTCATTCCAAAAATTAAGCTCTATAAATCGATTTATTGTTTCTGCTCCACCTTCTATTATAATAGACATTATATTTTTTTGCGCTAAATAAGTTAATAAAGTAATAATGGCATCTTCCTTTTTAGTTTTCAAATAAGTTAAATTCTTTGTTTTCTTTTCTAACAAATTATTAACTATTACTGTTGGTGCAACATTATTGAATACTTTATATTTTAACTTAAGTTTTAAGTTACTGTCTATTACAATTCTAAGAGGATTTAAACCTGTGTATTCTCTAACGGAAAGCTCAGGATCGTCATTTTCAATCGTTTTTCTACCTACCAATATAGCATCTTCTTCAGATCTCCACTTATGAACTGTGATTTGAGTTTCTTTTTCAGTTATCCAATTAATTCCTTTTTGATTTTGCTCCCTTATTTTATCAATAAATCCGTCTTTGGTTTGCGCCCACTTTAATATTATATAGGGTATTTGTGTTTTTTGAAAGTGAAAAAACCTAATATTTAATTTCTTACACTTTTCATTGAGAACATTTTGCGTTACTTCTAAATTATGACTTTTTAAAAATGCTATACCAGAACCATTTACTTTAGATGAAACATCTACACATCCAATTACAATTTTTGGAATTTTTTTTCTTACTATCAATTCACAACATGGCGGTGTTTTTCCAAAGTGAGAACAAGGTTCTAAATTCACATAAATTGTAGATGCTGCTAATAATTCTTGATTTTTAACGCTGTTAATGGCATTTACTTCTGCATGATTGTCTCCGTATTTTTGGTGAAAACCTTCTCCAATAATTTTGTTCTGGTGAACGATTACACATCCTACTAAAGGATTCGGAGAAACTTTTCCAGAGCCTTTTGAAGCCAGCTCTAGACATCTATTCATATATTTTTCATCGTTTTCCAACTCTGTAAAATTAGATATTTAATGCCATCAGTAGTTAATAGATAAAATATTTTTTTTTTGTATTAGGATAAAACATTAAAAACATTAATTTTGTCGTCCATTAATTTGATGCCCCAATAAACTAACCACTCTCTAGATAGGTCATTGTCAGAGATACAAATCAACTGCCATATGGCTGAAGAAAAAAAACAATCTCCCGCTGTTAAGAAAAAAACAGCAACTCCCAAATCAAAGAAAACTACAGTAGCTAAAAAAGCTGCACCGAAAGCAGCAGCTAAGAAAGCTGCACCGAAGGCAGCAGCTAAGAAAGCTGCACCGAAGGCAGCAGCTAAGAAAGCTGCACCGAAGGCAGCAGCTAAGAAAGCTGCA
>JAQXDK010000031.1 GCA_029251405.1 Flavobacteriales bacterium
CTTTATTTTTTTCTCCTTCTTCAACTGAAGAAACTCCTGCTGCAACCGAAGAAACTCCTGCTGCAACTGAAGAAACTCCTGCTGCAACCGAAGAAACTCCTGCTGCAACTGAAGAAACTCCTGTTGCAACCGAAGAAAAAAATAAAGATTAGATCTTTATTTTTTTATAAGATTTCGTAAATTTAGCCATGTTTAATCATGGCTTTTTTTATGCAAAACAAACATACAGCAATAGGACACATTTCAAGAGTCCATGGATACAAGGGGAAAATAGTGATCTCCCTTATCAATCCAGATCTAATAACTTTAAATGAAGACCATACTGTTTGGATAAATACAGATGGTATAGAAAGCCCATTCAAAATTCAAAATATTCAAATATTAAATAAAAGTAAAAGAATACTAACTCTTCAGAATTTAACTGGTGAAAAAGCTGAAAAACTTAAAAATAAAAAAGTATTTATTGATCTTAAAGATCACGAATATGATAAAAGTAATATCAGCCAAAAAAGTATAATTGACTATACTCTCTACAATCAGAATGATAATTTGATAGGAAAAATAAGTGCTGTTATTGAAATACAAAACAACAATCTAATTCAAATATTTATTAATAATGAAGAAGTTCTCATTCCTTATAATGAAATAAATATTATTGAATTAAATCATACCTTAAACAAGGTGAAACTAAATATTGCAGACGGATTAATTGAACTCTACACAGATGCTCAATAAGATTTATCAGCCCTTTAAATTTAAAAAATTTAATATTCAGCAAAACAATGCTGCAATGAAAATTGGAACAGATGGAATATTAATTGGTGCTTGGTCCAGTTCCTCAGAAAAAAAAAACGCATTAGATATTGGATCTGGAACTGGAGTTATATCTTTAATTATTGCACAACGGTTTGATGACATTAAAATAGACAGTTTAGAAAATTCAAAAAATGCAATAATTGATGCGAAGCAAAACATTAAGAACTGTATTTGGCATAAAAACATTAACTTAATTGAAAAAGATTTTTATAAGTTTAAACCCGTAGTGAAATACGATTTAATTATAAGTAATCCTCCGTACTTTATAAACAGTCTAAAACCAATCAACACAGATAGATCTAATGCAAGACATGAATCAAGCTTGAGTTTTAAAGATATATTAAAATTTAGTGTTGATCATCTAAGCAACTTAGGATCCTTAAACATTATATTACCTTACGATCAATTAGACAAGGCCGTGAGTACTTCAAAAGCTATTGGTCTAAATGTAAAAAGAAAGTGTATTGTCTATCCCAAGCCTAATAAACCGCCACACAGAGTCTTATTAGAATTTTCGAAAATTAATTCCAAAACTATTGAAGAAGAACTCATTATTGAAGAATTTGGAAGACATGAGTATTCTAAAGATTATAAAAAATTAACAAGAGATTTCTATACGATTTTCAACTGATCGCATTATTTATATAAATTTACTTAATGAGTCAAAAACAATTTTTGAAATCAAGATTCTTTAAACTTCCCAATCATAAACAGTTTGATTTTCCAGCTAGATACTATGATGAAAGAAAAGAAAAGTTAAATCAAATAATATCTGAATCTGAAAGCACTGATTTTTCAAAAAGAATAAAAGATTCTTTCCAAGTAAAATCAAACAAAAAAACCTGGAATAATAATTGGGAAACTACCAGGTTAATTATAATATTTTCAATATTAATTTTCGGATTTATGTTTATTTACACACAAATAGATTCCGTACTAGAAATTTTGACTAACTCTAATACTAAACAATGATCGAGCTTTTGTCAGAACATGTAGCCAACCAAATTGCAGCTGGTGAAGTAATACAAAGGCCAGCATCAGCAGTTAAAGAGTTGTTAGAAAATGCTGTAGATGCTGAAAGTACTAAAATCCAATTAATAATTAAGGATGCTGGTGCGACACTTGTTCAAGTAATTGACAACGGTTTTGGGATGTCAAAAAATGATGCAGAGTTGTGTTTTAAGAAACATGCAACATCCAAAATCAAGTCTACCGATGATCTTTTTTCTATTTCTTCTAAAGGGTTTAGAGGAGAAGCACTGTCAAGTATAGCAGCTGTGGCACAAGTTGAATTAAAAACAAAAAAAAAATCTGATGAAATTGGACATCAAATAAATATAGAAGCATCTAAAATCATCAACTCTGAATCTTGTGCTTATTCTAAGGGCACCAGTATTTCAATGAGAAATTTATTTTATAACGTACCGGCAAGAAGGAATTTTCTAAAATCTAAAGGAGTAGAAACTAAACATATTATAGACGAATTTCAACGTATTGCTTTGACACATCCAGAAATTCATTTCACTATGCATCATAATGAAAGTCTTCTATTTGATTTACCTATTTCCATGAGAAGACAAAGAATTGTAGGGGTTTTTGGCAATAAATACAAGGAAAGACTGGTACCTGTTGAAGAAAAGACATCTATAACAACAATCGAAGGTTTTGTCTTAAAACCTGAGTTCTCAAAACGAACTAGGGGAGAACAATTTTTATTTATCAATAATAGATATATCAAAAACAACTCCATTAATCATGCTATTAAAGTGGTTTTCAAAGACCTTATTGGCCACGATTATTTCCCTTCTTACTTCATTCATTTAACAGTCCCCTACGATTCGATTGATGTCAATATTCACCCAAGTAAAACAGAAATAAAATTTGAAGATGAAAGAGCCGTTTATGAATTAGTTAAGTCAAGTGTAAGAAGTTCGCTAAGTAAAAATAATATTGCTCCATCAATTGATTTTAATTTAGAAACGTCGTTTGATGTAACTCCATTGAAAGAAGGATCAACCGTAAAATTCCCTTCTATTTCTGTTGACCCCAACTATAATCCATTTCAAAAAGAAAAGAAATTGGATATAAAAGAAAATATAAATCTGCTTCAAAATAATTTTAAACCTTTTGATAATTTACCTAATCAAGATGATTTTTCAGACAATTCTTATTTGTTTTTACAACTCGGAACACGATATATTATTACGATTAAAAAAAATGGATTACTAATAATCGATGTTTTCAGAGCTCATCAACAAATTAAGTTTGAGGAACTAATTGAACGATACAAAAATGGTGAAGTTTCTTCGCAAAGATTACTTCATCCAATAGAATTAGAGCTAAGTTCAAGTGACGTTTTAATTTGTTTAGAAATTAAAGAAGATTTAGAAAGATTGGGAATAGAAATTGATCAATTTGGAAAGCAAAGCATTGTTATAAATACTTTTCCAGGATCTAGCAGTAGTATTGATGGAAAATCTTTTATTGAAAGTTGCCTTGAAAATATAAAAAACAACAATGATGATTTTGAAATACCTTATCATAAAATTGCTTGGAATGTTTCGACAAGCTATGCACACGGAACTCAAAAAAACATGAGTAAAAAAGAAATGGCTTATCTTATAGATTGCTTATTTTCATGTCAAAATTCCTTGAAAAATAGTAAAGGGCTTTCAATAGTTAAAGAAACAAGTCAAGAAGAAATAAATAAAATGTTTAATTAATGTTTAATAATCTTCTTAAAAACATATCTCCGGTAGTTAAGAATATATTACTAATTAATATTATTTTCTATATAGCTCAATGGACTCTTCCTTCCTTCACTCAGCAGCTTGAACTGTTCCCTGTGACCTCTGAAGATTTTAGACCTTGGCAGTTAGCTACTCATTTTTTTATGCACAGTCAATTTTCCATAGGTCATATATTCTTTAACATGTTTGCTTTAGTAATTTTTGGTGCACAACTAGAACGTGTCTGGGGACCACAAAGATTTTTAGGTTATTACATAGCCTGTGCCTTAGGGGCTGCTGTGTTACATTTAGGTGTTAACTATATTAGGATACAAAATATCGAAGCACTTTTATCAGTACAAGATTTAGAACTTTTTAGAAATTCTGCTTACGATGCTTTTCAAAAAGGTATGAATTTTAAAGATCCTATTCTAGCACAACTAAATCTTCTCCATCATACCCCGATGCTGGGTGCTTCTGGTGCAATTTTTGGGTTATTGGCAGCATTTGGGTATTTATTTCCAAATACTGAACTAATGTTGCTTTTCCCTCCTATACCAATAAAAGCTAAATATTTTGTAATTGGATATGCTGCATTAGAACTTTACTTAGGAGTTTCTAATAATTCCAATGATAATGTGGCGCATTTTGCTCATTTAGGTGGAGCATTTATTGGAATAATAATTGTATTATATTGGTCAAAAAAAAGAAATAATTTTTTTTAAATGTCAGTGATTAATCAACTTAAATATCAATTCAAATCTGGCGGTGTTTATATTAAAATAATTTATATAAACATCGCTGTTTATTTGCTTTTTTTAATTCTCAGTAATTTTTTCAACTTAATGAAATGGGATTTAAGTAATCTGAACAATATTGATGATTATTTCACTTTTAATTCTTCATTTATAGTATTTCTTAAAAGACCCTGGACAATAATAACTTATATGTTTTTACATGGTTCTTTTTGGCATCTATTTAACAACATGTTAATCTACTTTTTCACAGCAAAAATGTACGAAGATTTATTAGGAAGAAAAGCTGCAGTTAGCACCTACATAATTGGAGGAATCTGTGGAGCAATATTGTATTTAATTACCCACAATTTATTCCCACTTTTTAGAGATATGGGAGATATTCCTATGCTCGGTGCATCCGCAGCAGTAATGGCTGTTTTTGTTGGACTAGCAACATATACACCAAATTTTGAAGTAATGCTATTTGGAATTATTAGAGTTAAGTTAAAATATTTAGCTATGATTTGGGTAGCATTTGATATTGTAGGGTTATCAAATAGTGATGGAGTTGCTCATTTTGCTCATCTTGGGGGTGCCTTTTGGGGCTTTTTATTCGTATCCAATTTTAAAAAAGGTAAAGATATTTCTTATTGGTTCGATAATATTATAAAATCATTAGGTAGTGTTTTTCAAAAAAGAAAGATTAAAATCGTTTATAAAAAGAAAGCTAATAATCCACCTAAAAAAGAAAGTAGGTCGATGAACTCAGATTCAAAAAACAGACAGCAAAAAGTAGATGAAATATTAGACAAGATTAAATTATCAGGCTACGAGAGTTTGAGTAAGGAAGAAAAAGATTATCTATTCAATGCCAGTAAGCATATTTAATTTCGGAATTAAAAAGATGACTTGGAAAAGTAAGCTACTTGCCTACTTCACTATACTTTTCAATTTTTTATTATTTTTTAGTTATTTGTCTTATATAGCGGATCCAATTGCTGCTATTTGGGTATCATTTTTAGGACTTGGTTATCCTATTATTTTACTAATCAATTTTATATTACTAGTTATTTGGTTCTTTAAGAAAAAATTATTCTTTTTAACTTCTTTGCTAGTAATGATTGCAGGGATGTACCACCACAGTAGATTTATTCAAATTAGTCCAAAAATTTTTAAAAGTAATTCTTCTGTTAGAAAGATAAAAGTTATGTCTTTTAATGTTCGATTATTTGACTTGTACAACTGGTCTAGTAATGTTGAAATGAAATCTAAAATTATTTCATTTATTAAAAGTGAAAATCCTGATGTTATTTGTTTTCAGGAATACTACTATGACAACAATAAGGAATTTATTACTCGAGAGCTCATACTTAAAGAACTGGGCTTTGAGTACTTTCACGAAAGTTTTACCAACGAAAGTAAAAATAGTTCCAAATTCGGCCTTGCTACTTTCAGTAGATTTCCCATCGTAAATAAACAAGAATTGGAATTTAAAAACGACCATTCTAATCACTGTATGTGGTCAGACATAAATATAAAATCTGATACCCTTCGAATTTTCAATGCTCATATGGGGTCTATTCGTTTTAATCATTCTGACTACAATATAATTGGAGGAAAAGGCAGTCCATTATGGCCGCATCAAAAAATTCCTGAGCAAGATATCTACAACAGGTTAAAAATTGGATTTTCTAAGAGAAGCCAACAAATAAAAGAATTATTTCCAAAAATTAAAAAAAGCCCATACAATAACATTATTTGTGTAGACCTTAACGATACTCCTCTTTCCTATGCCTACAATCAATTTAACAATCACTTTAAAGATGCATTTACTATTTCAGGATTTGGGTTTGGTGGCACTTACATTGGAAAAATTCCGTTTTTAAGAATCGATTACATATGGCACGATCAGAACTTACAATCTTTAAATTTTAAAACACATAAATCTGAATTTTCCGACCACAGAGCAATTTCAACTGAAATTTTAATTCACTAAATCAACAAAATTCTTTCGTTATTACTTGTTATCTTGAATTCATAAACATAATTTTGATCAAAGTCAAACCAGTTCATCGCTTACGTTAATTGTAAGAGGAAAGTCCGGACAGCATAGAGCAGTATGCTTCCTAACAGGAAGGATTGTAAGATACAGATAGTGCCACAGAAAATAAACAGCCAGCAATGGTAATGGTGAAAAGGTGAGGTAAGAGCTCACCGGATTAATGGTGACATTAATCGCATGGTAAACCTCATACGCTGCAAGACCAAATAAACCAAGGTTACTTTGTAGAAGAGTTGCTCGCTCGACTTGGAGGGTAGGTCGCTTGAGTTAATTAGTGATAATTAGCCTAGATAAATGATGAACCACGACAGAATCCGGCTTACAGGTTTGACTTTTTTTACTTTTAAATGATTTATTAGTTTACCTTCGCGGAAAATTACTAAAATGTTATTCTCAGAATTACCACTTAAAGCAGATCTTCTAAAAGGTGTTGAAGCACTTGGATTTACTAAACCTACTCCGGTTCAAGAAGAATCAATTCCAATGTTAATTAATGAAGACCGAGATTTAATCGGTCTAGCACAAACTGGTACAGGTAAAACAGCTGCTTTCGGTTTACCGATGATTCATAGAATCGATGTTAAAAAAAATATCGTTCAAGGTTTAGTTATTGCACCTACAAGAGAACTTTGTGTCCAGATATCTAATGATTTCAAAGCATTTTCTAAATACATTAAAGGTTTATCTGTAGCTACAATATATGGAGGGGCTAGTATGGATAAGCAATCTAAAGAAATAAGATCAGGAGCACAGATCGTAGTGGCAACACCCGGGAGACTAATGGATATGATGAAAAGAAGAATGATTAAAATTAATCACGTTTCTTATGTTGTACTAGATGAAGCTGATGAAATGCTTAATATGGGGTTCAAAGAAGATATTGACGGTATTTTAGAACACACTCCTGAAGAAAAATCTACTTGGTTATTTTCAGCAACTATGCCAAAAGAAGTTGCCAAAATTTCTAAGTCTTACATGAGCAACCCTTTAGAAATTACAGTAGGTCATAAAAATGTTGGAGCAGAAAATATTGAACACGTATATTATAATGTAAACGAACGAGATCGATACAAAGCAGTAAAAAGAATACTAGATTTTAACCCTAATATTTATGGTCTAATTTTTTGCAGAACAAGAAGAACTACCCAAGAGGTTGCGGATAAATTATTAAAAGAAGGTTACAGTGCAGCTCCACTTCATGGGGATCTTTCGCAAATGCAGAGAGATAAAGCAATGGAGAAATTTAGAGATAAAACCATACAGGTTTTAGTTGCAACTGACGTAGCTGCTAGAGGAATAGATGTGAACAATATATCGCATGTTATCAATTACCATTTACCTGATGAGTCAGAAAGCTATACTCACAGGAGTGGAAGAACAGCAAGAGCAGGTAACAAAGGGGTCTCAATAGCAATTGTTTCCAACCGTGATCAAAATAAGATATCACAGATTGAAAGAAAAGTAAAAATAAAATTTGATCAAGGTAAATTACCATCTGGAAAAGAAATTTGTGAGCAACAATTAATTGGATATGTAAATAAAATTAAAAACATCTCTATCGATAATGATGAAATATCAAAATTAACTCCTTCTATTAGCGAAAGTTTATCAGAATTCTCCAAAGAAGATTTAATAAAACGAATGATAGCAATTGAGTTCGAACAACTACTAAAGTATTACGAAAATTCAAGAGAAATTTCAAGTGATAAAGGAAAAAAAGGATCAAGAATTTCAAATGAAGATCATCAAAGATTTTTTATAAATCTAGGTCATAACAAAGGATTGAATAAAGGTGGTCTTTTAAGACTCATATGTTCCAATACAAATTTACCTGCTAAGTCTGTAGGATCTTTAGATTTATACAACGATTTTTCATTTTTTGAGGTTGATAAAAGTCTTTCTGATAAGATCTTAGAAGACCTTAAAGATAAAGAATACGATGATAAAAGCTTTGTTGTTGAAATAGCTTCTAATGATGGAGGTAAAAAAAGAGGAGGAAGAGACAGGAATAGAGGCGGCGACAAAGACAGAAACAGAGGCGGTGATAGAAGAAATAGAGATAGAAATAGAGGTAGAAGGAGATAGAACAATAAATAATTTTAAAAAAAGAATTGATAAAATTTAAGAGCTAAATAAGAATTTTCATTTCTTACCCAGTTTTTTTTAACTCCAGTTTCTTTAAACCCAGACTTTTCAAATAAACGAATACTCGCAACATTATCTTCTTGAATTTCAGCATGAAGCTGGTTTAAAGAATATTGCTTGGAAAGCATCTCTTTAATTAACTTAATTGCATAATAACCTATTCCCATATTTCGCTTATTATCAAGAACAATTATCCCTAATCCTGCTCTAGAATTTATAAGATCAAAATCAAATAAATCAACACATCCTACAGCAGCAGAGTCTAATTCAATAATATAACGATATTGTAAATCTAAAATTAGAGACTTCGGCTTGTCGATGAAGTATTTAATATCATTTTCGGAATAAAATTTAAAATCAAGATTTGAAGATTTATTATCTAAATTATTTTCTAAGTTTAAAATGAATGATAAATCAGTTTTTTTAGGATCTCTTAATGAAATATTATTTTTCATTTTTCAGATATTAATTTCACCACTGAAAACAAAACTTGATGGTCCTGAAAGAAAAACATTACTGAATAAATTAGATTTTTTTTGGAATTCAACCTTTAAATTTCCTCCAAGAGTTTTGACCTCAACACTATTTAGATTTGAATTCTCCATTCCATGAGCTAACGCAACTGCAGTTACTCCAGAGCCACAAGATAAGGTCTCATTTTCAACACCTCTTTCGTAGGTCCTCATAAATAAAGAATCTGAATTATTTTCAACTAAATTAACATTTATTCCATCCTTTAAATACAAATCATTATTTCTAATAGATTTACAATAACTTATAAAATCTAATTCTTTAATTTTAGATTTATACTGAATGTAATGAGGTGAACCTGTGTTTACTTCATAATCCCCATTAGAAAGTTTATTTACAGAAACTGGACCTAGAATGCTAATTTTTACAGATTCGCTGTCTGATACGTACCCCTGGTGCTCACCATCATTAGTTATAAAACAACAATTTTTTGGAGTAAACCCTTGATGATAATTAAATAAAACTGCACACCTGCTTCCATTTCCACAAAAACTTTTTGATCCGTCTGGATTGTAAAATTCCATTTCAAAATCAACATTTTTGTGTTTTTTAATAAGCATTAATCCGTCTGAACCTATTCCAAATTTTCTATCACAAATCTTTTTTATATGTTCTTTATCAATTTGAAGCTTATTTTCTCTCAAATCAATAATTACAAAATCATTACCAGTGGCTTGATATTTATAAAATTTTGTTGTCATATATTCAAAAGTAATTAAAATAATGCTTAACAATATTTAACACGAGGTAGATAATAAAAAAAAGAATTCGGGATTAAATTAGGTAAAAAAAACATGAAAAAATTAATTGTATTTTTTAATATCTTATTGTTATCAATATTTACCATTTATTTATTTAAAGATATTTTTTCAACTAAAAATTTACAAAAAGAGCCCATAAATGCTTCAATAAATGAATTTAAAAAAAAGAATGAGGTTCATGAGCAATCTAAATTTAGAAATTAGTTAAGTCCTTTAAATTTAGATTTTACAAATGCTGCTCAAAAAACTGTGAATGCTGTAGTACATATTAAAAGCGAATATGTTCAATCCTATAACTCAGACCCCCTTCTAGACTACTTCTGGGGACCTCACGGAAGTCGAGGATTGAGGCCTCAAATTGCAACAGGATCTGGTGTTATTATTTCTGAAGATGGATTTATAGTAACTAACAATCATGTTATTGAGGGTGCCTCCAAAATTTTAATAACTCTTAATGATGGTAGAGAATTAGATGCAAAAGTAATAGGTATGGATCCAAATACAGATCTTGCATTAGTTAAAATTGAGGCTAGAGATCTCCTATTTGCAGAATTTGGAAACTCCGATGAATTAAAACTTGGCGATTGGGTGCTAGCAGTAGGAAATCCTTTTAATCTCACCTCAACAGTAACTGCTGGCATAGTTAGTGCAAAGTCTAGAAATATAAATATTTTAAGGTCTAATGCTAATGAAAATATTTTTCCATTGGAATCATTTATACAAACAGACGCAGCGGTTAATCCTGGTAATAGTGGAGGTGCTTTGGTAACTCCTAATGGTCAACTAATCGGTATTAATACTGCAATAGCTTCAAAAACTGGATCTTATTCTGGTTACTCTTTTGCTATTCCCTCAAATATAACTTTTAAAGTGGTCAATGATTTAAAAAAATATGGTGTCGTACAAAGAGCATTTATTGGGGTAATAATTCAAGATGTAACTCAAAACATGATGAACGAATTAAAATTACCAAATACTAATGGAGTATTAGTTAGTGGCCTATCAGTGGGTGGAGCTGCTGAAGATGCAGGAATATTTACAAATGATGTAATTCTTAAAATTGAAAATACATTTGTGAATGATGTGCCTGAACTTCAAGAACAAATCGCAAAGCATCAACCAGGAGATCTTGTAGATATATTAATTCAAAGAAAGGGAGAAAATAAGGTTTATAAAATTAGTTTAAGAAATCAAAATGGGAATACAGAATTAATAAATAGAAATGCCAATCTCTAATTTATAAATTAAAATAATAGAAACTATTAAATTGAAACCACCATTATAAATAGATTTCAAGTAGATCTAAATGACGGTATATAGCAACTAACAATGTAAAAAAAATTATGAAATGTTTACTAAACAAACATTTAAACTAAATAAAAAAAATAACCAATAAAATCACTTCTTCTCTGTTGATTAAAATTTTTTGAAACCTTATTATCTCAATCACGTTATGGATTAATATTAAATAACTGGTTATGAAAGATGTAATTGAAGTTTCTTATAATATTTTCATGTGGACTGTATTTGGTTTAATATCAACATTTTCTAGTCCACTTTTATTAAATTTTATTGACTATTTAGTTAATTAATTTATCCATAAACTGTATATCTAAAGATAAAATTTATTATTTTTGAACAAATGCTTCCTAAAGGACATATTGTTTCAATTGTATTATTATTATTAACTGCTAGTGTTTTTTCACAACATAGAAGCTATACTGATAAATATGAGTACAAGAAAAAAAGACATGAAGTTACACTTGGTCTTGGTGCTGCAAATTGTTTAACTGATTTAGGAGGTAG
>JAQXDK010000021.1 GCA_029251405.1 Flavobacteriales bacterium
TTATTAAAATAGAAAAACGGTTGCACTTTATAAAAGTATAACCGTTTTAGTGTTTATGTAGCGTTCTCTATTGAAATACCAATCACAAGTCTAACAACAAAAGATTTTGAGTTAACAATCTATTTAATCAGTAACATAGTAATTAACTGAATCGTCACACTCATCAGTTCCTGGCATCCTAAGGTATCGGACGATATACCAATCTGAATCTTGAAAATTATGATTACCAGCAGGTGGCGCCACCAAATGCTTTATTGACATTGTATTATCACAATGAAACTGTACAATATAATTGCTCTCTAAAAGAGACCATGGGTTCTCATTAAATGTGAAACTGAATGTATTCTCATCTATTTCACTCCAAACACCATCACCCGTTACAACACCTGCATAATTAGTTTCAAATGTATTATCGTTTTCAAATGTTAATGAAGTTTCAGGTTCTGCTGATGGAGTTAGATCATACCATTCCATAGATTGCACTATTTCACCATCTACGAATTCCTGAACCAATTCTTGTTTTTCGAACTTATACACTTCCCATTCTCCAATAACTTTTGCTTGAGTAGAGTCTACATTATCTTCATTTTCACAACTGAAAGCGAAGATTAGTAAAGTTAAGAGTAAAAATATTTTTTTCATGATTGAATTATTTTGAATCAAAGGTGAACAATTTTTATTTAATACCAATCACGCATTGGAATGAAATTAATTATTTGACATTTATTTACTCTAAATCTTGTAAAGAGTTATAACAAAGTCTTTTAATTAAAAAAAAGTTACACTGTAATAACGTGGAAAGCGTAAAATTTTGTATTTTCAACATAAAACTTTACAAATGAAAAATCTTGTTTATGTAATCCTAATTTTGTCTATTTCCGCTGTTTCTCAGGAATTAGGTAATTACGGTTATCCTGTATACAGTGAAATTAACAATACTACTGGTGAGGCCGTTAACAACAGAGTAGGTGCCGGTAGATTTATTTCACGGGCTGAAGCGGCAAAAAGGATAAATATTAATAATGGTGCCGCAGGCACTTTTATATTAGGTCAAAATGCACAAATATTATTTGATTATGATAATGATGGAGATTTAGATTTCTTTGGATGGTTAGCCAACAAAACTCCTGTAGCAGGGGGAGCAAATGTATCCGGACCTGGGAAATGGATTTGGTGGCCAAACTATTATGATGAGAATAGTACTCCAATGTATTATGATTCTGAAGTTATTTGGGGCCCAAGGCCTGAGTTAAATGATTTTAATGGTGATGGCATTATCGATGTATTATGGCAAGTAGGTAACTTACATGAAGACGGGATAGGAGGCTACTATGGGGATGCCTATCCACTCGTTTTAATATATTTAAGTGCTAATTCGATTACAGAAAAATTAATTGGCTCTCCAACGGCACCTCATGATGTAACTACTGGAGATATAGATAATGACGGAGATGTAGATATAATTTCAGGGGAATGGATATTTGATAATTGTCAACATATATCAGTTCCTAAATTTTTAATAAATGATGGAGAAGGAAATTTTTCAGAATCAACAACAAATCTATTAGAGAGTAATGAATTTAGTCAAAATAATAGTTGTGTAGATATGATATTCATGTATTTGGGGCTATTTGACATGAATAATGATGGTAATTTAGATTTAATTGGCGCATATACATCTGGACAGGAAATTCCAGATTACTTAGAACAACTCTACGAAAATACTGGGTATAACCCTAATAATCTTAATATTTTATATGGAGGTGGTGATGGTAATTTCTCATATTCAAATGGATATTCAATTGAACTAACTATTCCTGCTGATGCTTTAGAAATCAATGTAAATACGTTTGCTTTAGGAGGGAATTTTATTGATATAGATAATGATGGGTTTTTAGAATTAGTAATAGCAGAAACATTTGACTATGCAGGTTGGGGTATAAGAATATACAGAAATTTAAATGGCACAGGTTTGGAAGATATTACTACTCAAGTAGTTCAAGATCCCATTCAGTTACACAGTGGAGCAAACGGTAGCTTCTCTCCTATTAAACCGGGTGATTTAGGAATATCTTATGATCTTCGAATTATAGATATTGATAATGATGGAGATTTTGATATAATGCCGCGTTATACCATTACAGAAGATAACGGAAGTACCATAAATACAGCCTATTGGGAAAATAATGGTGGTGTGTTTAATCTTAAAAAAATTAATGATCCGATCTCTGATATAAATATATTTGATATTGTTGAGTTTTGGTTTTCATCTCAAACACCTGTTGAAAACACGTACGGAGACATTTCAAACTGGGATGTTAGTGGGGTGACTAATATGAGTCAGTTGTTTAGTGCAAGAACTGACTTTAATTATGATTTAAGTAGCTGGGATATCAGTAATGTAACCAATATGTTCATGATTTTTCACAGCTCAGGCCTATCAACTGCCAATTATGATAATATTCTAAATGGGTGGTCTCAGCAAGATGTACAACCAAATGTTGAATTAGGAGCAGGCCCTACAATTTACTATTGTAATAGCAAAGATGCTAGAATGAGTTTAATAGAAAACTATAATTGGAATATTGTTGATGGTGGTTTAAATTGTTCTACTGCAAGTTTAGAGGAAGGAAATAAATTAAATATATCTATATACCCAAACCCTGTAAATGAAACCTTAATGGTTACAGGTAATATAAATAAATTAACTGCTACTATTTATAATGTTTTAGGTCAAGTTATAACAGTACAAAAAATTACCAATACACTCGATTTAAGTAACTTATCTAAAGGAAATTATATCATTAAACTAAATGATGATAAGAATTTTATTATTAAGAAAGTACTAAAAGAATAACTTAATTTTATATAATTACAAAAAAAACGGTTACACTTTATAAAAGTATAACCGTTTAATTGTTTTAGTAGCGGGAGTTGGATTCATTTCTCCACGTTGTTCCGAAATGGGCCAAAAGCAGAAACAGCCCAAAGAAACTCCGATTGCTTTACAATCTGATTTTTTCTTTTGTTTTCAAGACGATGCAAGCATCACTTGACCCCAAAATAAAAACTCCTTGATTTCTCAAGGAGTTTCTTAGTTGCGGGGGTAAGACTCGAACTTACGACCTTTGGGTTATGAGCCCAACGAGCTACCAACTGCTCCACCCCGCATTGCAAAGTTAATTTTTGTTTCTATTATTGCAAATTAAAATCTGTAAAATGTCACATAAATCTGGTTTTGTTAATATAATAGGGAGTCCCAACGTTGGAAAGTCAACATTAATGAATCAATTAGTAGGAGAAAAGCTATCTATAATAACCTCTAAAATGCAAACCACTAGACATAGAATTATGGGTATGGTAAACGAAGAGGACTATCAAATTGTTTTTTCTGATACCCCAGGAATAATAGATCCACATTACAGACTTCATGAAAACATGATGAAATTTGTTTCAGAAGCACTAAAAGATGCAGACGTCATTTTAATGGTAACAGATATTTATGAAGACGCTAATAAGATGGAAGAGAGATTGGCTCAAATAAACAAACTCAGTGTTCCAGTTCTACTTCTTTTAAATAAAATAGATAATTCAGAACAAAAGTCTCTTGAAAAATTAGTGAACGAATGGAAAATAAAATTACCTAAAGCTGAAATTCTACCTATATCTGCTCTGCATAATATGAGTATTCAGTTTATACTACCAAAAATTTTAGAATGGTTGCCAGAAAATCCTCCATATTTTGATAAAGACCAGTTAACTAATAAAAACATGCGTTTTTTTGTTTCGGAAATTGTAAGAGAGAAAATATTAAAGATTTATCAAAAAGAAGTTCCTTATTCTTGTGAAGTAGTAGTAGAAGAGTATAAGGAAGACGAAAAAATTGTCAGGATTAGAGCCAATATTATGGTATCTAGAACCAGCCAAAAATCAATAGTAATAGGTCACCAAGGAAAAAAGATTAAAAAACTTGGAATCGAATCTCGTATAGATATTGAATCTTTTATTTCTAAAAAGGTACATTTAGAATTATTTGTGAAAGTGGATAAAGATTGGAGAGATAAAGAAGGCAAACTTAAAAAATATGGATATTGAGTAATATAGTAGCAATTGTAGGAAGACCAAACGTAGGGAAGTCAACTTTGTTCAACAGATTAATCGGTGGCAGAAGAGCTATTGTTAAAGAGGTGAGTGGAGTTACCAGAGATCGTCATTACGGGAAATCAGAATGGAACGGAAAACAGTTTTCTGTTATCGATACGGGTGGTTATGTATCTGGTTCAGATGATATTTTTGAAGGCGAAATAAGAAGACAGGTTAAAATAGCAATTGAAGAGGCTACTGTATTGGTATTCGTCGTCGATGTAGAAACAGGAATCACAGACCTAGACGAGTCTGTTGCTCAACTCTTAAGAAATTCAAAAAAACCAATTGTTGTAGTTGCCAACAAAGTAGACAATAACGAAAGAATTAATGACACCTATGAGTTTTTTCAGTTTGGTTTAGATCATGTATTTGGAATTAGTGCAATAAATGGTGCAGGTACTGGAGATATGCTCGATCATTTAGCAGAACAATTGTATGATGAAAAAGAAAAACATGGCGATGAAATACCAAGAATTGCTATTGTTGGAAAGCCTAATGTTGGTAAATCTTCTCTCACTAATGCCTTATTAGGAGAAGATAGAAATATTGTAACGGATATCTCTGGTACTACTAGGGATGCTGTCGATACTCATTTTAATGCTTTTGGTTTTGACTTAACATTAGTAGATACTGCAGGTATAAGAAAGAAAAGTAAAGTTCATGAAGACATTGAGTTTTATTCTGTAATGAGGGCCATTCGTGCTATTGAAGACTGTGACGTTTGTTTATTTATGATTGATGCAAAAGAAGGACTTCAGAAGCAGGATTTAAGTATTTTTTCAGTTATTGAGAAAAATAAAAAGGGAGTAGTTTTATTAGTTAATAAATGGGATTCAATAGAAAAAGAAACAATTACTACCAAAGAACATGAGGAAGATATTATTTCTAAAATAGCTCCATTTACAGATTTACCTATTTTATTTATTTCAGCCCTAAATAAGCAAAGAATTCATAAGGCATTAGAAAAAGCAATGGAAGTTTTTGAAAATCGAAAACAAAAAATTCCAACTTCAAAACTGAACGAAGTAATGCTAGCTGCTATTGAGAAAAATCCCCCGCCGTCGATTAAAGGGAAGTATGTGAAAATTAAATATATTACACAGTTACCTACTCACTCTCCAACATTTGCATTCTTTTGTAATCTACCACAATATGTGAAAGACCCTTACAAGAGGTATTTAGAGAATCAAATGCGAAAAGCTTTTGATTTAACGGGAGTTCCTGTAAGACTGATATTTAGAAAAAAATAATTCTAAGAGACTAAAACCCAGCTTTGATTTTATCTACATAATCTAACTTTTCCCAAGGAAAAAGTTCAACTTCTATAGATATGTTTTTCCCATCTGCGGAAGTAAATTCTTTAGTTATTTTTTCGGCTTTTCTTCCCATATGGCCATACGCAGCAGTTTCTGAATAAATTGGACTTCTAAGTTGGAATCTTTGTTCAATAGCATAGGGTCTCATATCAAAAATTTGATTTACTTTCTCGGCAATTTCTCCATCGTTCATAGGTACATTGCTAGTTCCATAAGTATTTATATAAAGTCCAACTGGTTCAGCTACTCCAATAGCATAAGCTACTTGTACAAGTACTTCATTAGCAATACCAGCAGCTACTAAATTTTTTGCAATATGTCTTGTTGCATAAGCAGCTGATCGATCCACTTTACTTGGATCTTTTCCAGAAAATGCTCCTCCACCGTGAGCTCCCTTACCACCATAAGTGTCTACTATAATTTTTCTTCCAGTAAGACCAGTGTCTCCGTGAGGTCCACCTATTACAAATATTCCAGTTGGATTTACATGGTAACTTATATTTTCATTAAATAATTTCTGAATATGATCAGGTAAGAGTTTTTGCACTCTTGGTACCAATATATTAATAACATCTGTTTTAATTTTTGCCAACATGTTAGCTTCAGAATCAAAATCGTCGTGCTGAGTAGAAACAACTATTGCATCAATTTTGATCGGATTGTTGTCGTCATCGTATTCAATGGTAACTTGTGACTTAGAATCAGGTCTTAAATAAGTCATTTCTTTACCTTCTCTTCTTATAGATGCCAGTTCTTTTAAAAGTAAATGCGATATTTCTAAAGGTAGTGGCATGTAGTTTTCAGTCTCTTTTGAAGCGTATCCAAACATCATTCCCTGATCGCCAGCTCCCTGGTCTTCATCTTTACTTCTTTCTACACCCTGGTTAATGTCAGGAGATTGTTCGTGAATTGCTGAAAGTACTCCACAAGAATTTCCATCAAACATGTACTCTCCTTTAGTGTAACCAATTTTATTGATTACATCTCTTGCAATTTTTTGTACATCTAAATAAGCTTTTGACTTTACTTCACCAGCTAGTACAACTTGACCTGTTGTAACTAAAGTTTCACAAGCTACTTTGGATGTAGCGTCAAATGCTAAAAAATTATCGATTAATGCATCTGATATTTGATCAGCTACTTTGTCTGGGTGTCCTTCTGATACAGACTCGGATGTAAATAAATAAGCCATTTAAATAAACTAAAATTTAATAAATAAAAAATTAGAGGTAATGTTTTTGAATTTTTTAGCTTTTTTTGGTGGTTGCAAGCAGTCAAATCATTCCACTAATAAAAAACGTAAATGTAAAAAAATCTTTTTCAGTTAATATATTATTTAGTGAGTTTTTTAAAAAGGTCTTCTAAATTATCTGTATGCTGTTGCATTTCAAGAATTAACAGATCATTTTTTTGAGCATATCTAGAAATTAATTTTCTTAAATCTTCTTTTCCATCGTAGGTAAAAACCCACTGATTTTCTTTAGATTTTATTGATGCTTTTGGAAATGATTTTTTTAATTCACTTAGGGTTGTTTTTTGTTCAAATTCCACTAATAGTTTTTGTTCTTTTTGTTCTTTCTTAGATTCTTTATTGTCGTCTAGTTTTCTATCAGCAACAATGTTACCATTGTTTATAATAACAATTCTATCGCAAATAGACTCTACTTCTTGCATAATATGGGTGGACAGCATAACTGTTTTGTTTTTCCCTAAATCTTTTATTAAAGATCTAATTTCATCCAACTGGTTGGGGTCTAATCCACTTGTTGGTTCATCTAGAATTAATACTTTTGGGTTGTGAACAATAGCTTGGGCAATGCCTACTCTTTGTTGATATCCTTTGGAAAGTTGACCAATTTTTTTGTGAGCTTCTTTGCTAAGTCCAACTTTTTCAATAACATTTTCAACAGCACTTTTAATGTCTTTTATTTTATGCATTTGGGCAATAAAACCAATAGATTCTCTAACATAAAGGTCTTCGTATAAAGGGTTGTTTTCTGGTAAATAACCAATTTTACTTTTCACAGCTATTTCATCTGAATGTATTGAAACTTCGTCCACAAATACATCTCCTTCAGATGGTTTTATAAAACAAGAAATAATTTTCATAGTAGTAGATTTTCCAGCTCCGTTGGGACCTAAAAACCCAACAATTTCTCCAGAATTTACTTGAAAACTAACATTGTCTAGAGCTAATTGCTCGTCGTAATATTTACTGATATTTTGAATTTTTATACTCATTTGTAAATTAATGTGTTGCTAAAATAGGGCTTAACATGAGAAAAATCTAAATTTTATGAAATGGAAATTATTCTATTGTAAATTTATCCTATGCAAAAAGGAATAGTATACAGATCTACTGGAAGTTGGTACGATGTTAAAATTGGTGAAAATTTATTCATTAAAGCAAGAATTCAAGGGAAATTCAGAACTCAAGCTATTAAAACTACTAATCCTGTTGCAGTTGGAGATGAAGTAGACGTTCTAATTAATGATCACGATGAAGCGGTAATAAAATTTATTCATCCAAGAAAAAATTACATAATTAGAAAATCTGTAAACTTATCTAAAGAAGCACATATAATAGCAGCTAATATAGATTTAGCTGTTTTAATTGTTACAGTTATTAATCCTGTCACTCCTGCAGGATTTATAGATCGCTTTACTGTAACAGCAGAAGCCTATAACATACCTCTTTTAATTGTGTTTAACAAAGTAGATATTTACGACTCAAAAGCCAATGAAAAGTTATTAGAATTTGAAAAAACATATTCAAGCGCTGGGTATAGAACTTTAAGTATGTCAGTTTTAGAAAATATTGGATTGGAAGATTTTAAAGAAAATATTCAAAACAAATCAGTTCTTATTTCTGGAAATAGTGGTGCAGGAAAATCTACATTAATTAATGCACTAATACCAAATTTAAATTTAAAGACTGGTGAAATATCGGCATCTCATAGAACTGGAAAACATACGACAACTTTTGCAGAAATGTTTGATTATAATATGCATTCTCAAATTATAGATACCCCAGGGATTAAGGGTTTTGGATTGGTGGATTTTGATAAAGAAGAATTAGCTACTTTTTTTCCTGAAATGTTAACCGCTTTGAAGAATTGTAAGTTTCATAATTGCAGACATATTAACGAACCTGGTTGCGAGGTGTTGAAGAAAATTGAAAAAAATAATTTCTCTAAAAGTCGTTACAAAAGCTATTTAGCTATGTATAATGATGATGGTTCGGCTACTTATCGAAAAAATGATTACCAATGAGAGTAATAGCACAAAGAGTTAGCAATGCTTCTGTAATTGTAAAAGGAGATCTGGTAGGGAAAATAGGATATGGACTTTTATTACTGGTAGGGTTTACTAATGATGATACAGTAGAAGACATAGTTTGGATTACTAAGAAAGTAGTTAATTTGAGAATATTTGACGACGATTTTCAAAAAATGAATTTGTCGTTAAAAGAAGTAGCTGGCGATATTTTATTAATAAGTCAATTCACTTTATTCGCATCTACTAAAAAAGGGAATAGACCATCATTTATAGCCTCTGCAAAATCAGATAAAGCAAAAGATTTGTACTTAAAAACAATAATTGAAATAGAAAAAGTATTAGAAAAACCAATTCAAACAGGAGTTTTTGGTGCAAGGATGCAAGTCTCACTTACAAATACTGGACCTACAACAATTATTATAGATAGTAAAAATAAAGAATAACATGAAAGAAATTAGTATTGACAGAGCTCAGAAGATGGTAGACGATTGGATTAAGACCATAGGGGTAAGATATTTTGACGAATTAACCAATATGGCTATTCTAACGGAAGAGGTAGGGGAAGTGGCTCGAATTATAGCAAGAAAATATGGAGAACAAAGCGAGAAAAAATCCGAACATAAATCAGAATTGTCCGATGAACTTGCAGATGTTTTATTTGTAATAATATGCTTAGCAAATCAAACAGGCATTAACCTAGAGGAGGCGTTTATTAAAAACATAAATAAGAAAACTGTTAGAGACGCACAAAGGCACGTTGAAAACAAGAAAATAACTAAGTAACTTTACGTAAATTTACCAGAAAACCTTCTTGAGGTTATTTTTTAGTCTAAAAATTCTTAATATTGTTAATTAAATGTTAATAAAATAATTATGGAATATATATTTACACTTTTTTTAGCCTTACTAATATTATCACTAATCGGAGTTTTTAGAAATCAATTTACTGATACGTCCCCTAAAAGTTTAATTAACCTGAGCGACACTACACAAAAATGGATTACTGATAAATCCTGGTTTAGTAGACTAACACCGCTTTTCAGTGTTTTTATAATTGTTTATAATTTTATTATTTGGGCGCTTTATGGTATTACTACAATTTTAGATGGGCTATTATATATATTTAAAATTGCAATCTCTATTTTTAAATGGATATGGAATGAAATACTTCATCCTACGGTATTCTTAGTTGTTAAATTAATTTGGCATTATTTCGTTATTTTTATTTGGAAGTTTTTTTCCGCATCTGTAAATACAAATAATTTTACAATTCTTAGTAAAAGAAAAAATATAATATTTTCTTTTAAAATGTTACTTCAAATTTTTTCTATTTCAGCATTCTTTTTTCTAATATCAACATATTATAATTTCAGTTTTATTTCTGTTGCAATAATTTCATTAATCATAATTGTTCTAATACAGTATCAAATTTTTAGATCAACTAATTTTTATACAGAAACAAATTCATCAACCCTAAGAAAGATGAAAATTGTTGGTACTTCCATACTGTCAACATTAATATTTTTGGGACTGATATTTATTTTTAAAAATTATTCAGATAAAATTATTATTCAAGGATTAGGTGTATCTATTGCTCAAATCTCAACACCAATTATTTTAATTTCATTAATTACTTTTTTGGGTTCTACATTTTTTCTGTCGCCTTACGTTATCAAATCCAATGATTCTTCTTTTGAATTATTTGATTTTTTAAAGCAATTTCTTTTAAGACTTCCAAAATATATATATTCACTTCCATTCCATATTTTAGGTCTAATAATTGCTACTATAATTCCTGCAATTATTGTGTTTGTCCTAAGTTTTGGAATTAACTTTACTACAAATAAATCAATACCAGATTGGAGTTCAGATATAATCAAATTGTCTTCATCTCGTGGTGAGATTAAACTTAATGATGAGAAAATAAGTACCCTAAATAATGAAATTTTTTTAGTGGATTCAATCTACAATAAAGATACTATTGAAATTCAAAATAAAATTCAAAATGTTAATGCTAACTTGTATGATGCACATGAGCTTAAGGATTTATTACAACCTAATAAGATACTCTCTTTTGAAGGAGATCCGTATGTCGGAGAATCACAAAAGTTTAGTTTTTTAGAAGTTTTAAGCGCTGGAAGCTATACATGGGAAGTTATTAAAAGTTCTAATGATTCAACAATTAAAAAATCATCAAATTTTTATCAAAAGAAAAGTAGAAATGATGGTATTATTAATACTTATGTTTTCGAATATACTTGGCAAAAACCAGGTAGTTACAGAATTGAGGTAAGTCCTAAAAATAGTTGTGAGACTGGATCATCAGCCGTTCTATCAATAAATGTTTTAGACAAACCAAAACAAAAATTAAAATTCTCAAGTCCAAGAGGGAAAAGTTTAATTTGCCCAGGTGACACTGTTGTTTTTGTTGCTGATCAAAGTAAATGGGTTGAGTCATGGCATTGGGAGCTCCCTAACGGATGTCAATATATTTCTGAAGATACAGAATCAAAAATCGAAGTTGTATGGGGAAACAACCCAGGAACCATTAGAGTATATGGGGTAGGAGCTAAAGGAGAAAGTCAAATTTCAGTAACCAAAGGCTTATTAGTTAATCTTATACCAAAACTTGGATATCCAGAAATTGAAATTGACATGATTCCTGATGAAGAATTGACATCTTTTAAATTCCCCGTAAGACAAAATTTATATTACACAATGGTCGACGCAGAGTTTGAAATTAATGAACTTAATAATGAACTAAATAAACTCGAAGATCAAAAAATTATTCTTGAAAGTAATTATAATGATTCAATACAAGATTTGACTAGTAAAATAATAAATCTAGATGATAAAAACAGTGGAATAAGAATTTTTGTATTTGGAATAATATTGGCTCTAATTGGATTTGTATTTTTACTATCGTTATTATTTACAAACCTTTGGACATACTTTGTTAGGTATAATTATTTCATATATGATTTTGAGCAGGAGGGTATTCATTACATCAATTCTCAAATTTCTTTTTATAGAAATAAAAATAAAAACCAACCGTTGTTTGCCTGGTTTATATTGGGTGTTTCATTCTTATTTTTTATTGGATTAACTAGTTTGGTTTAGAATTATATATTTTATTGATTTAAGTTTTGTATTATTTTACGTGTTACACAAATGCACGTTGAAAACAAAAAAACTTGATGTTTAGAAATTATACTTATTTATTTGATATTTGATTTATGTCATTAGATAGAAAAGATCAAAAAGAAAATATTGCTCCAAGAAAAAGTAAAAAAAACCTGATAATTTTTATAATACTATTAGTTATTTGCTCGGTTGCTGGTTTTTTTCTTTTTGAAAAAAGTCCTGAACAAAAAATAGAAGTTGTAGAAGTTAATGCATTTGAAAATGGTTTAGATCTCAATGATAATGTTGAGGATTCTGTTACTATCAAGGACTCTTTAGCTACTAATGATACTCTAAAAATTGATTTAAAAAATAATTTTAAACCTTCAATAAAAAATAGAAAAAGAACAGTTACAAAAGATCAATTGGATAACAATCCAAAGTACTGGATGGTTGTAAAACAAAGCAATGATACCACTTTCTATACTTTAAAGAATAAAAAAACTGGAACTAAACTATCCAATAAATACTACAGTAAAGAAATAGCTGAGAAAGAACTAATAAAGTTTAAAAAAATTATTTCAAGGTAATTTTATAAGTCTTTCCGTATTCGGCGTGTGTCTAGGATCTTTATAGCTTGTCTTTTAAAAATTAATTATTATGCATGTTGTAGTGCTAACAGGGGCAGGTATTAGCGCTGAAAGCGGTATCAAAACCTTTAGAGATGACGATGGTTTGTGGGAAGGTCACGATGTTATGGAGGTAGCTACAGTAGAGGGTTTTAATAAGAATCCTGTGTTGGTTATGGAGTTTTACAACCAACGTCGAAAACAACTTCAAAAAGTAATGCCTAATGCCGCTCATTTTGCATTAGCTGCTTTGGAAAATAAACATAATGTGTCTATTATCACTCAAAATGTTGACGATCTTCATGAAAGAGCTGGAAGTAATTCTATTTTACATCTCCATGGGGAATTGCTAAAAGTTAGAAGTATCTATGATGAAAACAATATCAAATCTTGGAAAGGTGATCTTAATGTAGGGGACTTATGCGAAAAAGGTTATCAATTACGTCCGCATATTGTTTGGTTTGGAGAAGATGTTCCTATGATTCCCAAAGCTATTTCAGTTTGTGAAAAAGCAGATGTTTTAGTAATAGTAGGAACATCTATGCAAGTATATCCAGCAGCCAGCTTATTAAATTATATTCCAGTAAATACAAGTGTATTTTATATTGACCCAAATCCAGCAACCCTTAACTATCCTAACTTAACTGTTATTCCTGAGCCAGCAAGTATTGGTGTTTTAAAATTGGATTTATAGAAATAATTATTTTTTTTAGAACTTTAGATGCCTAACAGTTTCGGCATTATCCATTAGCTTTCTTAACGAATCTATTCCTATAGCAATATGTTTTTCATCAAACTGCTTAGAATTAATTTCATCTTTTTCAAGTGTTTTAACTCCTTCAGGCGTCATAGGAGAGTCTGAAACTAATAACAATGCACCTACTGGAATCTTATTGTGAAATCCAACTGTAAAAAGCGTTGCAGTTTCCATATCAATAGCATATGCTCTTGTTTTTTTTATATAATCTTTAAAAACCTTATCGTATTCCCAAACTCTTCTATTAGTAGTGTATACAGTTCCTGTCCAATAATCTGTTTTGAATTCTCTAATAGTTGTAGAAATCGCTTTTTGAAGTGAAAATGAAGGCATTGCTGGAACTTCTGGTGGAAAGTAGTCATTTGAAGTACCGTCGCCTCTTATAGCTCCAATAGGTAGTACAAAGTCACCAATATCTATTCTCTTTTTTAGTCCACCACATTTCCCCAGAAAAAGAACAGCCTTAGGACTTATCGCAGAAAGTAAATCCATAATGGTTGCAGCATTCGGGCTTCCCATTCCAAAATTTATGATGGTTATATTTTTAGAAGTAGCAGAAGACATATTTTTATCTTCCCCTTGAAATTTACAGCCTAACTTTTCAGCAAAAATTTTAACATATTTATCGAAGTTGGTTAAAAGTATATACTCCCCAAAACTGTCAAGCTCTAAACCGGTATATCTCACCAACCAATTTTCTACAATTTCTGATTTTGTTTTCATATTTCAAGATAAGTGTGTCTTTAAAGATAACTAATTATAAATGCTAACATTTAATATAGAACTGATAAAGCTTCTTATTTCGAATAGTAGAAGGATATAATAAATTATTTAGAATCTATCCAAAACCACCAACACTTAGACCAAAGCTCATAGAGGATACTACTATAATAATTATTGTTAGAGCTGCTAAAATTATAGATGATATAATAATTATGATTTTTGCTTTTTTAGATAGTTTCCTTTTCTTCTCATCTTTTTTGTCGTTAGTGATATTAATATTTTTATCATTAATTATCGTTCCAGTATTTTCTTTTTTTATTATGTGACCATCATTATTTTGACTTAATCTCGCTCCAATTATGTTTTTATAATTAGGCTCATTGTCGTGTTTTAAAAATCCTTTCGCACTATTTTCTAAATAGCTTTTATTACTTACATCTTCTAAAGACTTTGTGTTTAATTTAAAATTATCTTCTACAATAATTAATTCATTCTTATCAGCTATTAAGGGTTCGTTTTTTGATAAATTATAGCTATGAGATTCGTTTTGGCAATCATATTTGTTTATAAAAGTTATTTTATTATCAAGTTCCGATTTGCTTTTGATATAATTAATGTCCCAGTTATTTATAGGGTTTTTAATAGAAATTATTTTTTCTGAGCTACAGCAATTTAGCAGTAGGGTTGTTAAGCTAAAAAGTATTATTTTTTTCATAAAACAAACATATGAATATAATCTATAAAAGATAAAACCTATTTAAGCTTAAAAAAGAGTTAAAATATTACCCTATATTTAAATATTCCATATATATTTTAGATAAAAAAAGGATATATTTTATTGCTTTAAAATTTATATTCAATAACAAGAGAGTTTTGAATTGTTATATTTTAAATATTAAAGTATTAAAAGTTGTTTGTTTACAATTCCCCTAAGTTTCTATATTAATTTAAAATGTGCAGAATGGTCAAAATACTGTCCAAATTAAAGAAAATTGAGTGTTTTGTGAGAGTATTAAATTTCGGAGATGTTTGAAAAATCTTTTAAAAATAGTGTTTAACAACTTTGTGGGCAATACTGGATTCGAACCGGTGACCTCTTGCCTGTCAAGCAAGCGCTCTAAACCAACTGAGCTAATTGCCCTGAAAAGAAAAAAGCCTCTGTTGAGGCTTTGTGGGCGATGAGGGATTCGAACCCCCGACCCCCTCGGTGTAAACGAGGTGCTCTGAACCAACTGAGCTAATCGCCCTAAAATTAGGATTGCAAATATATTGTTTTTTTTATTCTTCTGTAACTTATCTAATAAAATTCCTTTAAAATATCACTAACTAAAAAGGCACTACCTGTTACTAAAATTAAGTCATCTTCATTAGCCATACCTTTTATTTTTAAAAAAGCTGCTCTAAAATCTTGAAATACAAGACTGGTTTTTTTATTCAATTTAGTTTTTAATATCTCAGGATCTAATGCTCGTTCATTCTTTGATTTTGTTAAGTAAATATGTTTTGCTTCTGGTAAGTTCTTTAAGATTTCATCTAAGTTTTTATCGTTTGAAAACCCTAGCACGAGATGCAGGCTATTATATTCTTCTAATCTTAACTGCTTTTTTATTTCCTTTATTCCTTCTTTGTTGTGACCAATATCTAAAATAATTTTTGGTTTTTTTTCTACAATTTGCCATCTTCCTTTTAGGGTAATATAATCCAGCGGATCTTCTTTCAAAAAGATTTCAGGATTTAAAATATTAACAGCTTTTTTTGCTGTCTTCCAATTATTTAGTTGGTAGTTCGGAAGTTTTGATATTATTTTATTTTTTGAATGATCAACTTTAAATAATTTGGCATTTTTTTCTTTACATATATTGGTTAATATTTCAAGTTTCGCGATCTCAGGCCCAACTAATGTGGGGATGTTATTTTTAATAATACCAGCTTTTTCTTTTGCTATTTTCTCTAAAGAATTCCCTAAAATGTTCTGATGATCGAGTCCTATTGTTGTGATAATAGATAATTCTGGTGTAATGATATTGGTAGAATCTAATCTTCCTCCAAGTCCTGTTTCTATGATGTTTATTTTTGTATTATTATCTTTAAAATAGTTGAAAGCTAGAGCAGTAGTCCATTCAAAAAAAGAAGGTTTTATTTTTTCAAATAATTCAAAATTACTTTTGTAAAAATCTGTTATATATTTTTTTGATATCCATTCATCGTTAATAACGATACGTTCTCTAAAATCATATAAGTGTGGGGAGCTGAAAATTCCTACTTTAAAACCATTTTTTTTATATATATTATAAATTATATTACAAACAGAACCTTTTCCGTTAGTTCCAGCAACATGTATGGTTTTAATAGATTCTTGAGGGTTCCCAAGAATTTCACAAATTTTTTTAATATTGTTTAGATCTGGTTTATAGGCTTTTTTACCCTGTTTTTGATAAACTGGATATTGATTATAAAGGAATTCTACAATTTCTTTATAAGAGTTGTTATTTTTCAATGTATTGAATTCTTTTCACCAGCCTTTCTTTACTAATTCCAGAAGCTGAAGGAGTAAATTTAAATTTAGATTTACAGTCATTTTCAATATATTTCTGTTCCAAACTGGTTAATGTAACAGACGTTTTATTATGTGGATAAAGTACTTTTGTGTCTAATACGTTACCATCTGGATCTATTACAAACTGGACCATTACAAAACCCACCCAATTTTTTGGATTAGATAATTCTGGATTTCCCATAACTTGTCTTCCTTTACCATCACCAATTCCCCCTCCTGTATTAGGTCCTTTGCCGGTGCCAATTCCAGTTCCTTCTCCATCTCCATTACCACTTTTACTATCTCCACTTCCCTTACCAAATAAATTGCTAAAATCATTTTTTGGTGAAGGCTCTTTTTCTTCTTCTACTTCTTTTGCTGCCTCAGGTTCTTTATTACTGGTTTTAGAATTACTTGAATTTACAGTAACTGGTGATTCTTGCTGTGTCACTTCCTTTTCTGATTTTGTTTCTGGGGTTAGTTCTATTGGTGTTGGTACTGAACTTCCTGGAGATCCACCACCAGCGTCACTAAAATCTATTGTAATCACTTCCTCTAAGGTAAATTGTGGAGGGTTTTGGATTTCCATACATCCGCGACTAAAAAAAATTAATAATAATAAAAATAGGTGTATTGATACACTTACTATTATTCCTGTTCGGTTATTTTTTTTTTGTAATAATTCCAATTATTTACTTCCTTTTGTTTTTATTACAACTTTTAAAGAGTTCTGTTTAGCGATTCTGATAATTTCATATGCTGAGGCTCTGTGTGCATCCTTATCAGCAAGCAATTCTATTGCTTTATTTTCTCCAATTTCTTTCTTTATTGCAACTCCAATGGAGTTAATTGGGATTGATTTTGGATTGCTGTTTAAGAAAAAATTATTGTTTGCATCTACATAAACTTTTACCGGTGATGTTAGTGAAGGGTCTCCACTTCCCTCTGGTAGTTTTATTTCGTGAGAAGTATTTACCATTGTAGAAATTATGATAAAAAATATTAGAAGAAGAAATACCAAATCTGTCATTGAAGACATTCCCCCCTCAAGTTTTATTTTATTGCCAGCTCTCATTATTTTGCACCGTTTAAAGAAATCTTAATCTCATTTTGTTTGGCGATATCAATTACATAAACTGAAGCTTCCCAAGAACTTTCATCACTACCGTACAGTGAGATAATACTATCTCGACCCAAATTAGTCAAAATTGCTTTTTTAATACCCTCGCTAGAAATCGGATTTTTATTATCATTTATAAAATATTCATTCTTATCGTTGATATTCACTTTTAAGATTTCACTATTAGATTTAGCACCGCCTTTTTTAGGGACATCAATATTTACACCAGCACTTATCATGGTAGAAATAACAATGAAAAATATAAGTAAAAGAAATACCAAGTCTGTCATAGACGACATTCCGCCTTCAATTTTAATCTTATTTTCAGATCGAAACTTCATATTTATTTTCCTGGAGCTTCTAAAATATCGATAAATTCTATTGAGGCACCTTCCATATTATGAATGACTTTATCTACCTTACTTACAAGATAATTATAAGCTACATAGGCAATTATTCCCACAATTAATCCCCCAACTGTTGTTATCATAGCTTCCATAATACCTCCTGATAGACTCGCTATTTCAAAAGTTTTTTCTTTGGACATGTTTTGAAATACTTTAACCATCCCAAGAACAGTACCTAAAAAACCAAGCATTGGGGCAACTCCTGAAATTGTAGCTAACATAGAAAGTCTTCTTTCTAGTTTACTTATTTCTAGTTTTCCAATATTTTCAATGGAAGTAGTAATGTCTTTCATTGGTTTTCCAACTCTTTGTAAACCTTTTTCGATCATTCTTGCAATAGGATTATTACTAGACTTACAGTGTTCTTTGGCACCGTTTAAATCTCCAGATAAAACAAAATCATTTATTTTTTGCATGAAATCTTTTTTTCCTTTTAGTGCCTTTTGAATGGTCATAAACCTTTCGATAAATACATAAATTGCCGTAAATGAGAATATAAAAAGTAGAGACATTACAATTAAACTCGTCAAGCTATATTCTCCACTAATAGAATCATAACCCCATATTAGTTGCCACATAGATATTTGCTCAGTTTCTATTACTGATGCACTTCCTTCTAAAATGTTAGAAGTATTTTCTTGTATATTGAATAACATTGATGAAAAATTCAAACTCATTTTTAAATAATTTTTATGTGAAAATAACCCTTTTTAAAAGCAATTATATACTTTGAAATAATAGAAATGAACAAGCACCCGTTAAGTACCCTAATGTAGCAAGCCATGCTATATTTTTAAAATACCAGAAAAACGATATTTTTTCCATTCCCATTGCAACAACTCCTGCAGCAGAGCCAATGATAAGCATACTCCCGCCAGTACCCGCAGAGTAGGCAATAAAATGCCAAACTGGATTGTCTAACTCTAAGTCGAACATACCCATGCTAGCAGCTACTAAAGGAACATTATCAATTATTGCAGATCCAGCTCCAAGAAGTATTACAAAAATATTTATTGGAATTGCTTTTTGAACGCTGTTACCCAAATTAAAAACTATACCAAGCGACTCTAAGGCAGCAACAGTCATTAATATTCCTAAAAAAAACAGTATTGAGGGCATTTCTATTTTTGACAATGCTCTAAAAATTGGACTTGAAGAATGACCAGAAATTTCATCATTCCTTGATGTGGATAGTTGGTTAAGACTGAATTGTCTGGCACTCAAAATTTCAGCAACAAGAGAAACAACAGCTAAGGATAACATCATCCCAACGTAAGGAGGTAAATGGGTGACAGTTTTAAAAATTGGCACAAAAACTATGGCTAGTAGTCCTAAATATAACATTGTAGAACCGTGTTTGACTTCTTTTGAGTCTTCATCTGGAGGGGTAAACTCCCCTTTGAATGGTTTTAAAAAACTGGCAATAGTGGTTGGGACGATCATACATAAGAAGGAAGGTAGAATTAATAATTTAATAAGTTCAAAAGTAGATACCTTTTTACCCATCCAAAGCATTGTAGTTGTGACATCACCAATTGGTGACCATGCACCACCTGCATTAGCAGCTATAATTATTAGACCTGCAAACCATAATCTATCTTTACTTTCTTTAATGAGTTTTCTAAGTATGGTTATGAGTACTATTGTCGCTGTTAAATTATCAATTATTGCAGATAAAATAAATGCTAATATGCACATTATCCATAGTAGAATGCTTTTCTTTTTAGTTCTAATGAAACCTTTTATGGTTGCAAATCCATTAAAATGATCGATTATTTCAACAATAGTCATTGCTCCAATAAGAAAAATTAATATTTCGCAAGTTTTTCCAAAGTGGTGTAATAATGAATTTTCAAACCAGCTTGTTTTAGATCCTCCATGGTTTTCACTGTGGTGAGGTAAATTTTTAAATCCATCTACTAGTTTATGGTTGCTAGAATCAAACCATTCAGTAAAGTTTTCTAAACCAAAGGCTATAAGCGCCCAAGAAATAGACATCATTAATAAAGCTGGTACAAGTTTGTCGATTTTTATGGTGTGCTCTAATGTTATAAAGAGGTAACCTAAAATAAAAACTATAATTATTGCTAATTCCATTTTATAAAATTAAACTAATTGTTTTAAAGCAATTTCAAATGCAGTTTTTGAAATTTGTGTTTTAGCTGGATTTTGGTAATAAATTTTTTCAAGAGCAGATTTAATTGTTTGAGAAGTATCTTTGAAAATCTCCTTATCATCCAAATTAGAAAGGTCGTTACTCATTAAATATGCAAATACTCTAGCCATACCGCAGTTGGAAATAAAGTCAGGAATTAAACTGATACTTTGATCAGTAAAATCAGAAATAGGACCAAAAAATATTTCTTTATCTGCAAAGGGTACATTAGCTCCAGGTGCAATTATTTCAATACCTGAATTAATCATTCTTTCTACTTGACTATGACTAATCAATCTTGAAGCAGCGCAAGGCAAAAATATTTCGGATTTTAAATCCCAAATTTGATTGTTTATTTCTTCGAAAGACATCATCTTCTTATGATAAAGCGTATTCCCTTTTTTGGTTAAAAAAAGTTTTTTTATTTCATCAAAGGAAAATCCATCTTCATTAATTAAACCACCGTCTTTATCTATAATGCCAACTATTTTCGCCCCTTCTTGAGCTATATAATATGCTGCAGCAGAACCTACATTACCCCAGCCTTGAACTACTACATTTTTACCTTTAAGTTCACCACCATAAATATTGTAATAATGTTTTACTGATTCAGCAACACCATATCCAGTTATCATATCCGCTACTACAAATTTACTATTTACATCTGGGGAATATTCTTTGTTTTCTATTGCTTTTAATACACCTTGTCTAAGTTGTCCAATTCTGTTTATTTTTTGAGATTCTCTTGGTTGAAAATGCCCATTAAAAACTCCTTCTTGTGGATGCCAGACACCACAATCTTCAGTTATAGGAATAACTTCATGGATTTCATCTACATTTAGATCTCCTCCAGTACCATAGTAATGTTTTAATAGTGGAGTAACCGCTTTATACCATCTTTTTAATACTTCTTTTTTTCTAGGGTCTTTAGGGTCAAAATTAATTCCAGATTTTGCACCACCAATAGCCGGACCAGAAACAGTGAATTTAACTTCCATTGTCTTGGCTAAAGATGTTACTTCATGTTGGTCTAATCCAACTCTCATTCTTGTACCTCCACCAGCAGCTCCTCCTCTGAGGGAGTTTATAACTACCCATCCTTTGGCATCAGTTTCTGAGTCTTGCCATTGAAATACTATTTCAGGAGTTTTATCTTCAAATTTTTGTAGTAAATCTTTCAAATCAATTTTTATGATGTCAAATGTAAAAAAGAAATTAGGTATTTTTAAGTTTACTAGAATCCTTTTTTTATAATTTTTTCAAGGAGTATGAATTATACCAGTCTTTAAATTTTTAGAAGATCCGGTTACAGAGGCTAAACTGTTAATTTCATTTCGAATCTTCAAAACGCCAAGAAATGCAAAAATAAGAGCTTCTTTGAATTCAATTAAAGTGGTGTTTGGAATTACTAAATCTATTTTTAAATCTTTAAATTGTTTTATCCAAAATTCATTGTAGGCACCACCTCCAGTAATTAATAATTTTTCATCTTTTTTTAATATTTCTTTGACAGTTTTAGCCAAGTGTATTCCACAAGTATGTAGTTTATCGTAAACAGAGCAATTATTTTTATCTAAAATAGGCTTGTACCAATTTTCAAAGTCTTCAATTGATAAGGATTTTGGAAAAGTTTTCTTGTAAAAATTCAAATCATTTAATTGGATTAACAATTCCTTATTTCTTTTACCATTTTTAGCTATTTCTCCATTTTCATCATAGGGGAGATTAATTTTTTCAGCTAAATAATTAGAATACATATTAGCAAAATTGATATCACCAGCTATTGTTTTTTCTTTTTTGGAATATGAAATATTTGCAATACCTCCTAAGTTTAAGCAAGCATCATAGTTGCCAAATAATAATTGATCCCCAACTGGCACAAGTGGAGCTCCCTGACCTCCAAAAGCGACGTTGAGCGTTCTGAAATCAGAAACTGTTTTAATTTTTGTCGTCCCACAAATTTGATTTCCATTTCCAATTTGATAAGTAAATCCATTTTGAGGCTCATGAAAAATAGTATGTCCATGCGAACTTACTAAGTCTATTTTTTTTTTATCAATATTATTCTCTGATATAAATTCATTGATCTTTTCGCCAATATATTTTCCAAATTCATGATCCAGAAAAATAAAATCACGACTTTTTAGTAAATGAGCATTAGTCAGTTTATTTTTCCAACTATCATTAAATGGAATAGTTTGGCTTTTTACAATTTCATATTCCCATTTATTGTTTAAGATTAATTTACAGTAAATAATATCTAGCCCATCAAGAGAAGTTCCCGACATTATTCCTATAGCATTATAAACGTTCATAAAATTTAAAGTAAATCTAATACTCACAATATAGTATTTATTTTATAGATTTAGACCCAAATTATTTTTATGAATTTTACTCTAACTGAAGAACACAAAGCGGTACAAGAAGCAGCGAGAAATTTTGCTGAGTCAGAATGTAAACCAGGAGTTATTGAAAGAGATACAGAGCAGAAAGTAGGTTTTAATCAATTAAATCAACTTGGAGAATTGGGTTTCATGGGCATGATGGTAGATCCAAAGTATGGAGGAAGTGGTATGGATACTTTAAGTTATGTTTTAGCAATAGAAGAAATTTCTAAAATAGATGCATCGATTTCTGTAGCCATGTCGGTTAATAACAGTTTAGTTTGTTGGGGTTTAGAAAATTTTGCCAGTGAAGACCAAAAAGAAAAATATTTAATACCTCTTGCTAAGGGTGAAAAAATAGGTGCTTTTTGTCTTTCAGAGCCTGAAGCAGGTTCGGATGCTACCTCTCAAAGAACTACTGCCCTGGACAAGGGAGATCATTATTTATTAAATGGCACAAAAAATTGGATAACTAATGGAAGCACAGCTTCTACATATTTAGTTATAGCACAAACCGATATTCAAAAAGGTCATAAAGGAATCAATGTCTTTATTTTAGAAAAAGGCATGAAAGGTTTTGAGATTAGTGCAAAAGAAGATAAGCTTGGTATTAGAGGAAGTGATACGCATACTCTAATCTTTAATGATGTTATTGTTCCAAAAGAAAATAGAATTGGTGAAGACGGATTTGGATTTAAATTTGCTATGAAGACTCTAGCTGGTGGTAGAATTGGAATTGCTGCTCAAGCTCTTGGAATAGCTTCAGGTGCTTATGAATTATCTTTAGCTTATTCAAAGCAAAGAGAAACATTTGGAAAACCTATTAGTCAACACCAGGCAATACAATTCAAACTAGCTGATATGTATGTAGATATAGAAAATGCTAGAAATCTAGTTTATAAAGCTGCTTGGCACAAAGACCAAAAGATGAATTATGATTTATCTGGTGCAGTTGCAAAGTTACATGCTTCAGAAGTAGCCATGAGAACCACAGTTGAAGCAGTCCAAATTCATGGAGGTTATGGATATGTCAAAGAATATCATGTTGAAAGACTAATGAGAGATGCCAAAATAACTCAAATTTATGAGGGTACGTCCGAAATTCAAAGGATAGTTATTGCGAGAAATACTATTGTATAAAAAAAAGAGGGAATAAATCCCTCTTTAATTTCTTTAATATTTAGTAATGATTATTGCCAAGCATCCATCCCACTAGGACTACCTATTCTGTCCATAGCACATCTAAAGCCAATAGATGAAGACGATCTGTTTTCTTCTAGAAACCTTCTAGTTCCTGGGTTTAGATAATAAGCTCTATCTTTCCAGCTAGCTCCTTTGAACACTCTAGATTTGTCAGAGATCAATGTCGTAAGACTAGCAGCAGGTGTATTTCCATATCCTGTTTCTTTACCTCTTTGATACATTGCAAAATCCTCATTCATAGTCCCAGCATTGAATTGATCTAGAACTAATTTGTTGTTGTCAGGATCTCCTGGATGAAAAACGGATGATTTTAAATCACCATCTAAATAATCAATGTTATCAGCAATTCTATAATTACTTCTCTTCATATTTTCTTCAGCTGTAACTTCTCTCATTTTAACATTTCCAGGAGTATTCAAAATGTAATCTGACATACCAGATCTTAACATTGGACTTATAGCTATAGAATATCCACTTAAACTTGGGTCTTGTTCAACTTGTAATTCAAAATCTTCAAATACTTGGTCAAATATTTCTTGAATTTTATTAGATGCTTCAATTGTTTGTTTATTTTTAAGAAGGTCTTTAGCATCTTTTACATATTGCTCTACGGTTTTCAATAATTCTCTTTCAACAGAGTCAACTCTGTTTTTAGTTACATAGCCGTATGTTCTTTCTCCTTGACCTACTTTTTCTTCTCTTTCTGCTTTGAATTCTGTAATGTATTGTTCTATACCAAGAACGTCGTACAAAGTAATGTTATACTTTTCATCAATTGATCCAGAGGCACTTAATACTTTCGTTTTGAAAACATTCCCTCTGAATGGTCTAAACTCATCTGCATCTTCAGAAGTAAGAGGCCTATATACATCTAGTACCCATTCACTAACATTTCCAGCCATATTATATAAACCGTAATCATTTGGCCAATAAGAAAAGACAGGGGCAGTAACATCAGCGTTGTCGTTTAAATGTCCAGAAACACCCATGTAATCGCCTCTTCCTCTAACAAAGTTTGCAAGCATGTCTCCTTGAAAGTTTTCTTGAGGATTTCTTACCCAATGTCCGTCC
Source organism: Flavobacteriales bacterium (assembly GCA_029251405.1). Taxonomy (GTDB): domain Bacteria; phylum Bacteroidota; class Bacteroidia; order Flavobacteriales_D; family Parvicellaceae; genus MED-G20. The sequence continues at coordinate 24,850 of JAQXDK010000021.1, forward strand.
CAAGGGTAGATTCTTTTCTCAATTACTCTTTCGTCGATAGTGTTTCCTATTAATCCATAAGCTGCAAATTCCCATTCTGCTTCAGTTGGTAATCTATATCTTGGTAAAATAATACCGTCAGACATTCTGACATTTCTAGTTGCCAAATCACGTTCTTTTAATTTTCCTGTAGTTGGATCGTAACCACCTTTAGATGGGTCTAGGTTAGCAATCTGTCCTTGAGGGTTTAATCCTTGTTCGTACTGACCAGCCATATATGCATCAGTAGTAAATGGTTCGTTTTGCTGGTTAGGATTCATTAATAAAATACCTTCTCTAATAAGAATATATTCATTAACTCTATCAGTTCTCCATCTACAAAATTCATTAGCTTGCATCCAAGAGACACCAACAACAGGATAATCTCTGTAAGCTGGATGTCTTAAATAATATTCAACATACTTTTCATTGAAACCTAATTTTTCTCTCCATGACAATGTGTCGGGCAAAGATTTTTTATAAATCATTGGGTATTCAGTGTAGGTTCTTCCAGTCCAATACATGTATTCACACCAATGAAAATTTGAAATTTCTGTTTCGTCTAAGTAAAAAGAGGATACTGTAACTCTTCTTGGAACATTATGATTTTCGTAAGTTACGTCTTGTTCTACTCTTCCCATAGTAAACGCACCACCTTCAATGAGTATAAGGCCTGGTCCCGTTTCTTGCTCAGTGTAAGGAACTTTTTGAAATCCACCATTTTTGGGATTGTTAAAATCCCAACCAGTTATACTTGAAGTTTCATATTCAGTACCACAACTTGATATTAGAGCAGTTGCTAAAAATATTGAACATAGATAAACAAAAATATTTTTCATTTTGATAAGTTTATAGTATCGCAATTAACGTAATTATTGTGCGAAAGTTACAAATTTATGTTTTTTTTTAGAAAGAAGGACAACTTAATGTCTTGTATAATTTATTTTTATTGTCACACGTTAGATTTATTTGCATAGAAATCTCGTGAGATCCAGCAGAAGCAACATACAGTCTGGACAAATTTACTCCGTAACTGTAACCAAATTTCACAAGTCCAATTTTAGCTCCAAAAATTAAAGAATAATTTTTATTATCTCTATACCAGAAACCAGCAGTATAAGCTCCCTTCTCAGCATACATTCCAATGTTTAATTGTTTGTTCCAACCTTGCATTTTCCAGATTATGTTTGGTGATATAATTAGCGGATTTTTATTGAGTTGTGCTTTGTTGTTTAGAATGGTGTAGTGATATCCTAATTTTAAGGTGTATTTCCTATCTAGTTTAGAATCATTAGACAAGTTGGATTGAATTGGTTCAGTTAAATGATGAGTAGAAGCACCAAAAAATATTTGATTGGTATACAATATAAAACCAGCACTAAAATCTAAACCAGCTTTTGAATCGTTGTATCCAAAATTAGAAGTTGGGTTTACGAAACCTCTCAAGGGGTCGATATTGTCTACAAAATTTAATTGATCATAATTTAATTTGTTTTGCCACAAAGCAGCTTCTAAACCGGTTCTTAAATGTATTTTTTTTGAAAGTATGGTTTCATAGGAATAGATACCACTTGCTTTTATATTTTGCATGGAACTGGATAGTTTATCGTTAATGATAATAAAACCCAATCCTCCATGAAGTGCGTTAATGTGCTGGTCAAATGAAAAAGAAGTTGTATTAAAAACATTCGGAAGCCCAGACCATTGAATTCTATTATTAGCACTTATCCTAGGGCAATTATTGGTTCCAGCAAAAGCAGGATTTAGATACAAAGGATTTGAATAAAATTGCACAAAATCTGGATCTTGAGAAAATGTCTGATTAGCACAAATCATAAAAGCTACTTTGAGTAATAAACTATAGTTTTTATATGTTTCTAGTAAAGAAATAATAATTTATTTTTTTGAAAAATTTGTCATCTAACTCTTTAAAATATGTTAATCAATATTATTGTAATACAATATTACTTCTAATTTTGAGTTTTTAATAACAAATAATAACGGTGAAATATTATAAATTATTAATATTTATTTATTTAATTCCATTTTTGGGTATTACTCAGAATAATTTAGAGATTCAAAAAAAAATCACTTATAATAAGATAAGTTGGACTAAGAACTCTGAGAAGAATTTACTATGCCCAGAAAATGGGTATTTTGATCAAACTAACTTTCAGCCGGTATATCAAACCAAGATTTCGTCAGAAAAATACACAATAACTTCATTTGAATTTAGTGAGAGAAAACTAAATTATGAAGAAAAAAAAACCTATTTAGGGTTAATTATTGATTCAACGTATCTTCCAATAATTAAATTACAAGAACAAAATAGTGAAATTTCTAATCAGATTATTTTAATAAACTGTTTGAGATACCATAATAATGAGCTCTATCTTTTAACAAGTTTCAGTTTAGCACTAGAAAAGTCAAGTAATAACCAACTAGTAAAAAGAAGAACTTCTTTTTTGAATCAGTCAGTATTAAGTGACGGTTCTGATTGGTACAAGCTTAGTAATTTTAATTCTGGAATTTACAAGATAGATTATAATTTTTTACTTTCAAACTCAATTATTAGTAGTCCAATTGAAAGCAATAGCATACACATATTTTCTAATAATAACGGCCTATTAAGTACTGTAAATAATAATTCTAGGCCTGACGATTTAAAGCAACAATCTCTGTATGTTTACGATGGTGGAGATGGAGTTTTTTCAACAGGCGACTATATATTATTTTATTTAAATGGTTCGGATAGAATTAATTGGAATGGTCAAAATTTCAGTCATACTAAGCATACATATTCAGACAGCGGATATTGTTTTTTAAATATTAACCAAAATAGGGTGCCTAATAATTTAGATAGTTTAAATAATAATTTGCAGAACTACATTGAAACGATTACAAAATTTAAAGATTTTGAATACATAAATGATGATAAACTTAATTTATTGAAATCAGGTTCTCAATGGTTTGGTGACGTTTATGATTTAACCAACGTTTATACCTACGCTTTCCCTTTTAATAATTGTGTAGATTCCTCACATATTAAACTAAGATTGATGAGTAAATCAAATTATTCATCGGCTTATTTTTATCCATCAATTTTCAATGTCAATAGATCTGTTTCAATAGCTTCTACAGGTGCTTCATATTACGCAGATGTAGGAAAAATAGCTGTTGACGAGTTTAACGTTGTCAATGACCCAGATGCGCCTTTTGAATTAAGGTTAGAATATTCTAATAATGGCGCCCCATCGTCAAAAGGCTACCTAGACTATATTGAAGTCAATTGTATTAGAGAATTGCGAGTTGATAACCAGCAGTTTGATTTTTACTTACCTGCATCAAATTCTTTAAACTCTTTTTCAAAAATCAACATTCAAAACTCTTCTTCTGTAGACATGGTTTGGGACATCTCAAATCTTTTTGATGTCAAGAACATAGTATTTCAGAAAACTTTAGATTCTTTATCATTTAATTCTTATCTAGATACTTTAAGGCATTTCATAGCTGTTACAGGAAATAGTTTTCCTTATCCAAAATTTGAAAAAAATGTTATGAATCAAAATTTACATAGTTACAGCAATGTAGATATGATTATAATAACGCCAAAAGAGTTTATATCTGCAGCTGAAGATTTAAAAATAATTCATCAATATGATGGTTTGGATGTAATCGTGGTTACAGATGAGGAAATTTACAATGAGTTTTCATCAGGTTTAAGAGATGCGACGGCCATAAAACAATTCTTAAGAATGCTTTATGTAAAAGCATCCGGAAACCCTAGTTCTATTCCAAAATATTGTTTACTATTTGGTGACGGATCTTATGATAATAGAAATATTCTCGGTCACAATAACAATAAATTACCCATTTTTGAGTCCTCAGAATCACTAAGTGTTACAAACACCTATGCTTCAGATGACTATTTTGCAATTTTGTCAGATGGTGCGTCCATGCAAAATTCAGATTTCCTAAACATTGGTGTTGGAAGACTTGTGGTAAATGATTTAGTGGAAGCCAATGAAATGGTTCAAAAAATCAGGAATTATGTGTCAGAAGACAATAGTAACACTGTAGAAACTTGTTCAAATACAACATCTAACAGTATTTATGGACCTTGGAGAAATAAGATAGTTATGGTGAGTGATGATGAAGACAATAATGCTTATTTCAACGATATTGAAATAATGTCTGGAAAAATTAAATCCAATAAACCAACTGCAAATATTATTAAAATTCATTCTGACGCCTATGCGCAAAAAAGTACAACCGTTGGAGAAAGAATTCCTGATGCTTCTGCTGCAATCAATCAAAAGGTTCAGGATGGTGCACTACTAGTTAATTATATTGGACATGGCGGAGAGACAGGTTGGGCTCACGAGCAAATATTAACAGTCCCAACTATTCAAAACTGGAATAACAATAAGGCCATGCCCGTATTTATGACTGCAACCTGTGAATTTGGTAGATTTGATGATCACGATAGGGTATCTGCAGGTGAGTATGTTTTATTAAATAAAGACGGTGGAGGTATAGGTTTGTTTACGACCACTCGTCTAGTATACGCCCTTCCTAATGAATACTTGAATAGATATTTTTACGATACTGTTTTTGATTTTGTTGATCTAAAACCCCAAAGACTTGGAGACATTTATGTAGGAACCAAAAATAAATTTGCACAATATAGTGCCGATAGAAATTACAGGAAATTTGCACTGCTTGGAGATCCTGCAATAAGATTTGCAATTCCAGAATATACTGTTAAAATAGATTCATTTAATAAAGATACAGTTAGAGCATTAAGCGAAGTAAGAGTTTTCGGGCATTTAGAAGACGGTTTCGGATCAAGGCTTTCAGACTTTGATGGTAAAGTCTTTCTAACGTTTTACGATAAAGAGTCGTCTCTGCAAACTTTAGGAACTAATCCAAGTTCCGATACCTTGCAATTTAAAATGTGGCAAAATATAATTTACAAGGGAAAATCTTCAGTATCGAACGGAGCGTTTAATTTTTTATTTAAAGTACCTAAAGACATACAGTACAATTATGGTCTTTCCAGAATGAGTTTCTATGCAGAAAATGGCACGGTTGATGCTAGCGGTTACAATGATTCTTTAATTATTGGGGGAATTGATACTAATGCTCTTTCAGATGAAAATGGTCCGGAATTAGATCTTTTTTTAAATGACGAAAATTTTGTTTCTGGTGGTATTTCTAACAGCAACCCTTTGTTAATTGTTTCTGTATTTGATGAAAATGGAATTAATACAGTTGGTAACGGAATTGGTCATGACATAGAATTGGTAATTGATAATGATTTGTCTAATTCTGTTATTTTAAATAATTATTATGAAGCAGACTTAGATACTTATAAAAGTGGAAAGATAAATTTTGAACTAAGTGAACTAAGCGCTGGTGAACACACCTTGAAAATAAAAGTTTGGGACAATTACAATAATTCTTCTTCTAGAGAGTTAAGTTTTATAGTTGTTGAAGAAACGGAAATACAACTTAAAAATGTTTTAAATTACCCGAATCCATTCACAACACAGACAGCATTTTATTTCGAACACAATCAAAACTGTAATTTTTTAGACTTAAGTATTCAGATTTACACTGTTTCAGGGAAAGTAATCAAAAGGATTAACAGGAGATTACATAATGAGGGATTTAGGTCAGATGGGATTTATTGGGACGGCACAGACGATTTCGGAGAAGCAATAGCTCGAGGAGTTTATATTTATAATCTAAGTATTACCAATGAAGCTGGACAGAAAGTAGATAAAACACAAACAATGTTCCTTTTGAAATAATTATTTTCTAAATACTATTTATATATATTTGTCGTTAGTCATCATATTTCTATAATTAATGAATTTGAAAAAATCTACTTTACTCAATTTTTTATTGTCGGCAATAACTTTCCTTTTTATTTCGATAAATTCCTATTCTCAGAACAATAGTGGACAAGAAACTACAGGTATCGATAATATAAACACCATTACTACCTCAGTTCCTTTTTTATTAATATCTCCAGACTCAAGATCTGGAGCTATGGGAGACGTTGGTGTAGCAATAAGTCCAGATGCTAATGCAGTACATTGGAATCCTGCTAAGTTGGTCTTCATAGACCCCATTAAAGATGTTGGTTTTAGTATGTCGTATTCTCCGTGGTTAAGAGCCTTAGTTAACGATATTAACTTAGCCTACTTGTCTGGTTACAAAAGATTAGACAGGTTTTCAACCATTGGAGCTTCTTTAAGATACTTTTCATTGGGTAATATTACATTTACCGATAACGTAGGATCTACAATTAGAGAGTTTAAACCAAGTGAATTTGCTTTTGATGTTGTTTATTCAAGAAAATTAAGCGACAATTTCTCTGCTGGTATATCTGCAAGATATATTAATTCCAACTTAACTGGTGGTACTCCAGTTGCTGGAGCAGAAACTAAGCCTGGACAAAGTGTAGCAACCGATTTATCACTCTATTACATATCTAATCCTTTTAAAATAGCTGAGAAAAATTCTACAATAGCTTTTGGAACTAATATTTCCAATATCGGCGCTAAAATGTCTTACACCGATGGTGGAGTTAGTGATTTTATTCCAACTAATTTAAGACTAGGATCTACAATAAGCTCTGAAATAGATGAGTTTAATAAGTTTTCCTTTTCTGTTGATTTGAATAAGCTATTAGTTCCTACAAATCCAATCTATGAATTAGATAATGGATCGGTTGTTTACGATGCGTCGGGCAACCCAGTTGTTTTGTCTGGAAGAAGCCAATTCCCAGAAATTGGAGTTGCATCAGGAATTTTCGGTTCTTTTACTGATGCTCCCGGTACCCCTATATTTGATGACAACGGATCAACCATTGGAATTGAAAATGGATCAAAATTTAAGGAAGAATTGAATGAAGTCAACTTATCTCTTGGCGCTGAGTTTTTGTATAGTGAACTATTTGCATTAAGAGCAGGTTATTTTTACGAACATCCTACCAAAGGAAACAGAAGGTTTATTTCTTTTGGTGCAGGAGTAAAATATAAAGTTCTTGAATTAGACTTGTCCTACATTATTGCCAATAACCAGAGTCCTTTAGCCAATACCATTAGATTTTCAATTAAGTTAAATATGGGTGGAGCTGAACCCAAAGAAGAATAATGATTGAGGAATTTAAAATTTCTTATAAATCTTATGGTTCAATTAAAGATCTTAATGATCAAGATCATCAATTAGTTTTAAAATCAGAAGAAATCCTTAGAAAGGCCTATGCAGTTTATTCTGGTTTTAGTGTAGGTGCTGCGGCTTTACTTAGTAATGGAGAGATTATTGCGGCAAATAACCAGGAAAATATAGCTTTTCCTTCCTCCATGTGTGCAGAAAGAGTGCTTTTCTATTTTTGTAAAGCTAACTATCCTAATTTAAATATTAAAAAAGTAGCTATTTCAGTTAAATCAGTTGAAAAAGTCATCAAAGATCCAATATCTCCTTGTGGTTCGTGTCGGCAAACTATGTTCGAGTACGAACAAAACCAGAACGAAAAAATTAAAATTTTATTAAAAGGAGAAGTGGGGAAAGTTCTTGAAATGAATAGTGTTGAAGATCTACTTCCTTTAGCATTTAAAACAGATGTTTTAAAACGCTATTAAAAACTCAACTAAAACTTTAATTTCTTCTCATATATACTATATTTGTAATTAAATTTTTTTTATGCCAGCTACAACTATAGAAAAGCCAGTTAATAAGAAGCAAAAAAACGACTTAGGGTTCTCCAAGAAACAATATCTTAAATGGTATAAAGACATGTTGATAATGCGTAAAATAGAGGAACGTGTTGGTCACCTTTATATCCAACAAAAATTTGGGGGATTTTGCCATTTGTATATAGGCCAAGAAGCTTTGGTTGCTGGAACAGCTTCAGCTTGCCATAAAGACGACAAGCATATTACTGCCTACAGAGATCATGCACATCCCATAGCATTAGGAATCCATCCAAAGTTTATGGTAGCAGAGCTTTATGGAAAAAAAACAGGTATGTCCAAAGGAAAGGGTGGTTCCATGCACATGTTTAGTAAAGATGTAAATTTAATGGGAGGACATGGTATAGTTGGTGCTCAAATTCCTATGGGAGCTGGAATCGCGTTCGCAGATCAGTACAAAGGAAATAAAGCGGTAACCTATTGTTCATTTGGAGACGGAGCTGCTAGGCAGGGGGCATTACACGAGACATTTAACATGGCAATGATGTGGAAACTCCCAGTTGTCTTTATAATTGAAAACAATAATTATGCAATGGGTACTTCTGTGAAAAGAACTACAAATGTTGAGGACATGAGTGAAATGGGTAAATCCTATCACATGCCTTCTAAAGTAGTAGATGGAATGTCTGTAGAAGCAGTTCATCATGCAATAGAAGAAGCTTCTGAAAGAGCAAGAAAAGGAGACGGACCTACATTATTAGATATAAGAACCTATAGATACAAAGGGCACTCTATGTCTGACCCTCAAAAGTACCGAACTAAAGATGAGGTAGAAGACTATAAAGGAAAAGACCCAATTTCTCAAGTACTTAAAACTATTCAGACTAATAAATTGGCTTCTGAAAGTGAAATAAAAAAAATTCAAGATGATGTTAAGGCAATTGTCGAAGAGTCCGTTGTTTTTGCAGAAGAGTCTCCTGAATTAGAAGCACACGAGTTGTATGAAGATGTTTATACTCAAAATGATTATCCGTTTATAAAAGAATAAATTTAATTTATGGCTGAAATTGTAAGAATGCCCAAGTTAAGTGATACCATGACCGAGGGCGTCGTGGCAGAATGGCACAAAAATGTTGGAGACAGCATTGAAAGTGGAGAATTGCTAGCAGAAATCGAAACAGACAAAGCTACAATGGAATTTGAATCCTTTCAAGAAGGAGTTCTCTTGCATATTGGTGTTGAGAAAGGTCAAACTGCTCCAGTAGACTCAATTCTTGCAATTCTTGGTGAAAAAGGTGAAGACATCAAAGAACTACTTAAAGAGGATAAACTCCCTGAATCAAGTCCGAATCCTATTAAAGAAGAAGTTAAAACAAAAGCACCTGCTCCTGTAAAGGATGTTCCTGTAGTTCCAACACCTATTTTACAACAACCAGTAGTATCTAACAATACTTTTCCTTCAACTGATTCCATCTCTAATTTAGATGTGAAGGCTTCACCGCTTGCAAAAAAATTAGCTAAAGAAAGAGGCGTCAATTTAAAATTCGTTAAGGGAACCGGTACTGAAGGTAGAATAGTGAAACGAGATATAGATAATTTTAATGGTAAATCGACTATAAGTGGCCAAGAGTCTTTTAAAGACGAGCCTGTATCGCAGATGCGAAAAGTTATTGCTCATAGACTTGCAGATAGTAAGTTTTCAGCTCCCCATTTTTATCTAACGGTATCTATCAATATGGATAATGCAATTGCATCTAGGATAGCTATTAATAAATCTATTGCTCCTGCAAAAATTTCTTTTAATGATTTTGTAGTAAAGGCTGCAGCGGTTTCATTAAAAGACCATCCGAAGGTAAATGCATCTTGGTTTGGAGATTTTATTAGATACAACGATCATGTTCATATTGGAGTTGCAGTAGCAGTTGATGAAGGCTTGTTAGTCCCAGTAGTAAGATTTGCTAATGAAAAACCATTGACACAGATTGGTGAAGAAGTAAAAACTTTTGCTAAAAAAGCGAAAGAAAAGAAATTACAACCTGACGAATGGGAAGGAAATACTTTTACTATCTCCAATTTAGGAATGTTCGGTATAGATGAGTTTACAGCAATAGTCAATCCCCCAGATGCTTGTATATTGGCTGTTGGAGGAATACAACAGGTGCCCGTAGTAAAAAATGGTGAAATAGTTCCAGGAAATGTAATGAAAGTTACTTTAAGCTGCGATCATAGAGTAGTAGATGGAGCTGTTGGTTCTGCATTTCTAAATAGTTTTAAAAATTATTTAGAAAATCCTGTATTGTTGTTAGGGAAAGATTCTATCTAATCAACTAGAATTTTATATTAATTTATTCTATTTTCATAGATGAATACTTTTCATCTTTGATTAACAGCTTATTACATACCTCCATAGAATATTTAAAGGGTGTTGGTCCAAAAAGAGCTGACGTTCTCAAATCTGAACTTAATATTTTTAGGTATAGAGATTTACTAAATCATTTCCCATTTAGATATGTAGACAGGACTCAAACCATATTGATTAAAAATATACTTGAATCTACAGACAATGTACAGCTATTAGTTAAAATTATCGATGTAAAAGAACTGGGTCAGCCAAGAAAAAAAAGATTAGTTGTTACAGCTTCAGACGAAAGTGGATCTATACAACTAGTATGGTTTAGGGGAGTTAAATGGCTAAAGTCTGCTGTGAAAGTTGGTGAGTACTATGTTGTTTTTGGTAAACCTACTGTATATGGAAATAGAATAAATTTTAATCATCCTGAAATTGAATTAGAGGAAAAGAACAAAAATAAAGCAGGTAGTTTACAACCTGTTTACCATTCTACAGAAAAACTAGCTGCTTTCGGCCTTCATTCAAAAGGTTTAGAAAATCTAATGCGAAATTTATTACCTCAGGTCATGAATGTAATTCCCTTAACATTGTCTAAAAGAATTGAACAAAAAAATAATTTCCCAAACGTAAATTCTGCTTACTCTAATATTCATTTTCCACAAGACAAAATTGCACTACAAAAGTCAATTTTAAGACTAAAATATGAGGAGCTATTCTTTTTGCAACTAGGGATGACGCGACAAAAAATTAATACTAGAAAAAAATCTAAAGGCTATATTTTCAATAAGGTTGGTAATAATTTCAATGATTTTTTCAACAACCATTTACCCTTTGAATTAACAAATGCTCAGAAGAGAGTTGTGAAGGAAATTAGAAAAGATTTGGGTTCTGGCATGCATATGAATAGGTTACTTCAAGGAGATGTTGGCAGCGGTAAAACATTAGTTGCTGTATTGACAATTCTTTTAGCTATTGACAATGGTTTTCAGGCTTGCTTAATGGCTCCAACAGAAATTTTAGCCAATCAACATTTTAAGACAATTTTAAATTTTTTAAAGCCTCTTGGAATCAAAATTTCTCTGTTAACTGGTTCTGTAAAAAAAGCTGATCGAAAAGTTATTCATGAGTCCTTAGAAAATGGGAGCTTAAATATTTTAGTAGGTACTCATGCTCTTATTGAAGATAAGGTGAAGTTTAAAAATTTAGGAATTTCAATAATTGATGAACAACATAGATTTGGCGTAGCTCAAAGAGCAAAATTGTGGAAGAAAAATAATTTCCCTCCACATGTTTTAGTGATGACAGCAACACCAATTCCTAGAACTTTAGCCATGACTTTTTATGGTGATCTAGAGGTATCCGTAATTGATGAACTTCCTCCTGGAAGGAAACCTATTAATACCATTCACAGATTTGATTCTAGTAGGTTGAAAGTTTTTCAATTTATTGAAGATGAAATTAAAAAAGGTCATCAAGTGTATATTGTTTATCCATTAATTGAAGAGTCAGAGAAATTGGACTACAAAGACTTAATGGATGGTTATGAAAGTATTGTAAGGAGATTTCCTTTACCACACTATAAAGTGAGTATTGTTCATGGAAAAATGAAACCAGAGGCTAAAGATTATGAAATGTCACAATTTGTTAAAGGCCAAACTCAAATTATGGTTGCAACTACTGTAATTGAAGTAGGAGTAGACGTTCCAAATGCATCTTTAATGATTATAGAAAGTGCTGAAAAATTTGGACTTTCTCAGTTACACCAACTTAGAGGAAGAGTAGGGCGAGGTGCTGAAAAATCATATTGTATACTTATGAGTGGCTATAAACTATCTAAAGAAGCAAAAATAAGGTTGGAAACCATGGTAAGGACTAACGATGGTTTTGAAATTTCAGAGCAAGATTTAAAAATCAGAGGACCGGGTGATGTTATGGGGACTCAACAAAGTGGAGTTTTGGATTTTAAATTAGCCAATCTTGCTAGAGATGGTCAGCTTGTTCAATTAGCTAAAATTGATGTTGATGAATTACTTAATATGGATCCTCATTTATCCAGTTCTGACAATCAATCAATCAACACGGAATTACTTAGGCAAATCAAATTAAAACCAAATTGGAGCAACATAAGTTAATCTCAACTGTAACATTTCCTATATTTGCACTTTTAAAATTTATTTATGGCTTCAACATCAGATATAAAAAATGGGTTATGTATAAAACATAACAACAAATTAATGCAGGTAAAAGAATTTCAACATGTAAAGCCTGGAAAAGGCCCAGCATTTGTTCGAACAAAAATGAGAGGAATTGAAGACGGTAGAGTGTTGGATCACACGTTTCCTTCGGGACATAAGATTGAAATTGTTAGAATTGAAAATAGATCTTATCAATATTTATATAAAGAAAATGACGGTTATCACTTTATGCATACAGATAACTACGAACAAATATTTATAGAATCTCGAATGATAGACCAACCAGAATTTTTAAAAGAAGGTCTTATCTGCACCATTATTTTTCATGCTGAGGAAGAAATGCCAATTTTAGTAGAACAACCTCAATTTTTATCTGCTGAAGTAACTTACACAGAACCTGGAGTAAAAGGAGATACAGCTACGAATACAATGAAGCCAGCAACTATTGACACAGGAGCAGAAGTGAAAGTTCCTTTATTCATAGATACTGGAGATAATATTAAAGTAGATATTCAAAAAGGTATGTACGTAGAAAGAATTAAATCATGAGTTTTACTATTCACGGAATACAACATTTAGGAGTAGGAGTTCCTAATCATGAAGCTTCTTGGAAATGGTATAGAAAATTCTTTGGAATGGATATTCCATTATTTAATGACGAGGCAGAAGCTCCTTTAATGACGATCTACACAAAAGGAAAAGTTATTTCTAAGCGTGCGGCAATGATTTTAAATATTAAAGGTGGCTGTGCAATGGAGGTTGTAAGTCCAAGTACTTTTCAAGCAACCCATTCAAAAGAAAAACTACAATTGGGTGATTTAGGAATCTTTGTTGGGTTTATTAAGACCCCTAATGTTCAACAAGCATTTAACTTTTTTGATTCTAATAATGGAAATCTTATTTCTGATGTAGTTAAAACTCATTACGGATATGAAACTTTTTATGTTAAAGATTTAGACGGTTTAATTTGGCAAATTATTCCAGCTAACGATTTTTATACCAACCATAAGCATATAACTGGAGGAACGGTAGGATGTTCAATTGGAGTTTCAAATATGGAGAAATCTTTGGCATTTTACCAACTTTTAGGTTACGATGAGGTTTTAGAAGATCAAACAAGTATTTTCAGTGATTGGTCCAATTTGCCAGGTGGAAAGTCTGAATATAGAAGAGTATTACTTTCACAAAAAAAACCTTCAGGTGGTGGATTTTCCAAACTAGCTGGTAAAAGTTTTATCGAATTAGTTCAAGATACTTCAAAAAGAAGTCCGCAAAAGATTTATGAAAATAGATTATGGGGGGACACAGGGTTTGTTCACTTAGGTTTTGATGTTAGAAATATGAAGGCTCTTGGAGAAAGATTGTCTACAGCAGGATTTGGATTTACTTGCGATACTAAAGATGTATTAAGTATGGGAGAAAGTACACGCGTTCATTGTACTTATTGTGAAGATCCAGATGGTACTTTAATTGAAATGATAGAGGTTTACAAAATTCCAATTATTGAGAAATTAGGTCTTTATTTAAACGTTGAAAAAAGACAACCTTCCCAACCGCTCCCAGATTGGATGTTAAAAGCTTTAAAATTTACTAGGGTAAAAGATTAATTATTAGGATTTTGTTTTCTCATGACTTTGTAAAAAAATTCTGGAAAAAATCTTTTTAGATGTACAATAAAGGACCCTTTTCCACCAGAGTATATTTCTTTTTTATTATCCATTATTCCATTAATAATATCCTGAGCACATTTTTCAGTAGATATTCCGTTTTCAATAAGTGGATCTTTTTCTATTTTAATATCTCCATCTTTGTTAACGGCATTAAGAGAAATGTTAGTTTTTACTAAAAATGGGAACACGATACTTACTGAAATATTATTTTTTTCCTCTTCAAGGCGAAGAGTTTCAAAAAAACCAACCTGCGCAAATTTTGATGCTGAATAAGAAGATCTTAAGAAAAAACCAAATTTTCCAGAGCTGCTACTGACGGTTATAATGTGACCATTTTTCTGTTTTTGCATAACTGGCAAAACAGCTTTAGTTAGTGCCACAGTTCCAAAATAATTGATTTCCATTAACTTACGGTCTACTTCAAGGCTGGTTTCAAAAGCCATCGATCTTTGACTAATTCCTGCATTATTTATAAGTAAATCAATACGGTTGAACTTGGAGATGACTTTTTTTACTTTTTCTGAAAAATCAGCAGACTTCTCTAAGTCTAGTTTTAATATTAGACATTCGGTATCGCATTTCAGTTTTACTTCTTCGAGTTCTTTTTCTCTTCGTGATGATAGTACCAAATTGGCTCCTAAAGAAGCTAATTTTATTGCCAATGCTTTCCCTATTCCCGAAGTGGCACCGGTTATCCAAACAGTTTTTCCTTTGAATTCAATCATTCTATAAATATAGGATTTGTATTATAAATAAAGGAGTTGATAAATATGAAAGAAATTATTTGATTAGTGTTTCAATGCTTTCATCGTCAGCTTTAAAAGGAATGGTGACCTTTAGTTTAGAATTTCTTTTCATTTCTCTTTTAATTGCGAAAATTGCTTCGTCGTTTCTAGCCCAATTTCTTCTTGCAATTCCATTATTTACGTCCCAGAATAACATGTTGCTTAATTTTTTTTCCGATTCATATGACCCATCTATGGTTAGTCCAAACCCACCGTTAATTACTTCTCCCCATCCAACGCCACCACCATTATGAATACTCACCCAGGTAGCTCCTCTAAATGAGTCTCCAATAACATTTTGGATAGCCATATCTGCAGTAAATGAAGAACCATCATATATATTAGATGTCTCTCTGAATGGAGAATCTGTTCCAGAAACATCGTGGTGGTCTCTACCTAGAACAATAGGTGCGGAAATTAATCCTTTTTCTATAGCTTTATTGAATGCTTTCGCTATAGCAATTCTACCTTCAGAATCTGCATACAAAATTCTTGCTTGTGATCCTACAACTAAATTATTTTGTTGTGCCCCTTCAATCCATTTGATGTTATCTTTCATTTGTTGTTGGATTTCTGTAGGTGCTTTTTTTATTAATTCTTTTAAAACTTCACAAGCGATGTCGTCTGTAGTTCTTAAATCTTTAGGATCACAAGAAGTACACACCCATCTGAATGGTCCAAATCCATAATCGAAACACATTGGACCTAATATATCTTGCACATAAGATGGATATTTAAAGGTAGTTTTATCGCTGTTTAAAATATCTGCACCAGCTCTTGAAGCTTCTAATAAAAATGCATTTCCATAATCAAAAAAATAAGTTCCTCTATCAGTATGTTTTTTTATCGCTTTAGTTTGTCTTATTAGAGATTCTTTAACTTTAGTTTTGAATTTAATAGGGTTTTCAACCATTAAATTATTAGCATCTTTAAATGATAGTCCGGCTGGATAATATCCTCCAGCCCATGGATTATGAAGTGAAGTTTGGTCAGATCCTAAATCTATGTAGATATTTTCTTCATCAAACTTCTCCCAAACATCCACTATGTTGCCATCAAATGCTATTGAAACTATTTCGTTTTGTTTTTTTGCTAGTATAACACGCTCACACAATTGATCTAAATCGTTTATTATTTCGTCAACCCATCCTTGTTCATGCCTTTTATAACTTGCTTTCGGGTTGATTTCTGCAGTAACAGATATTACACCCGCAATATTTCCAGCTTTGGGTTGGGCTCCACTCATCCCGCCAAGCCCAGCAGTTACAAATAATTGTCTTTTAGACGAGTCAGATTTTATCATCCTACAAGCATTAAGAACAGTAATAGTTGTGCCGTGAACGATACCTTGAGGCCCAATGTACATATAGGAGCCAGCTGTCATTTGACCGTACTGTGTAACTCCTAGTGCATTGAACTTTTCCCAATCGTCTGGTTTGGAGTAATTAGGTATCATCATTCCATTCGAAACAACAACTCTTGGTGCATTTTTATTGGAAGGAAACAATCCCAACGGATGTCCACTATTTATTACCAGGGTTTGCTCATCATCCATTTCAGATAAATATTGCATGGTTAGTAAATATTGAGCCCAATTTTGAAAAACAGATCCGTTTCCTCCGTAGGTAATAAGTTCTTGGGGATGCTGAGCTATTTGTGGATCCAAGTTGTTTTGAATCATCAACATGATCGATTTAGCTTGAATCGATTTTCCAGGATATTCTTCTAATGATCTTGCATGCATTTCATAATCAGGTTGGAATCTATACATGTAAATTCGACCATAATCATTTAATTCTTTAAGAAACTCAGTACCTAAAATTGAGTGATGTTTTTTTGGGAAGTATCTTAAGGCGTTTTTCAGAGCCAAGATCTTCTCTGTATTGGATAAAATATCCTTCCTTTTGGGTGCATGACTTAAATTATTAGCTATTTTTTTAAAGGCAGGTAGTTCAGAAGGTATTCCTTTAGAAACTAAATTTTTAAACTTGGTCATTGTAGGTATGGAATAAATTACTTATTAAAACCATAGGGACAGTGCTTGCACTTGCTTTCGCAACAATATCCTCTATCCAAATGATATTTTTCTGTAAAAATAATTAAACCTTCCTTAGAATAATAAAAATCGTCTTTTTTTGATGTTAAAGTTGAAATACTATCAAACTGAGATCTTGTCATGACACTAAATTAAGTGAGAAATAGAAATGATTATACTTTGTTTGACCTTAATAGCACAATAAATTGATTATCATTCCACAAAATTCACAAATAAAATTGCATACATTTGACCTGAAACTAAAAAATTCTTAAAAATGTCTAATTATCAAAAACAGATTGATTCATTTATGAAAAATTTAGAGGTAAAAGATGGTCATGAACCAGAATTTATCCAAGCAGTTGAAGAAGTTGCAGAAACCGTTATTCCCTTTATTGAAAATAATACCAAGTATAAAGAAGCAAAAATTTTAGAAAGAATTGTTGAGCCTGAAAGAGTAATTCAATTTAGAGTTCCTTGGGTGAACGATGCTGGCGAGCCTCAAATTAACAGAGGATTTAGAGTGGAATTTAATTCTGCTATTGGTCCTTACAAAGGAGGTCTAAGGTTTCACCCTTCTGTAAATCTATCAATATTAAAATTTTTGGGTTTTGAACAAATTTTTAAAAATTCATTAACAACCTTGCCAATGGGTGGAGGTAAAGGAGGCTCTGATTTTAATCCTAAAGGAAAATCAGATAATGAAGTAATGAAATTTTGCCAATCATTCATGACAGAATTATCGAGACATATCGGACCAAATACTGATGTTCCTGCTGGCGATATTGGTGTTGGTGGAAGGGAGATCGGATATATGTTTGGTCAATACAAAAGATTAAGGAATGAATTTACTGGAGTTTTAACGGGTAAAGGGATAAACTGGGGAGGTTCATTAATAAGACCTGAGGCAACAGGATATGGAGTAGTATATTTTGCTGAAAAAATGTTAAATGCTAAAGGAGACGATTTTAAAAATAAAATTGTATCAATTTCTGGATCTGGAAATGTTGCACAATATGCTTGCGAGAAATGTATTCAACTGGGGGCAAAGGTGGTAACTATGAGTGATTCCAAAGGTTATATCTATGATGCAGATGGAATAGATGAAGAGAAATTATCTTGGATAATGAATTTAAAAAATGTTGAAAGGGGTAGAATCTCCGAATATGCGAACAAATATGGTAATGCGACTTTTCATGAAGGAAAAAAGCCTTGGGATGTAAAAGTACACGTGGCTTTACCATGCGCAACTCAAAATGAACTAGCAAAGGATCATGCAAAGATATTAGTTAATAACGGATGTATTGCTGTTGTTGAAGGTGCTAACATGCCTTGTAACCCTGAAGCTATAGAGGTTTTCACAGAAAATAAAATTCTTTTTTCACCTGGCAAGGCTTCAAATGCTGGTGGTGTTGCAACTTCAGGACTAGAAATGTCACAAAACTCTCTAAGATTTAACTGGACTAGAGAAGAAGTTGACAAAAAATTACACGATATTATGTTAAGCATACATGAGCAATGTGTTGCCTATGGCACTCAAGAGGATGGTTACATAGATTATGTAAAAGGGGCAAACATAGCTGGTTTTGTAAAAGTAGCTGATGCCATGATTGACCAAGGTATCGTTTAAGATGTACGGATCAATCAAATATCAGTTAAAAGAAGAGCTTGCTAAAATTGAATCTTTAGGAATCTTCAAAAAGGAGCGCGTTATTATCAGCCCACAAGGTTCTAGCGTTTTAGTTAAAGGAGATAAAGAAGTGATAATAATGTGTGCTAATAATTATTTAGGATTATCATCAAACACCGAAGTTATATCTGCTGCAAAGTCTGCTTTAGAAACCCATGGATTTGGAATGTCTTCTGTAAGATTTATTTGTGGAACTCAAGACATCCATAAGGAATTAGAAAAAAAAATTGCTGATTTTTACAGTACAGAAGATACAATTTTATATGCTGCTGCCTTTGATGCAAATGGCGGTTTATTTGAACCGTTATTCGGTCCAGAAGATGCTATTATATCAGATGAATTAAATCATGCATCAATTATTGATGGAATTAGACTCTGTAAATCCAAGAGGTATAGGTACAAGCATAGTGACATGGAGGACTTAGAAATACAACTCAAAGAATCCAAGAATTCTAGAAATAGAATTATAGTTACTGATGGTGTTTTTTCTATGGATGGTGATATTGCGAAATTAAATGAAATTTGTGATTTAGCAGACCGATATGACGCACTAGTCATGACCGACGAATGCCATTCCGCAGGATTTATTGGTAAAACAGGAAGAGGAGTACCGGAATATCACAATGTTATTAACAGAGTTGATATAATCACCGGGACACTAGGCAAGGCTTTAGGTGGTGCAATGGGGGGATATACCACTGGGAAGAAAGAAATTATTGAGATGTTACGTCAAAAATCTAGACCCTATTTATTTTCCAATTCATTAGCCCCATCTATTGTAGGTGCGGCCAATAAAGTTTTTGAAATTTTATCTTCAAGTACTTCATTAAGAGATAAGCTGGAAGAAAATACTAAATATTTTAAAAATAAAATTATTAATGCTGGATTTGATGTAAAGCTAGGTGATTCTCCAATTGTTCCAATTATGCTGTACGAAGCATCGCTATCTCAAAAGTTTGCTGATTTACTTCTAGATGAAGGGGTATATGCAGTTGGTTTTTTCTATCCAGTGGTGCCAAAGGGAAAGGCGAGAATTAGAACTCAAATTTCAGCAGCTCATTCGAAAGAAGATTTAGATAAGGCAATCAATGCTTTTATAAAAGTAGGGACCAAATTAAATGTTATTTGAGATTTGATTTTTAAAAAAATCATTATCAATTGTGAGTATCAAAATTATATCATATCTTCGCAGCCCATTAATTAAATAACATTATAAAAGTGAGTCATTTAAGTTACAGAACAGTTTCAGCTAACAGAGAAACAGTAAATAAGGAGTGGTTATTAATCGATGCCGAAGGTCAACCACTAGGAAGAATAGCTAGTAAAATTGCTGGTCTTATAAGAGGAAAACATAAAGTAGATTTCACCCCACATGTTGATTGTGGTGATAATGTTATTGTTATTAATGCAGAAAAAGTCACACTTTCTGGAAACAAGTGGGAAAATAAAGAATACATCAGGCACACTGGTTATCCAGGAGGACAAAGATCCATCAATGCTGCCTCATTATTAAGAAAATTCCCAGAAAGATTAGTAGAAAAAGCGGTAAAAGGAATGTTACCAAAAAATAGATTGGGAAGAAAATTATTTACAAATCTCCATGTTTTTGTTGGGGAAAATCACGACAAAGAAGCGCAAAAACCAATAAAAGTAGAACTTAATTAATATTTAATGTCCATAATTAACAAATTAGGAAGAAGAAAATCTTCAGTAGCTAGAATTTACCTAAAAAGTGGAAAAGGTAAAATAACAATTAATAAAAGAGATCATAAAGACTACTTCACTACAGATGTATTGCAGTATAAAGTTTTTCAACCTTTTGAATTAACAGGAACAAAAGGCAAATACGATGCTACTATTAATGTTAATGGTGGTGGTTCTACTGGTCAAGTTGAAGCTATAAGATTGGCAATTTCAAGGGCGCTAGTGGAAATAAATGCAGATTTCAAACCACTACTTAAAGCAGAAGGTCTCATGACTAGAGACCCAAGAATGGTTGAAAGAAAGAAACCAGGACAACCTAAAGCCAGAAAAAAATTCCAGTTTAGTAAAAGATAATTTTAATAATTAATGTGCCAGGGCACATGGTTTAGTATCTAAGGCCTACAGATCAAATAAATGCTACTGTACGCCTGCTGATAAAACAGTAACAAGAAAGTAAACAAATATGACAAAAGTAACTTTTGAACAAATGTTAAATGCCGGAGTTCATTTCGGACATTTAAAAAGGAAATGGAATCCAAGTATGTCTCCTTATATTTTCGATGAGAAGAAGGGGATTCATGTAATTGATTTAAACAAAACTTTAATCAAACTAGAAGAAGCTTCTAATGCAATGAAACAAATTGCTAAATCTGGAAGAAAAATTCTATTTGTTGCTACCAAAAAGCAGGCTAAAGAAATCATGTCTAATAAAGTTGCAGAGGTAAATATGCCTTCAATAACTGAAAGATGGCCGGGTGGATTATTAACCAACTTTAAAACTACTAGAAAAACCATCAAAAAAATGACTTCCATCGATAAGATGATGAAAGATGGTACTGCTGACACGATGTCTAAAAGAGAAAGATTGCAGTTAACTAGAAAAAGAGAAAAAATTGATAAAATTTTTGGTTCTATTTCAGATATGAATAGATTGCCAGCTGCAATTTTTATAGTTGATGTTAAAAAGGAACATATTGCTTTAGCTGAAGCTAGGAATTTAAATATTCCAATTTTTGCAATGGTAGATACTAATTCTAGTCCAGAAGGAATTGATTTTATTATACCTTCCAATGATGATGCAACGAAATCAATCGATTTAGTAGTTTCTAACCTTTGCGATTCCATCAAGGAAGGTTTAGGTGAAAGAAAACAAACTAAAGAAAAAATTGCTCAGGAAAAAACAGCTAGTGAGTCTGCTAAAACTGAAGAAAATCAAGTTACTAAAGAAGAAGTTAAATCTTAATTCTAAAATAAAAATGGGTATTACAGCTAAAGAAGTAAACGAGCTAAGAAAAAAAACAGGTGCAGGTATGATGGACTGCAAAAAAGCTCTTACTGAATCTAATGGAAATATGGATTCAGCAATTGATTTTTTGAGAAAAAAAGGTCAGAAAATTGCAGCTAAAAGAGGTGATAGAGATGCTAGTGAAGGACTGGTAGTTGCTAAATCTGAAAAAGATAATGGATACCTTTTATGCTTAAATTGTGAGACAGATTTTGTTGCAAAAAATAATGATTTTGGAGTTTTAGCAAATTCCTTAGTAGATCTTGCTATTGAGACCAACGCCTCAAACTTAGAAAACTTTTTAGGACAAAAATATTTAGACACTGAATTAAGCGTTTCTGAAAAAATTATAGAACAAAGTGGTGTAATTGGTGAAAAAATTGAAATTTCAGCTTTTGAAAAAATTTCTGCCAATAGAGTGATTGCTTACAATCACCCAGGAAACCAAATTGCTACCATTGTTGGATTAACTGAAGACGAAGAAGAAGTAGGTAAACAAGTTGCTATGCAAGTTGCTGCAATGAATCCAATTGCTTTAGATCAAGAATCAGTAACACAAGATGTTATAGATAGAGAATTAGAAGTTGGTAAAGAATTGGCTATTCAAGAAGGGAAACCTGCTGAAATGGCTGAAAAAATTGCTAAAGGAAGATTAAATAAATTTTTCAAAGAGACTACTCTAGTGAACCAAGCATTTATCAGAGACAACAAGAAGACAGTAGCTCAGTTTCTTAAAGAAACTAATCCTAACCTCAAGGTGACAGATTTTAAGAGATATTCTCTTTCGATTTAATATTGTTGATTATATTTAGAGAGCTTTTAGCTCTCTTTTTTTTGTCTTAAATTTTAATATATGAAGTATAAAAGGATTTTATTAAAACTTAGTGGAGAAGCCCTAATGGGTGATAAACAGTTTGGAATTGATAACAAAAGATTAATGCAATATGCCCAAGATATCAAAGAAATAGTGGACTTAAAAGTAGAGGTAGGTATTGTAATAGGTGGTGGTAATATCTTTAGAGGAGTTCAAGCTGAAAAAGGAGGCATGGATAGAACTCAAGGAGATTATATGGGGATGTTAGCTACAATGATTAATAGTATGGCACTTCAATCTGCACTAGAAACAATAGGTTTGTATACCAGACTTCAATCAGCTATTGATATGAAGCAGATTGCTGAACCTTACATTAAAAGAAAAGCAGTTCGACATTTAGAAAAAGGTAGAGTAGTTATTTTTGGATCAGGAACAGGTAATCCTTTTTTTACAACCGATTCTGCAGCATCTCTAAGAGCTGTAGAAATTGATTGCGATGTTATTTTAAAAGGAACTAGAGTCGACGGTGTTTATGATTCAGATCCTGAAAAAAATCCATCAGCTCAAAAATATGATACTTTAAGTTTTGATAAAGCCTACGAAAACAAACTAAAGATTATGGATATGACAGCTTTTACTTTATGTAAAGAAAATAATATTCCTGTTGTAGTTTTTGATATGAATATTCCTGGAAATCTTAAAAAGGTTATCTTAGGCAATAAGGTAGGAACTTTAGTAACTGTTTAAATAAATTTCAATGGAAGAAATTAACTTAATATTAGAAGACGCTAAAGAAGCAATGGAGAAATCTCTTGCCCATTTAAATGTTGAACTTGGAAAGATTAGAGCAGGTAGAGCTAATCCTTCTATGTTGGATAGTGTTAAAGTTGATTATTATGGGTCTTTAACACCATTGTCTCAAATAGCAAATGTAAGTACTTTAGACTCAAGGACATTAACGATTCAACCTTGGGAAAAAGCGATGCTTGATGAAATCACAAAAGCTGTGATCAACGCAAACCTTGGTCTAAATCCACAAAATAATGGAGAAGTCATTTTAATTTCTGTTCCAGTTTTAACTGAAGAAAGAAGAAAAGATTTGGTTAAAAAAGCAAAATCAGAAGGTGAACATGCAAAAGTTAGTATAAGATCTCAGAGAAAAGATGCTAACGAAATGGTTAGAAGTTTAAAAGACGAAGGATTAAGTGAAGATGCGGTTAAAGATTCTGAAATCCAAATTCAGAAATTAACTGATTCATTTTCGGACAAAGTAGATGAATTTGTTTCTTTAAAAGAAGTTGACATTATGAAAGTCTAATTTTTAGTCAAAACTACTTTTATCATTGATAATTAGGATTTTACTAAAAATATATACAGTTTTGCAACATCATTTGCTAATTATAAATTAAAAAATCATCTATTATGAAAAAATTATGGATTTTACCACTTGCAGCTATTATGTTTTCTTGCGGAGCATCTACTGATCAAGCTCCAGTTGCTGAACCAGTTGAAGAAGTTGCACCAGTTGAAGAAGTTGTAGAAGAGGTTGTTGCTGACTCTACTATGGAAGAAGCTGCTGCTGATTCTACTATGGAAGAAGCTGTTGCTGATTCTACTATGGAAGAAGCTGCTGAAGAGCACGAAGGTCACGACCATTAGAAATCAAGTTTATTGAACTTATTAAAAGCCCTACAAAGGGCTTTTTTTATGCCCATACTTTTGTTCCTTCAGAACAATTTTTACAAATTTCAATTTGACTTCTATCTAATAATATTTGATTTCTGAATGCATTATATTCTTTACTTCTCCATACCTTTTCAAAGCTTGTTTCTTTAATATTTCCCATCTTATAATTAGCATCTTTATCAAAACAGCATGGTACTAATTCGCCATTTACGGTAATAACCGCGCTACTCCACATACGCCAACAGTGGTTGAACATTTTATTTTTTAATTTATATTCTCCACTTTTTGTTTTAACATATCTGTTGTATTTTTCATTTTCTGGCATTAGTTTATTTCCATTTTTAAAATTATAAAATTGTGCTGTTTTTATTCTCAGTTCGTCGACTCCTAAACTCGCTGTTAATTCTTTCATTTCATTGACAAGATGTTCATTTGTTTTGACTACTAAAAATTGAAATATAACATGCGGAAATTGACTGTTTAATTTTTTTTTCCATTTTAAAATATTTATAGTTCCCTTTATAACCTTTTCATACTCACCATTTTTTCTATACTCTTCATAGGTTTTTTGATCGTTTCCGTCAACTGAAATAATTAATCTTTTAAGTCCAGATTTTATAGTTTTTTCGCAATTACTATCGTTTAAAAAATGTCCATTTGTGGATGTTGAGCAAAATATCTTTTTTGAGTTTGCGTACGAAATAAATTCAAAAAAATTTGGATTAATATAAGGTTCTCCTTGGAAATAATAATTTATATAGGATAAATTATGTTTTAGTTCATCAATAATTTTCTTATTCAAAGAGGTTGTCAGATTTCCAGTTTTTCTTGTAAATTTTTTTAATCCACTTGGGCATTCTGGACAACCCAAGTTGCAGGCTGTAGTAGGTTCTATACTCAATGCCAGCGGCATTCCTGATATATGTGAAGATTTTAAAGTTTTAGAGATTAAAAAACTTGAGTATAATTTAAAAAAATTTAAAGTTTTTCTTATTGTGAAGTACTTAAATAATGCAAAAATTTCTTTTCTTTTCATCTCGTTGATTAAAATTAGCAAAATCCTTTATTCTAATAATCATATACTTCTTTATTAATTGATAACTTAGTAGAAAATTTATTTTTAAATGTGGAAGAATATTTCCAAACTAATACTTGGTAATAGAATTTTAATTATTGTAGCCATAATATTTCTTACAATATTTTTTGGTTATTTCTCAAAACAATTAAAATTACAATACGAGTTAAATAAACTTCTACCTTCTAACGATCCCGTATATGTAGCTTATGAAGATTTTAAATCCAACTTTGGTCAAGATGGCTTGATGTTGGTTATCGCTACAAATGAACCAGATTTTTATAAAAAAGATAAATTTAATGCTTGGTTAGAACTAGCAGACAGCATCCAAAATGTAAAAGTTCTTATCACCAATGAAGACACTAGTTATTACAAAAAAGTTGTTGATTCTGTATTTTCAGAAGGTCATCTTTACAATGTTGTTAAAAATAAAGAAAAGCAAAGGTTTGACTTATTAGAAATAATTGAACACTATCCAGCAAGTCAATCGCATATTGATAGTGTGAAAAATGTAATTAATTCTTTAAAATTTTACGAGAATATAATTTATAAAAAATCTAGCGATTTACACATGATGATGTTTTTCCTTAATAAGGAAATATTCAATTCAAAACTTCGAGGGAATCTAGTCTCAGACATTCACAATATTGCTAATTCCTATAACCATCATTTTGAAAACTGGAAGTTTTCCGGTCTGCCGTATATCCGAGCATTCATGATGAAGGTTATAAAAGATGAGCTAACTCTATTTGTTTGTTTAGCAATTCTAGTAACATCTATACTTTTATTAATTTTCTTTAGATCTTTTAAGGTTGTCATTATATCCCTAATAGTGGTGATGATTGGTGTAGTTTGGTCAGTTGGAGTCATAGGTCTTTTTGGTTATGAATTAACTGCATTGATGGCCCTAATACCTCCACTTGTTATAGTCATCGGAATACCAAATTGTATTTATTTGATTAATAAATACCAACAAGAATTCAGAATTAATAATAATAAAATTAAATCTTTAGAGTTAATTATCCAGAAAGTTGGTAATGCAACATTTCTCACCAATGCTACTACCGCTCTTGGTTTTGGAACATTTGTATTTACAAGTTCAAAAATGATGGTTGAATTTGGAATAGTTTCATTTATCAACATTATGTGCATGTTTATTCTTAGCATTTGCCTTGTGCCAATAATCTACAGTTTTCTGAGCAAACCTAAAGAAAAACACACTAAACATTTAGACAGAAAGTGGATGTATAACTTTGTATCTAGCTTAATTAAGTTTTCTAAATATTACAGAAAACAAGTTTATATAACTACATTTTTTCTGTTAATTCTTGGCGGTTATGGAATAAGTTTGATGCATACTACAGGAAACTTCACAGACGATCTTCCAAAAAATAGTCAAATAATAAAAGATTTACGTTATTTTGAAAAAGAACTCAATGGAGTACTTCCATTTGAAATTGTCCTTTCCTTCCAGGATACAGTTTATAAAAACTTTTCAAATATCTCTAGAATTCAGAAGTTGCAAGAATCTTTAAAAGAAGAGAAATATTTATCTACTTCACTTTCTATGGTTGATGCTATGAAATTTATATCACAGTCTTATGCAAACGGTAAAGAATCTAAGTATGATTTAGATTTTAGTAAGGCTAAAGACCAACGTTATTTTTCTAGAATTATTAATTCAAAATATTTTAAAAACACCTTTATGAATCAACAAAAAGATAATGCTAACGGTTTTGTTGGTAGTTTCTTGGATTCTACACACACGACTACAAGAATTACTCTTCAAATTTCTGATATTGGTACATCTTCAATGGATAGTTTAATTATTAGAATAAATCAAAGAATAGACCGTATTGTCAATCCAGAACAATTCGCAATATTAAAATGCAAAGAGAATAAAGATTATTATAATCTTTATTCCCAAAATAATCGTATTAAATTTAACGTCAACCAAGATCTATCAAATGGAGATTTAGAACAATTGAATTCGTTTCCAGAAACTTTTTCTAGTATTAAGAATTCTTACGGTTTAGAAAAATTCATTTCAGCTACGGAAAATGCTGTTAGAAAACTCAAGGTAAGCCCAGTAATAACTGGCTCTGGTGTTTTGTACACTAAAGGAACCACTTACATGGTAAAGAACTTGTTTACCAGTTTAATTTTGGCAATTTTTGTCATTGCCCTTTTAATGTCTTTTTTATTCAAATCTTTTAAAATGGTACTGGTTTCTCTTTTTCCTAATTTGATTCCTTTAATATTTACTTCTGCATTAATGGGTTATTTTGGTATTGCTATAAAACCCTCAACTATATTAGTTTTTAGTATTGCATTTGGTATCTCAATTGATGATACTATTCATTTTTTAGCAAAGTACCGTCAGGAACTTAAAACTAAAAGTATCACTGATGCTGTTGAAATATCTATCAAGGAAACAGGAGTTAGCATGATCTATACGTCTATTATATTATTTTTTGGTTTCTCAATGTTTACTGCTTCAGAATTTGGAGGAACACAAGCATTAGGAGTTTTGGTTTCTCTAACTCTTTTTGTAGCTATGCTTACCAATTTAATATTGCTACCTTCTTTACTTCTAAGTCTAGAAAAAAATGTTTTAACAAAGAACTTTAAAAACTCAGAAGATTATCTTTATGATGATTCTGATATTGAGTTAGACAAATTATAATTTTATGAAAGGAATCATTTTAGCAGGTGGCTCGGGTACTAGGCTACATCCATTGACTTTAGCTGTAAGTAAGCAGTTGATGCCCGTATACAATAAGCCAATGATTTATTACCCGTTATCAACATTAATGCATGCTGGGATTAGAGAAATATTATTTATAACTACTCCACACGATCAGCCGCTTTTTAAACATTTACTTGGTGATGGAAGTAAACTCGGCTGCAGATTTGAATATCAAATACAACCTGAACCTAATGGTTTAGCCCAAGCATTTGTAATAGGAAAAAATTTTATCGGAAAAGATAAAGTTGCTTTAATATTAGGAGATAATATTTTCTATGGTTCTGGCATGGGCAAGAAACTTGAAAGTTCTACCGACCCTGACGGTGGTTATATTTTTGCATATAGAGTAAATGACCCTGAAAGATACGGAGTTGTAGAATTTGATGATAATCATAAAGCAATATCAATTGAAGAAAAACCATTAGCTCCAAAATCTAATTACGCTGTACCTGGTCTTTATTTCTATGATAATAATGTAATTAAAATTGCAGAAAATTTAAAGCCAAGTCCAAGAGGTGAGTATGAGATAACAGATGTAAACAAAGTTTATCTAGAATCTGGAGCTTTGAAGGTTAAAACACTCCCAAGAGGAACTGCTTGGTTAGATACTGGAACATTTAGATCTTTAATTCAAGCATCAAACTTTGTGCAAACCATTGAAGAAAGGCAGGGTTTTGGAGTGGGTTGTATAGAGGCTGTGGCCTACTCAAATGGATTTATAGACAAAGAGAAATTAAAAGAATTAGCTATTCCATTACTAAAGAGTGGGTATGGTAATTATTTAATGAGCCTAATTAGTTAAAATATAGTGCTCGTAAATTATAAAAATATTATCGATAGAGAGCTTGATAAGTTTTGTGATGAGTTGCCACCTATGTCAATTTATGAGCCGATCAAGTATATTGTCGAGTTAGGTGGTAAAAGGTTTAGATCCTCGCTGACATTGCTTGCAGCAGATCTATTTTGCGGCAATCCTGAACTTGCTCTGAAGGAATCTATTGCTGTAGAACTTTTCCATAATTTCACTTTAATTCATGATGATATTATGGATGGAGCTCCTCTTAGAAGAAGTCAACCTTCGGTTCATCAAAAATGGAACGTGAATCAAGCAATACTTTCAGGAGACTTATTATATGCTTTGGTTAATAAGTTGTTGGCCAACTCCAAAAGTCAATCGACCGAAATACACCAATTGTTTCAACAAACTTCAGTTGAAGTTTGTGAAGGTCAATCTTTGGATATGGAATTTGAAAGTAAAGAAAATATTTCTTTAGATGAGTATATTAACATGATACAACTCAAAACATCTGTATTGGTTGCTTGTGGTTTAAAAATAGGTGCTTTAGTAGGTGAGGCGGGGCCAAAAGATGCCAATCTACTTTATGATTTTGGTTTGAATTTAGGTACTGCATTTCAGATTCATGATGATATTTTAGATGTTTACCCTTTGAAAGAAGAATTTGGTAAGCAAGTGGGTGGAGATATTTTAGAAAAAAAGAAAACAATCTTATTAATCGAGTTATTGAAAAAATCTTCTAAAGAAGATAAAGTCTCAATTATTCAAGTTCTAGAAGATGATGAGATAGATAAAAATTTAAAAGTCAAAAAAATCAAAAACTTTTATAACAAATACGGTGTTCTAGAATTAGCAGAACACACTAAAAATCAATATTTTGAAAAAGCTATTTATTGCGTAAACAACATTAATATTTCAGAAGATAAAAAGCAACAAATTAAAGCTTTTGCAGTAGCGCTAATGAGTAGAGAAATCTAACTGTAAATATATTTAAGAGCCTCGTCTATTTTATTGTATTTAAATTTAAATCCCAAATTTTTAATTTTTTTATTAGATACTTTAACGCCTTTTAAAATAGTATCAGACATTTCACCATACAAAAATCTCAATATAAAACTAGGGACATTGGGAAGCCATATTTTACGATTTAATACTCTGCCTACACTTTTGGTCAGTATTGAATTGGTAATGTTTTCAGTTGAAACAGCATTATAAACACCAGAATATTCGTTGTTCCGGATTGCTTTGTAAAAGATCTCAACTGCATCGTCTATATGAATCCACGGCATGTATTGGTTACCTGTACCAAGTGGAGATCCAATTCTGTTTTTAATCATTCTTGCTATTCTTGGAAGTGCACCAAAATCTTTATCCAGTATAACACCTAGTCTTAATTTAACAACTCGAGATATTGGAATAAATAAATCAGCAGCATTTTCCCATTGTTTACAGCAATTACCCATAAAATCTTCATAGGAAACATCCGACTCATTAAATTCTTTTTCTGAAACTTGAGCTCCATAGAAACCTACTGCAGAAGCTGATATAAATGCTTTAAGGTCTATATTAAGTGATTCAATTTTAGAATGCAGGAGTCTTGCTGTCAAGACTCTACTTTTTACGATAGTATTTTTCCTTTTTTGAGTCCAGGCTTTTTCAGCTATACCAGCACCAGCTAAATGAATGATATGAGTAATTCCATTGAAACATCTTTCATCTATTTCATTCTTTCCCCAATTCCATAAATAATTTTTAACATCATTTTTAGAGTTCTTTTCTCTGGTTAAGTGAACAACCTCAATATTTTCAGACAATAACTTTTGGGTTAAAGAGGATCCCAAAAGTCCAGATCCACCAGTAATCAAAACTTTCATAATACTAAATTAAGCATTAGAAGAATTGGATTGAAATTTGTTCAGTAATGAATTGTAGAATTTAACAATATAATAGATTTTTTTTGGTGAAAATTCTCTAAAAAGAATCTTCTTTTTGACTATTAATAAACATTTTTATTTTGCATATTTGTTAGTGTAATGGCATTAGATCAATTTTCTTTTTTAAATGGTATCGATATCGACTATGTTGATGAACTTCATCAAAAGTATTTAGTAGATAAAAGACTAGTTGAGCCAAGCTGGAGAAACTTTTTTGACGGCTACGAATTTTCTAGAATTAACTTTGAAGAGGTTGATGTTATTCCCGTCAATGTTCAAAAAGAATTTCGAGTAATAAACCTTATTAATTCCTACAGATCTCGAGGTCACTTATTTACCCAAACAAACCCTGTAAGAGAGAGAAGAAAATACCAGCCAAGTCTAAATATTACTAATTTCGGATTAGAAGAAACAGATTTGCTAACTGTTTTTCAGGCAAGCGATCAAGTTGGATTAGAACCTTGTACATTAAATGAAATAATTATTCATTTAGAACAAACGTATTGCCAGTCAATAGGAATTGAATACCAATATATTCGTCATCCTGATAGAGTAGAATGGATAAGAAAAAATATTGAGCTTAAAAATAGACCTCAATTTTCCAAGGATCAAAAAAAGCACATTCTTCACAAATTAAACCAGGCAACAGTTTTCGAACAGTTTCTTCAAAAAAAGTTTGTTGGTCAAAAAAGATTTTCAATTGAAGGTGCAGAATCATTAATTCCTGCTTTAGACGTCTTAATAGAAAATGGATCTAACTTAGGTCTTAAAGAATTTGTTGTAGGGATGGCCCACAGAGGTCGTTTAAATGTTCTTGCCAATATTTTTAATAAAACATATGATAAAATATTCAGTGAATTTGTTGGAAAGGAATATGATGATGAAGTTTTATTTGATGGTGATGTAAAATACCACCTTGGAATTACTTCAGAAATACAGACCGATAATGGAAACAATGTTAAAATTACTTTATCTCCCAACCCTTCACATTTAGAAGCTGTCGACCCAGTTGTTGAAGGAATCACAAGATCTAAAATTGATCATGAATTGGATGGTGATGAAAAAAAGATTTTACCGATTTTAATTCATGGAGATGCTGCAGTTGCAGGCCAAGGGATTGTTTATGAAGTAATACAAATGTCTCAACTAGATGGTTATAGAACTGGAGGAACTTTACATATTGTAATTAACAATCAAGTGGGTTTCACTACTAATTATTTAGATGCAAGGTCCAGCACTTATTGCACAGACGTTGCTAAGACAACACTATGCCCAGTATTCCACGTTAATGGAGATGATATTGAGGCCGTTGTTCAAACCTTAGATATTGCTTTAAGATACAGACAAGAGTATAATAGAGATGTATTTGTAGATCTTTTGTGTTATAGAAAATACGGACATAATGAGGGAGATGAACCTAAATTCACACAACCAAAACTTTATAAACTCATCGCTAATCACCCCAACCCAAGAGAAATATACCTTAAAAGATTGATAGATGAAAAAGTAGTCAGTGAAGAGGAGGGTAATCAGATGGAAAAACAGTTTGACGATATGCTTCAAGAGAGATTGGACGACGCCAAGCAAATCGAAAAAGCAAAAATTACCAATTTTTTAGAAGAAGTTTGGACAGGTTTCAGAAAGTCAAACGCTGATGATTTTAAGCACTCTCCAGACACATCAGTGTCTAAAAAAAGGTTGTTAGAGTTGGCTAAAAAACTAAACTATCTTCCTGAAGGAAAAAAATATTTTAGAAAGATTATAAAGTTATTTGATGATCGTCTTAAAATGATTGAATCAGATGAATTAGATTGGGCAATGGGAGAACTTTTAGCCTATGCCTCTTTGCTTGATGAAGGTTTTTCTGTTAGAATTTCTGGACAAGATGTAGAAAGAGGAACTTTTTCACATAGACATGCAGTGGTAAAAACTGAAGATGATGAGGAAGAAGTAATTCCTTTAAATCTGTTAAAAGCAGAACAAGGTAAATTTGAAATTTATAATTCTCTTCTTTCGGAATATGCTGTTTTAGGTTTTGATTATGGATATGCTTTTAACACTCCAAAAGGATTAACAATTTGGGAAGCTCAGTTTGGAGATTTTTTCAATGGTGCCCAAATTATTATTGATCAATTTTTAAGTGCTGCTGAAGATAAATGGGGTACTCCAAATGGTTTGGTCATGTTGCTTCCTCATGGTTATGAAGGAATGGGGTCAGAGCACTCATCAGCAAGGATAGAAAGATTTTTGCAGTTGTGTGCAGAAGATAATTTTCAAGTTGCCAACTGTACCAATCCATCCAATTATTTTCACTTGTTAAGAAGGCAGATGAAAAGAGATTTTAGAAAACCACTGATAGTTTTCACTCCTAAAAAATTATTAAGATATCCAAGAGCTGTTTCATCTATTGAATCGATGTCAAAGGGTACTTTCCAGGAAGTTATTGACGATCCTCTGGCAACAGAATCTGCAATCGATACAGTTGTGTTTTGTTCCGGTAAGTTTTATTACGATTTATTAGAGGAATACGAGAAAAATAGTTCTGAAAATATAGCTTTTATAAGACTGGAACAGCTGTATCCATTTCCAGAGCATCAGTTGAAACTAATTCTTAAAAAATATGGAGATTCCAAGCACATCTGGGCGCAAGAAGAACCTGAAAATATGGGCCCTTGGTCTTATATGTTAAGGAAATGGAAGTTTTCCAATATTATATGTTTTTCAAGAAATGAATCGGGAAGTCCTGCTTCTGGATCACCAAAGGTTCATGAAATTCGCCATCAAGAAATTATAAATAATGTAATGTCCTATTGTAAAAAATAAAAATTATGTCAGTATTAGAAATGAAAGTACCATCACCGGGAGAATCAATATCAGAAGTTGAAATAGCTGAATGGATGGTTGAAGATGGAGACTATGTAGAGAAAGATCAGACTATTGCAGAAGTTGATTCAGATAAAGCGACTTTAGAGCTTCCTGCGGAACAATCAGGCGTTATTTCACTTAAAGCTGAGGTTGGTGACGTTGTTGCAGTGGGACAAGTGGTCTGTTTAATAGACACTTCTGCAGCTAAACCAGAAGGAGGATCTTCAAACGAAGAAAGTAAGCCAAAAACTGCTGCTCCAAATCCTGGCCCAACTGCTTCTGAAACTAATGAAAAAACTTATGCTACAGGTCACCCAAGTGTTGCAGCAAAGAAAATAATTAATGAAAACAATATACAAGTCGAGCAAATTGAAGGAACTGGAAAAGGAGGAAGAATAACGAAACAAGATATTCTACAATTATTGGCCAGTCTTCCAGAAGAAGGAAATAGAAAGAGCGAAGTCAGAAAGTTAAGTATGCTCCGAAGAAAAATAGCATCCAGACTAGTTACTGTAAAGAACGAAACAGCCATGCTTACTACTTTTAATGAAGTAGATATGAAACCAATAATGGATTTAAGAGCTAAATATAAAGAAGCTTTCAAAGAGAAATATAAGGTTGGTTTGGGATTTATGTCCTTTTTTACACATGCCTGTACACTTGCTTTAAAAGAATTTCCTACTGTAAACTCTATGATAGATGGTGATCATATGATTTCTTACAATTTCAATGATATTGGTATTGCTGTAAGTACTCCAAAAGGTTTGATGGTTCCTGTTTTAAGAAATGCTGAGGAGATGAATTTACTACAAATAGAATCTAAAATTAAAGAATTAGCTATCAAAGCTAGAGATGGGAAAATAGCTATTGAAGAAATTACAGGTGGAACATTTACCATAACAAATGGTGGTGTTTTTGGTTCCATGTTAAGCACCCCCATTATCAACCCACCACAGTCTGCAATATTAGGAATGCATAATATTGTACAACGTCCAGTTGCAGTGAATGGTAAGGTAGAAATTAGACCAATAATGTATGTTGCTTTGTCTTACGACCATAGAATTATCGATGGAAAAGACAGTGTTGGTTTTTTAGTTAAAGTAAAAGAGGTATTAGAAAATCCTGAAGAATTAGTTTTTGGTGGAAAAGATCCAGAAAAAATTCTCATGAATTATTAAAAATAACTTATTCTGTAACTATAATATTGTCTACTTCCCAGGTAGCACCGTCAGAATTACTTCCTATATATTTATAAGCAATTGCTACTGAAGGTGAAATAAATCCAGTTAAATCAGTATTCCCGCTAGACACTAAATCCCAATCAAAGTTATCGGTGTCCCAGTTAGGAACGTAAGAAGTTAAATTAAACCAAGTTCCTTGAATATCAGGATTACTTACGCCATCGTAATTGGAGGATATATACAGTTCTAATTGTGCACCGTTGTATCGAGTTACGTTATCAAAAATTAAATATGGATTAGTAGCACTACTTAAATCAAAATTGGGAGAAACAAGCCAACTTTCGCAAGCATAATTAGTACTATTGGAGTAATTACTTGCTTTTGCAATAGTTCCAAATAGCATTTCCCATTCACCAATGTTTGGATTCGTACCACTCCAAAAGGTTTTCCACCCTCCGGATGTTAGAGAACCATCGTCAAAATCCTTGTAAAGATAGTCACCACCACCACCAGATCCACCTCCACCAGCATTACATCGACTGGAATCCATAGTTACTTCGTTTATATCCCTAATAACAAACTGCTTTTCAGAGTTGTAAATTGTGAAAATCCCTGTTATTGAACCATTTCCTGAAGGAAGTGTGTCATCGGCGAAGTTGGCATAACCACTAGTTCTAACAGACATAATATTTCCATTACAATCAGATAGTGTTCTAGAACCCGTTGATAGATTAACTGCATCAGCATAAGTCATGCCCAACTCAGAAAACTCTACATTATTTAATTTAACTAGTCTACTTTGATCTTCACTTAGGCTTAATTGGCTAATTGTTGCTTCGTAGGGTGTAATGAATTTTTCAGTGGCTATTTTCACTACTTGTTGATCTACATCAACATTATCAAGTTGAATAAGTTCCCCATAGTCACTCATAGTCAATCCTTGAACGTTTATTCTTACACTGTCTCCTATATAAAGTCCTCCTGAAGCTTTTAGCTTAAGCTTAATAGCACCACTTATATCTTGGATAAAAACTTCTTTGTAAAAATTACCATTTGTTTCTTCACTAGTAATATTTCCAAAAATAGTATAGTTGCTATCAATTGTTATAGCGTTACCTGGGTATTCATCTTTAAGGTCGCCAATAGAAATGACATTTCCAATCGGAACTTCATTAACTGGTGGGTTATCGTAGGTTTTATTACAAGAATAAAATAAATAAACTGCTGAAAAAATAATTAAAGTTTGGGTGAAATTTTTCATTTAATATAAATAACTAAGCATTAAAAAATAGGTTCTTCCATACATGTAACCGTACTTATTGGGGAACCGCTGAATATTGGAGGCATCGTATCTAAGTTGCTCAAAACCTCCAGTTTTGAACTTCGTATTATCAAGTAAATTGTTAACATTAAGACCTAGTCTTAAATAGCTATTGTTTTTATAAAATTTCCAGCTCTTACCGATAAATAAGTTCATTGCATTCCCATTTTTTAATTTAGTTTGGTCTATAATCTCGTTAACATAAGGATACTCTTCGCCATATCCGGCTAGTGCTTCCGCAGTCCTTCTGTCGGGATTAGGAGACAAATAGATATCAGTAAAATAATTAAAGTTAATTCCTGCATACCAATATTTTGGTGAGTTGTATTTTAAACCTAAAGATGAAGCTTGTTGCGGCATTCCGCCAATTTTAAAGTTTTTAAGATAAATGACCTTATCTAAAGCAATAACTTCTTGAGAATTGTCTCTTGTTATAGTCGCAACTGGTCGTGATTTATATAAATAATCGCCCACAGTAAATGCCCCAGTAAATTGTAAGGTAGATGTAATATTACTTTCAAATCCAAATTCTATACCCATGAATGTTTGGTCTACATTTGTCATCATGTAGTTTACAAAGGTTCTGTATTCATCGTGGTAAAAGGATCTGGCCCAAGTTTGGTTATTGATTTGGGTAAAGAATCCGGTTAGTCTAGCTTTTAAGAATGGTAATCGTACATTGTAATTAATATCCCCAGAAATAATTTCAGTAGAACTTAAATTTGGAACTAGCTGGTCTCTTGTTCTAGGAGAAACATATGCATTTCTTACATAAGGAGCTTCGGTTTTATACATTCCGTTGATCGAAAGTAGATGTCTACCAGTAATTTTGTATAAAAAACCAAATTTGGCTCCGTAGTTTAAAAACGTTTGTTTCTCGGATTTCCCTAATGAGTTATCTGGAAATCTTCCGTTTTGCATTTTTCCTTCTCTCCAAAAGGTTGTAGTGGAAAAATTAATTCCAAAAAAGGATTCAACTCTGTTTTTATTAAAACTATACGTGCTAAAGATTTCATTTTTATTTACATGAATGTCGTAATTGTAGCCAAAAATATCACCAACTTTAATTATTTTGTTTGGATTTTGAAGGTCATTTTGTGCTTGATTAGGGTCGTCAAAGTCTCTTAATGCAAATTGATCGATGTCTACCCAATAATCACCACCTAATAAATCGTTCATAAGTCTAAAGTTTTTGCTTTTGTAGTTGCTAATGCTTAGGCCAAAATTTAGATCACTGTTTTCGTTAACGGTTAATTTACCAAAGCTGTTAAACCCATAATGTCTAGGGTCAAGTCTGTATTCCTCAACTATATATTTAGACCTTTTAGCTGTATAAGAATTTCCTTCTTCTCCACCTATGTTGTTTTGTGTATATAAATTATTATAGTTTGCATTATATAATAAATCCCAGTTTAATTGCGTAGTGTTGGGATCGTTTGTTTGCCAACCCTCTAAAACTTTATTATACTCTTGTTGATTTTCAATTATTTGACTTCCGTCTAGAGTTCCCTGATTATTTATAAAATAACTAGGCAAATATTTATAATAATCTGGTCTTGGATCGTTGGCGTTGAACCAGTTTAAATTGGTATTTGCTGTTCTTCCTGTAATGGCATAAAAATTAGATTGTATGTTGAGTTTTTCAGATATATTCCAATAATGACCGAGAGTTATGTAAGGCTTGTGGTTATTTCTGCTTCTTGCATTTCTTTTTTTCTGAGTTCCATCATTTTGAGTTTGGTATCCCCAATAGGGGTTGTAAAAATTTTCCCCCGTAAGTTCATAAGTTTCCTGAACTGCAATTCCTTGTCGGCCTTGAACTGTTGGCGCGCCAAAACCCATTAAATTAACAGTGTGTTTATTATTTATTTTCTTTTCTATAGATAGAAGATAACTCCCCGCGCTGTAATAGGTCCCAGGAACATAACCTTCGTCAGACCATCTTGATGAACCACTTATTAAAAATCCCCATCCTTTATTATTTAATCCGGAATTATAAGTATACATGGCTCTGTTTCTATAGGATCGGTTGGTGGCAGCATATGAAACTCTAGTTCCTGTATTTTTAACAGATGGAAGAGCAGAAATGTAAGAATAAGCGCCTATGCTACCAAAATTAGCAGCAGAGTTTGAAATACCAAAGCTGTTTTCTGGATATCTAGTTACATCATTCAATCCTCCCCAGTAGCTCCAAATTGTCCATCCATTTTCCGGATCATTTACAGGAATACCATTGAAAAATAATCGTGTATTTTCTGAACTATATCCTCTTAATCTATACCTGGCTGCACTAAAATTAAATCCAGCTTGGTTTACATAAACGTCTCTAGAAGATTGAAGCAGACCGCTAATGTCTTGAGATTGTTGTTCATTTTCAAGTAAGTCTACAGTGGTTGTAAAAACAGGTATAATATTATCTAAAGTATCTTTTACAAAAATGGAATCAGTCTGAGCACTCGTTGTAGCTGATATTAAAATTAATGCGCAGAAAATTAATGAGTTAATATAATTTACAATCATTTAATGTAATGTATCAAAAATGAATTAAGTTGTTTACTTTTACGCAAAAGTAATTTAAAAATATAGTTAAGTTGAAACATAGATTAATTTTATTAACATTTATTCTCTTCACCAAGGTAATTCTAGGACAAAATAAGCAATCCGTAAATTTAAATTTAGAATGTATTGCCTTCTACAATCTTGAAAACTTATTTGATACAATAGTAGATCCGGATACTAATAAGATTCTTCAAGAAGATTTCACTCCACTAGGAGCTAAAAAATTCACCTCTCAAAAATATCTTCATAAGCTAAAAAATATGGCTTTTGTAATTGACACGTTAGGTAAAGAAACAACTCCGTTAGGAGCAAGCATTATAGGAGTTTGTGAGATTGAGAACAGACTCGTATTAGAAGATTTAGTTAGTCAATCTTCAATAGCAGATAAAAACTATCAAATTGTTCACCATGAAGGTCCAGATGCTAGAGGAATAGACTGTGCATTACTATACGACCCGTTACACTTTAAAGTTACTTCTAGTAAGTCTGTTAAGTTTTCGATTCCAGGAAACGATAGGTTTCGATCTAGAGATCAATTAGTAGTTTCTGGAGAATTATTGGGAGAAAAAATTCATTTTATTGTTATTCATTGGCCTTCTAGAAGAGGTGGAGAGGCTAGAAGTAGACCCAAAAGAGTAGAAGCTGCTAAACTGTCTAAATCTATAGTTGACTCCTTAAAACAAATAGATAAAAAAGCAAAGGTTATTATTATGGGCGATTTTAATGACGACCCGATATCACCCAGTATTGAAGATTTTTTAAAAGCAAAAGGGTCTACTATATTAAATAATAACCAAATGTACAATGCCATGTACGAACATTATAAAAGAGGAATAGGTACGTTGGCTTACAGGGACCAATGGAATTTGTTTGATCAATTTATTTTAACACCCTCTTTAATTGATAACGAAAAGAACTACGATGATTTTACTTTTTATAAGTCAGTGGTGTACAATAAATCATTTCTAAAAAATCCTAAAGGAAATTATAAAGGGTATCCCTACAGAACTTACGGTGGATCTAATTTTTTAGGTGGTTATAGTGACCATTTCCCAGTTTACATGTTTTTAGTTAAAAAAACTTCATGAGAATTCTTCTCTTAGTAGGTTTTAATTTCTGTATTTTATTTTTTTCTTCTCAAGAAACTTTAAAAGTTACCTACTATAATCTACTCAATTTCCCTTCTTCACAACAAGACAGAATTGACACTTTAATTAAAGTTTTAGATTACATACAGCCTGATATTTTTATTGTAAACGAACTTACTTCTTTTAACGGAGGAGCCTTAATAAAAAATATTGCTTTAAACAGTGGAGGAGCTAATAATTTTCAAAGCGCCTTGTTTTTTGACGGACCAGATACTGATAATTTACTTTTCTATGATCAAAATAAATTAGGATTGTTTTCTCAGCAACAGATACCTACAACTTTAAGAGATATAAGTGAATATGTTTTGTACAGTAAATCTCAAGCTCTGCAAGGAGATACTAATTTAATTTACTTTTATTCACTTCACTTAAAAGCTGGAAGTAGTCAGACTAATGAAGAATTGCGTAGGCAAGAGGCTGTTCTTTTTAAGCAGTTTTTGACTAATAATAACCGTACCGAAAAGTTATTTGTAGGAGGTGATTTTAACTTTTATTACGATTTAGAACCAGCTTGTCAAGAAATTTTATTTGGACAATCTTTAGATTTAGTAGACCCCCTTGGTCAAATGGGAAATTGGCATAATAACAATTCATATTCTGGAATTCATACTCAAAGTACACGGTCAGCAACCGGAGGCTACGCAGGGGGTGCTTATGGTGGAATGGATGATCGATTTGATATTATATTTACTTCTTCAGACATTATCTCTAATTCTTTGGGTATAGGATACGTAACTAATTCATATGTATCAGAAGGCCAGGACGGCAACCACTTTAATCAGTCAATTAACAATGGTAGTAACAGTGAAGTTACTCCAGAAGTTGCCAATGCTTTATTTTATATGAGTGATCACTTACCTGTTTCTCTTTCTTTTACGATAAATGATTCACCACTGAGTACCAGGGAAATGAACGTTGAAAAAGTAATTAAATTTACCGTTTTAAATAATGAATTACTCATAAAAAATGAGGATAATAAAATTTCATCTATAAACATTTATGATTTGACAGGACGTTGTATTTATTCTAAAAACAACAGTATCAATAAAGATTTGGTTATAGATTTAGAAGCATTGAATGTTGGTGTATATATTGCAGATTGCGTTTCGGATAGTAACAGATGTAGCTTTAAGTTCTTTGTAAAGTAATCACCACCGAAACATAAAAGTAAATTAGTTCATGAATTCTGTCACTAATCTAAAAAATTCATCTGGATTTTCCGCATGTAACCAGTGACCAACTTTTTTAATGGTTGCAATTTTTCCGTTAGGAAATTTATTTAGAATATTCTTAAAATCTTCTTCTGGAATGTAGTTGGACTTTTCACCTCTAAGAAAAAAAGTTGGAGTTTTTGAATTTTCAATAGTTATTTCTTCCAGTATTTTCAAAATATTTTTTTCTATGATTTTTAAATTCATTCGCCACTCTAATTTTCCTTTTTCAACCCAAAATAGATTCTTCAGCAAGAATTGTTGGACACCAATTTCTTTTACATAAATTCCTAATGCTTCTTGGGCTTCAGATCTTGTTTTTATGGACTTGAGATCTATGTTGTTCAATCCCATTAAAATTTGTTCATGGTGCATGGGGTATTTTTTTAGGCCAATGTCTGCAACAATTAATTTCTCAAGAATGTCTGGATATTTTTTGAGGAACATTAAAGCAGCTTTACCCCCCATTGAATGG
The DNA here is from genome assembly GCA_029251405.1 of Flavobacteriales bacterium. Lineage (GTDB taxonomy): Bacteria > Bacteroidota > Bacteroidia > Flavobacteriales_D > Parvicellaceae > MED-G20. The sequence goes on from JAQXDK010000021.1 coordinate 66,102, forward strand.
CCAAGAAGAATCGGTTTATTTATTTTTTCATCGATTATTAATTCCATAATGTCAGAGGCCATAAAATCGTAATTCATATCCAAACTGTGAGGTGACTTGCCATGATTTCTCAAATCAATTAAATACACAGTATTGGTTTTGGCAAATTGTTTACCCAATGTTCTCCAATTATCTGAAGAACCAAACAATCCATGAGCAATTAATAGCGGACTACCTTCGCCAATTTTTGTAAAGTTTAATTTCATGATTTTAGAGCTCTTAGATAAAGATTTACGGTATTTTCCATTCCAAAATTTAAGGCATCTGCTATTAATGCATGTCCGATAGACACTTCGCTAAGATTAGGAATTTTTGCTGAAAAAAAAGTTAAGTTTTCTAAATTCAAGTCATGTCCCGCATTGATTCCTAAACTTATTTCACTTGCTTTCTGAGCTGCTATTACATAGGGTGCTATTGCTTTATCTCGATCAATAGAAAAATTACTAGCATAATTTTCAGTATATAATTCTATTCTGTTGGCTCCAATTTCTTTAGCGCCTTCTATAAATTTAATTTCTGGATCTACGAAAAGGGATGTTCTAATTTTGCATTTTGAAAAAATCTGAATAATATCAGTTAAAAAATCTTTTTCTTTGATGGTGTCCCAACCGTGATCTGAAGTTAGTTGTCCGCTTTCGTCAGGGACAAGAGTTACTTGATCAGGCCTTGTCTCCAAAACTAAATCAATAAAAGACTTTTCCTTTGGATTCCCTTCAATATTTAATTCTACTGAAATATTTTTTTTTAAATCTCTTACATCATCGTAGGTAATGTGTCTCTGGTCTGGTCTAGGATGAACTGTAATACCCATTGCTCCAAAATGTTCAATGTTTTTAGCATGTTCTATTACACTTGGGACAGAGCCACCTCTTGCATTTCTTAATGTTGCAATTTTGTTGATATTTACACTTAATGATGTCATAAGTGCAAAATTAGAATACAATTTATCTTAATCGTAACTTTAATTGTATTTTTACATTTTAATTTTTTAATGAAAGCAATAGATTTAATTCAAAACGATATTCCACCAGTAAGAATTGAAGAGTCAATTAATAAGGCTTTAAATTGGATGGATGAATTTAAACTTAACCATATTCCAGTAGTTGATAATCTGGAGTTTGTGGGTTTGCTTTCCGATGAAATGGTTTACGACCATAACAATCTAAATGCGCCAATTTCTCAATTGAATTTTATTGGAAACCAACATTGTGTTTTTGAGAAATCTCATTTTTTCCAAGTAGTTTCTTTACTTTCAAAGTATAAACTCAGTGTAGTTCCTGTATGTGACGATCAAAGAAATTATAAAGGTTCAATAAGCGGCAGAAGGTTGTTAGATTTTTTTAGCCAGCAGTCTGGTTTTAATTCAAGCGGATCAATAATTACACTTTTGGTAAATAATATTGATTATCAACTTTCGCAAATTGCTCAGATAATTGAAACTAACGATTCTAAAATACTAAGCCTTTATTCAGAAACATTAGATGCGAATAATCAATTAAGATTGACGTTGAAATTAAGTGAAGGTAAATTAGGAGCAATTTTGCAAACGTTTTCTAGGTATGAGTATACAGTTGAAGAAATTTATAGTGACGACGAAATTAATAGTCAAGGTCAATTAAGATACGAACACCTCATGAAATATTTAAATATTTGATATGAATAACATAGCTATTTATGGGAAATCAATATCTGAAATAAATTTAAAGTTTCTTAATAGATTAATTACGTCTTTGGTAGAAGAACTAGATGCTAAAATATTTATTCATATAGGATTAAAGAACTACAATATTTTTCAAAATAATACATCAATTAAAATTTTTGATGAGTCTGACATAATTTCAAGCGATATCGATTTATTAATAAGTTTTGGTGGAGATGGAACACTTCTAGACACTGTCACCATGATCAAAAACAGTAATATTCCTATTTTAGGAGTTAATGCTGGAAGGTTAGGTTTTTTAGCTAATATCAACCAGGATGATATCTTATTGGTTGTAAAGGCTTTAAAGTATAAAAACTACAAAATTGATGAACGTTCTTTGCTTCATGTTGAAAATAAAAATATTTTAAAGCATACAGTTTCTAACTTTGCATTAAATGAAGTTACATTACACAAGAAAGATTCCTCTTCTATGTTGAAAATTGATGCTTTTTTAGATGAAGAATTTTTGAATACCTACTGGTCTGATGGACTTATAATTGCTACTCCAACAGGGTCTACTGCGTATTCTCTATCCTGTGGCGGTCCTATTATTACTCCAGGATCAAATAATTTTGTTATCACGCCTATTGCTCCTCATAATCTTAACTTAAGACCAATGGTGGTAGCTGATAACGTTTCCATAAGATTAAAAGCAGAATCTAGAGAGAGTTATTTTTTAGTAACTATGGATAGCAGGTCGGTTAGTCTCAAGAATTATGAAGAAATTATTATTAAAAAAGCGGATTTTAGTATTAAATTAATAGAGCTGCCGGACCATAATTTCTTAAAAACAGTCAGAAATAAGCTTTTTTGGGGTAAAGACTCAAGAAATTAACCAATTTTAATAATTTGGACTACTTTCTTTTGTAATTTTGCGGTAATTTTATAAGAATGAAAAAATTTATTTTTCTTTTATTTATTTCTTCAGTAATCAATGTAGGTGCTCAAGTTCAAGAATTTGGTTTTTTTAGTGGCGCAAGCTATTATTTAGGAGATCTTAATAAAAGTCATTTTTCACAACAAGAAGTATCTTTAGGTGCTATTTATAAAACCGACTTTAGGAATGAAAGAATGTCCTTAAGATTTCATCTAATGTATACCAAGTTAAAAGCAGCTGATGGACAATCTGGAAATCCCGAGCAAATTTTTAGAAAACTTAGTTTTAAATCAGATGTTATTGAATTTGGTCCTGTCTTAGAAATCGATTTTTTCCCTTTTCACCCAGGTCAAAATCACACAGACGAGCCTGATTTTGGTTCTCCTTATTTTTTGATAGGAATAAATTACATGCGTATGAATCCTAAGACAAAATATAGTGACGAATGGATTGAATTGCAACCGTTAATGACCGAAGGACAATCAAAACCCTATGCATTGAACCAAATTGTAATACCTTTTGGCTTAGGAATTAAAATGAATATTACACATCATTTGTCATTTAGTATTGAATATTCAATGAGAAAAACTTTCACCGATTACTTAGACGATGTTAGTGGTCTTTATGCAGATCCTTCATCTTGGGATGACCCACTTAGAGTGGAACTTAGCGATAGATCCATTCCTTATCCCAACATACCATCTAGAGCCAATACTGGCTTTCAGCGCGGCAATTCCGCTTATAAAGACTGGTACTCAGTGAATGGTATTATTCTAACTTATGAATTTTTTAAAGACGTTGTTTGCCCCAAGTGGTAATAAATAGCCCCGTAAAATATGTCAATTAAAGATATTCAACTAGATCCCAACAGAATCCCAAAACACGTAGCTATAATTATGGATGGCAACGGTAGGTGGGCTCAAAAAAAGGGAGAGTTAAGAATATTTGGACATACTAATGGAGTCGATTCCGTAAGAGAAGCACTAACCGCAGCTGTAGAAATAGGTGTGCAATACCTTACTTTATATGCATTTAGCACTGAGAATTGGAATAGGCCTCAGCAGGAAATAGCTGCATTAATGGATTTATTGGTTCAATCAATTTATAACGAAATTGATGAATTAAATAATAAAGGCGTGAAGCTTGAAACTATTGGAGATGTAGAAATTTTACCAAAGTCATGCCAAAATGCATTAGTAGACGCCAAGAAAAAAACAAAAGACAATCAAAAAATCACACTTATCCTGGCCTTAAGTTACAGTTCTAGAAGAGAAATTTCTCATGCTATTCAAAAAATGACCAAAGAGGTAGTAGATGGAAATTTAAAAAGTGAAGCAATAAATGAAGATTTAATAAGTTCTTATTTAAGTACAGCTAATTACCCAGATCCAGAGCTGTTAATTCGAACTAGTGGTGAAAACAGAGTGAGTAATTTTTTAATGTGGCAACTAGCTTATACAGAATTATATTTCACCAAAATTTTGTGGCCAGATTTTAAAAAGAAAAATTTCTACAAAGCCATTTTTGATTATCAAAAAAGAGAAAGAAGATTTGGAAAAACCTCTCAACAAATATTAGATAACAATGTATAGATATTTTAGATTTTTATTTGTCTATTTTGCAATTGCATTTTCTGGATACAGTCAAATTAATTTTACAGACTATAAACTTTCACCAAGAGAGTACAATCTCGGTGGAATATCGATTGAAGGAGCTGTTTTTATAGATCATGAAGTGATTATTCAAAAATCAGGACTTCAAAGAGGAGAAAAAATAGCCGTACCAAGTGATAAAATTTCTAAAGCTATTTCTAATTTATGGGATCAAGGTTTATTTAGTGAAGTGGCTATCCTTAAAGAAAAAACACAAGGAAATACTATTTTTCTTAAAATTAAGCTAAAAGAAAGACCAAGAATGTCACGCTATACTTTTAGTGGAATATCTAAATCAGACGCAGACCAAATAAGAGATGATTTAGATCTTTTCAGTGGTAAGACTATTACTGAAGCATTGAAGATGAAGGTCAAAAATATTTCTAGAAATCATTTTATTGAAAAAGGGTATTTAAAAGCAAAATCTTCCATTACTACCCAAAATGATACTTTATTAAATAACAGTAAAATTCTTAAAATAGAGGTAGATAAAGGAGAGAAATTCAAAATCAACGAAATTGTAATTCAGGGCAATTCTTCTCTTTCAGCCGACAAGATTAAAAGATTAATGAAGGAGACTAAAGAAAGAAAATGGTTTAGATTCTATAAAAAATCTAAGTTTCAATATTCTTTATTCGATCAGGATAAGAGCAGTATTATAGAAAAATATAACGAGATTGCACATAGAGATGCGAGAATTTTAATGGATTCTATTTATGATTTTGATGAAAGCTCCATTAACGTTTTTCTGAAGATAGAAGAAGGGAATCAATATTTCATTAGAGAAATCAATTGGTCCGGAAATGAAAAATATTCAAGTGGTCTTTTAGATACCGTTTTAGGAATTAAAAAGGGGGACTTGTATAATCAGACTTCTTTAGAAACAAAACTATTTATGAATCCAAATGGAACCGATATAAGTTCCATATACATGGACGACGGATATTTGTTTTTCCAAGTAACTCCAATTGAAAAGAAAATCGAAAATGATTCTGTCGATCTTGAAATCAAAATTTATGAAGGAAAACAGGCTAGAATTAAGAAAGTAAATGTTACGGGAAATACCAAAACCAGTGATCACGTAATTTTAAGAGATTTATATACCCATCCAGGTGATTTATTTTCAAGAGACGCTATTATACGTACACAGAGGCAATTGGCCCAGAATGGATATTTCGATCCTGAAAAGTTAGGTGTAAATCCCATGCCAAATCCTACTGATGGCACCGTAGATATAGAGTATGTAGTTGAAGAACGTCCGAATGACCAGATAGAACTTTCTGGAGGTTGGGGAAACAATTCCTTAGTAGGTACTTTGGGACTTACATTCAATAATTTTTCCGCAAGAAAGTTATTTAAAAAAGGATCTTGGTCCCCTTTGCCATCTGGAGACGGCCAAAGACTTAGTATAAGAGCACAGTCTAGTGGATATTTTTTCCAAAGTTACAATATGTCATTTACAGAGCCGTGGTTAGGTGGAAAGAAACCCAACTCATTTACAATTTCTGCTTACCATTCTATGCAATCTTACGACAGGAAGTTTATTACAGATTCTCTTGATGCAGAGGGAAATAAGGCGGAAAATCCTTTTAGAAGATTTATAAAAATCACGGGAGTTTCTGTTGGATTAGGTAAAAGACTGAAGTGGCCCGATGATTATTTTAGTGTTTATTATGAAGCGGGTTACCAACATTATAAACTCAATAATTTCGGAAATGTATTTAGTTTTTCAGACGGATTTGTAAACAATCCCTATTTACTTTGGAAAATTTCTAGAAATAGTATCGACCAGCCTCTTTATCCAAGAAGCGGTTCTTCGATTTCACTTTCTTTAAAATCCAGTGTGTATCCGTATTCAAGAATTCAAAATTACAAAGACCATAGCCTATTAACGGATCAAGAAAAATATAAGTTTTTGCAGTACAATAAATTTAAATTCACCTCATCTTGGTTTACACCTATTTCAAAAAATAAAAAATTGGTAGTTAATGCCCGACTAGGATTTGGTCTACTAAACGGTTGGAACAAGAATTTAGGAGCTCCCCCATTTGAAAGATTTTATTTGGGTGGAAGTGGTCTTTCAGGATTTAGTTTAGATGGCAGAGAAATAATCGCTTTAAGAGGTTACGATGAACAAACCATATCTTCCAATACAGGTGACAGACTTATTAGTAAATATACCTTAGAATTAAGGTATCCTGTAAGTTTAAATCCGTCTGCAACTATATATTTATTGAGTTTCTTAGAAGGAGGAAATTCTTGGAATGATTATAAAAAATACAATCCGTTTAAGGTCAAGAGATCAGCAGGTGTTGGAGTTAGAATATTTCTTCCTATGTTTGGATTGTTGGGCTTAGATTATGGATTTGGTTTCGATCCTTTAGACCCTGGTGCTCAAGGAGAAGTGAATCATAATGCCCAAATACAGTCCAATGGTTACCGAGGGCAATTTCATTTTACGATTGGCATGAATATTGGAGAACTATAATAGATGAATTTTTTTAGGATTTTTGTTTTTACTGTTATCATGTCTGTTTTGTCTATAATGACAGTTGCGCAAAAGTTTGCTTTTGTGGACTCTGATTACATTTTAGACCAGATGGAAAGTTATCAAAAAGCTCAAAAACAAATAGATGATTTAGCTGCAGATTGGCAAAAAGAATTGGATCAAAAAATGAATGAAATTGAGTCAAAAGTAAATGAGTTAAGAAAAAATGAATTAATCCTACCCGAAGACATAAAAAAAGATAAAGAATTAGAGATTACTAATCTCCAACAAGATTTAAGAACTTACCAATCTAAAAAATTTGGTGTTGGAGGAGATTTGTTTAAAAAACGAAAAGAATTGATTCAACCAATTCAAAGAAAAATATTCAAAGCTATAGAGTCCTTAGCAAAGGATAATAATTATAGTTTTGTTCTCGATAAAAGTAAAAATTCAAATATCTTGTATGCAGATCCAAAGTATGATAAGAGTGATGCAATAATTAGAAAATTAAAAAAGTAAACAATGAAAAACACAGCAAAATCAATTTTATTTACCCTAGCAATTCTTACTTCATTTAGTATCAATGCTCAAAAATTAGGCCACGTAAATTCGCAGGCCATAGTACAAGAAATGCCAGATTACGAATCTGCTAGACAAGAGCTGGAAAGCTACAAAAACGATCTTGCAAAGGAGTTGGAAATGTATCAAAAATTAATCATGGAATTTGCTCAAACTTACGAGCAACAAAAAGCCACAATGTCTGCAGAATCTAGACAAAGAAAAGAAGCTGACTTAATGGAGCGCCAGCAAAATTATGAGAAAAAGGCTTATGAAGCAGAAACCAAATTACAGCAAAAAGAGCAAGAACTACTTCAAGCAATTATGCTAAAGGTAAATAATGCTGTTCAGGACTTAGCTAAGGCAGAAGGTTATTCTTATATTTTTGAAAGAACTACTTTACTTCATGCAGGTGGAGACGATATTAGCGATAAAGTAAGAAAAAAGCTGGGAATAACAGCTAACTAATTTAAGGGCTCTTTATCAAGAGCCTTTTTTATATATGAATGGTCCAATTGGTGTATTTGATTCAGGCTATGGTGGTCTTACCGTATTAAAGTCTATCCAAAAATTAATGCCCCAACACGACTGTTTGTATTTAGGAGATAATGCAAGGGCACCATATGGAACCAGATCTTTCGAAGTAATCAATCAATACACCTTAGAAGCTGTGGAGTATTTGTTTTCAAAAAACTGTCCTCTTATAATTTTAGCTTGTAACACATCGTCAGCAAAAGCTTTAAGAAACATTCAGCAAAATATTCTTCCTTCAAAATATCCAGATAAAAGAGTATTGGGTGTTATTCGACCAACAACAGAAGAAGTAGGGCATTTTTCTAAATCAGGATATGTTGGAATTATGGGAACTGCTGGTACGGTAGTTTCCAATAGTTACCCAATTGAAATTTCAAAATTCTTCCCTAAAATAAATGTTATTCAACAAAGTTGTCCAATGTGGGTTCCTCTGGTTGAAAATAATTCTTTTAAAGAAGTTGGAGGCCAATATTATATTAGGAAATATATTAATGAGCTACTTGAAAAAGAACCACGAATAGATACCGTTGTTTTAGCTTGTACGCATTATCCAGTTTTAAAAAATTCAATAGAAAAATATTTACCTAAAGGAGTTCGATTATTTGATCAGGGCGATCTGGTTGCCCAAAAGTTAGTCGATTATTTGAAAAGGCATTCTTCTTTAAATAATCAGCTCTCTAAAAATGGTAATGTGGAAATTCTAACTACCGAGAAAAGTAAAAAGTTTGACGGGCATCTAAACTTATTTTACAATTCAAATAATCAATCTAGAACTGTGCAAATAGTTTAATTTTTATACCAACTAGCGTACTCAACGTATTTGTTAGCAAGATCTAATAGTTGATTTTTAAAATCACCTTCTTTTACTTTTTTAGCGGGTACACCAGCATATATTTCTCCTGATTTTACATGCGTTCCCATAGTAAGTACTGCACCAGCGGCAATGATGCTGTCACTTTCTATAATACAATGGTCTAATACTATTGCCCCCATTCCAATTAATACTCGATCTTTAATAGTACAACCGTGAACGATGGCATTGTGTCCAATGGTTACTTGATTTCCAATATCGGTTGGGCTTTTTTTATAAGTGCAGTGAATAATGGCGCCGTCTTGAATATTAACCTCATTTCCCATTTTAATATAATGGACGTCACCTCTCGTAACCGAGTTAAACCAAAAACTACAGCGTTCTCCACAAATTACTTCTCCAATAATGGTTGCATTTTCTGAGATGTAACAGTCTTTACCCAATTTCGGGCTTTTTCCATTAATTTCTTTAATCAGTGGTTTCATTTGAAATGTGTTTATGTAATTTAGCTAAAAATAAATAAAATGAGTAGACCAGTTACTATTTATGCAGAAATGACTCCTAATCCAAATACCATGAAATATGTGGCCGACCACATGCTGGTAGAAAGTGGGGTAGTAGTAGAGTTTTTATCATCTAAAGAAGCTAAAGGGCATTCCACTTTTGCAGAAGCACTTTTTAATTTCCCATTTGTAACTCGGGTATTTATAGCTCAAAATTTTGTTACAGTTTATAAAAATGACTTGGTAGAGTGGAGCGATATTACCTTAGAAATGAGAGAATTTATAAAGGAATGGTTGATGGAAAATGAAAATGCTGTTCAGCAAGTTCCAAAACAAAAAGTGATGGATTCTTCCAGCGAACCTTCAAAACCAACTACTACTAATTTAGCTCCTGAAATAAATACGGAAAAGGACCAAAAAATTGTTGATTTAATTGATGAATTTGTTCAACCAGCTGTAGAGCAGGATGGTGGTGCTATTCATTTCCAATCTTATAACGAAGAGAGTGGAGCAGTTACAGTAATTTTAAAAGGTTCTTGTAGCGGTTGTCCTTCTAGTACTGCTACTTTAAAGGGAGGTGTAGAAAATTTACTAAAATCACACTTACCTGAAATTAAGGAAGTGGTTGCTTTGAATGGGTAGTTTTTAGCTTTTTATAAGTCCTGGTGGGCTTTTGATATTGTCACTACTTTCTTCAGTAGCAACAATATCTTTTTCCCTTTGTAAACAAAACTTGTATTTATGGATATTTTTTTAGGATATATCTTTTAAAAACATTATGAAGACTTATATTTAATTAACAACTTTTATAAATTAATAATTTTGAATCTTTTTGTTTTCCCACTTTCGGAATTAACTTTAATACTATAAATCCCTG
>JAQXDK010000035.1 GCA_029251405.1 Flavobacteriales bacterium
AACTTATCTTTTTAAATTGCTAGAAACAAATACAAAGTCGGAATTTTCAGGAAAAATTGTGGTAAATCATTAATGAATTTTAAAATCCAAGTAAATTAGATGGAACATATGATTTTAAGAACCTTCTTTTTTTTAATTCTTAATTTTTCCGCATTGTACTTAGGTGTTTTTTTTTCTGGTGAAGGAGGCAGTTCTGATTGGTATTCAAATTTAATTCGAGCACCTTGGGAACCAGAAGGATGGGTTTTTGGTGCAGCTTGGACTTCAATTATGATTTGTTTTTCTATTTACATGTCAATAATCTGGAACAGAACTTCTAATAAAAAACTTCTATTATTTTTCTACTCATTTCAATATATTTTAAATGTTTCGTGGAATCCTATTTTTTTTAGCTTTCATCATGTTTTAATTGGATTAATAGTTATTCTAATTCTAACATGTCTAATTGGATTTATGTTTTTTTATTACAAGGTTGATACTAGGTTTTATTCAATTTTTATTTTACCCTATTTCGTTTGGCTTATTATTGCCTCCTATTTAAATGGATACATCTTTCTATACAATTAAGGAATTATTATTAAATGATTAAATAAATAGACAAAATGCAACATTGTTGCGTTTATTGATATATTTGCATAAGAACAAAATTACGTGAGTAAAAGAATAAATTTTTTAATACTTTTTTTAGCTTCTGTCTTCACAGGACATTCCCAATTTATAAATGGAAAAGTTTTAGATTCTGAGTCTGGTATAGGAATTCCATTTGCTAAAATATATTGTGTAGAGTTACAAAATGGTGTAACAGCAGACAGCAACGGTTACTGGCAACTAGAGAATACAATTGATTTTCAAATTACATTACAAATTTCTGCTGATGAATTTGATAGTAAACTATTAAAATTTGAAAATGCACAGCAAAATATTACTGTTAGTCTAGAACCATCTCATGTACATTTGGATGAAATAATAGTTTCTACATCAGACTCTAAACTTCAAAGATATAGCGCCTTTCCTGTAGAATCAAGAAAAATAACTGACTTGAATAAAATCGAGCAAACTAATCTTGTTGATGCAATGAGTAACATAGCTGGAGTATATAACTTTTCGACCGGTAATGGAATTGCTAAACCAGTCATAAGAGGACTGTCGGGTATGCGTGTGCTTACATCTCAAAATGGCCTTCGATTAGAAAACCAACAATGGGGAGCAGATCATGGGTTTGCTGTATTAAATCTAGGAATTGAAAGAGTAGAAATTATAAAAGGTCCAAGTTCACTAATTTATGGAGCTGACGCATTAGGAGGTGTTATTTACCTTGCGGATGAGCCCTATTCAAATTTGAATAAACAAGAAATTAAAGCAAGCACAAAGCTAGAGACTAACTCAATGGCTACAGTCAACAAAATATCTTTCAAAACCTCCAAAAATAATTTACGATTTGCTGTATATGGAGGCTACTTTTCAAGGGCTAATTATGCTATTGGTAATTCACAATTCCTCAACTCATCAAATAAAGAATTTGTTGCCAACTCCAAAAATACTGGAGGTTCGTTTAAAACTGCTATTGGTTATAATAAAAAAAATTGGATTACAAATTTTAGATACCAAATTCTATATTTCCAGAACGGTCTTCCAGGACATACGCATGATAGTGTTTGGGAAGCATCTAGTTTTCTTTCCTCAGATCAGTCAAGAAACTATACAATTCCAGCTCAAAAAATAATTAATCATTTAGCTCAATGGGAAAACAAATTTTATTTTAAGAAAGATGAATTTATAATCCGATTTGGATTCACTTCAAATGATTTAAAAGAATACGGAGAAAAACTTTTCACACCAGGTATTGACATGACTTTACAAAACACTTCCTATAATCTTCGTTGGAAACATAATTTCAATAAACATTTTGAAATAATTTCAGGTTCTCAAGGAATGTTACAAACTAATTCAAATGGAAAAAAAGCAGAAGAAATATTAGTTCCTAATTCAAACTTTAATGACTTTGGTGCATATTCTTTAATTAAAGGAACTTTTAATTTATGGAATATTCAAGCTGGAGCGAGGTATGATCAGCGAAGTGTAATAACTAAAGAAGTAATAGGTGGTTTTGACAAAATATTTAGTGGAGTTAACTACTCTGCAGGTATTTCAAGGTCATCTAAAAAATTAACAACTAGATTAAATGCATCAACAGGATTCAGACCTCCACACATTTCTGAATTGCTTGCAGACGGAGTACATCACGCAACAATGCAATATTTGATTGGAGATAGAAATTTTGAATCTGAAAGAGCTAATCAGCTTGATTTATATTTAGGCACACACTTTGAACATCTTGAGATTGTCATAAATCCTTTCATAAACCTAATCGATAATTATATTTATAAAATTCAAAGGTTTAACAATAATAATCAGCCTGAAGTTGATGACAATTCTGGTCTATTTGTATTTGACATGAAACAAACTGATGCTGTTTTTTCTGGAGGAGATATTGCAATTCACTATCATCCACATGTTGCTCATTGGTTACATTTGGAGAGTAATTTATCATTATTATCTAATCAAGACAGTCTTCCATTTATACCTCAAAACAGATTAAACAACATTATTAAGATAGATTTTAAAAGGGAAAATAAACTTAATTTAGAAAGTTTATCTGCCCAATATGTTCACTTTTTTGATCAAAATAATGTTGCTCCTTACGAAACACCAAGCTCTGCATATCAACTGATTAATTTAGGTTGTACTGGTTCCATTTCTAATAAATACAGAATTGACTATTCTTTTGGTGTAAATAATTTATTAAATGTTAAATATATAGACCATTTATCTCGTCTTAAAACATATGAAATTCCTAACGCAGGAAGAAATATTTACGTTAAAATATCATTAACGTTGTAAAAAAAATATTTGAAGGAAATCATAAAAGGGTTCAATGATTTTTTTCAAACCAAAAACTAGAAAATAAGAACCCAAAATAAAAAAACAAAAAATGAAAAAAATAGCAATTTTATTTAGTGCAGTAGCACTTATTGGATTTACATCATGTAACAAATGTCACGAATGTCATGCTGATGTTA
>JAQXDK010000014.1 GCA_029251405.1 Flavobacteriales bacterium
TAATTTCACAATATATTATAAAAAATCGTATTAGATTATTATAGGATAAATAAATTAAAATTATTTTTAATTATATATATTTGCCCGCATAAATGGTGGATGTAGCTCAGTTGGTTAGAGCATCGGTTTGTGGTACCGAGGGTCGCGGGTTCGAATCCCGTCTTCCACCCTTATTTAAAAAACTTTCATGGGTTGGTTTTCATCTTCTTCTTTTAATTGGATAGAATTAAATAACGAAAATGGTTTAGACCATTTAATCAAGTCATCTTTCGATAAAAAGGTTTTACTCTTCAAACATTCTACGAGATGTTCTATAAGTTCGATGGCTAAAAATAGAATTGAATCTGTGAAAGAACCTAGGGAAATAGAAGGTTGCTTTTTGTTGGATTTAATTAAGCACAGAGATATTTCCAACGAAATCGCTTCTAAGTTTAATGTAATTCACGAGTCTCCTCAAGTCCTAGTTATTAAAGACGGTGTTTGTGTTAAAGATTTATCACATAGCAATATATCTTGGGATAACATATCTTAGACTTTTTTTTATCTCTTATCAATATTTTGATAATCTCTTTCGTTATGGCCAGTGTATATTTGTCTAGGCCTACCAATTGGTTGGTTATCCTCCATCATTTCTTTCCATTGAGCTATCCATCCAGGAAGTCTACCCATGGCAAACATAACAGTAAACATTTCAGTAGGTATGCCTAATGCACGGTATATGATTCCAGAATAAAAATCAACGTTAGGGTATAGGCCTCTTGATTTAAAATAATCATCGTTTAGTGCTACTTCTTCTAACTCTTTTGCGATGTCCAAAACAGGATCTACAATTCCTAATTTTTCAAGAACATCATCTGCAGCTTTTTTTATAATCTTAGCTCTAGGATCAAAGTTTTTATAAACTCTATGTCCAAAACCCATTAGTCTAAAAGAATCATTTTTGTCTTTAGCTTTGTCGATCCATCTTTTTAAACCGCCACCATCATTCATTATTGTTTCCAGCATTTCTATTACTGCTTGATTGGCGCCGCCGTGAAGTGGCCCCCATAAAGCTGAAACACCTGCAGATATGGATGCATATAAATTTGCTTGAGAAGAACCTACGATTCTTACGGTAGAGGCAGAGCAGTTTTGCTCGTGGTCTGCGTGAAGAATTAGTAATTTATTTAGTGCATTTACAATAACTGGATCAGTTTCATACTCAAAAGCAGGCATTGCAAACATCATTTGTAAGAAATTCTCACAATAATTGTATTTATTTTTAGGATACATCACTGGGTGACCCACTGCATTTTGGTAAGCCCAAGCAGCAAGTGTTGGTAATTTGGCTAATAATCTAAAAATAGTTAAATCAACAGCTTCTTTAGATCTGTTTGCATCATGAGACTCTGGGTAAAAAGTAGATAACGTACATAATGAAGCAGATAAAATCCCCATTGGATGCGCTTTAGTTGGATATGCTTCTAAAAATGTCCTCATATCTTCATGAACTAAAGTGTGTTTAGTTATGTTGTCTTTAAACAAATCAAATTCTGTTTTTGATGGCAACTCTCCATAAATCAACAAAAAACAAACTTCTAAAAAGTCTGCTTTTTCGGCCAATTGTTCAATTGGATAACCTCTGTATCTTAATATTCCCTTTTCTCCGTCTAAAAAAGTGATTCCACTTGTTGTGGCACCCGTATTTTTATATCCTGTATCTAGTGTTACATATCCAGTCTGGGCTCTGAGTTTAGAAATGTCAATAGCTTTTTCATTTTCTGATCCTTCTACTACTGGTAAATCGTATGTGTTTTCATCAATGATAAGTTGGACTGTTTTGCTCATGTTTAAAGAAATTAAGGATAATTAATAATTTTGCAAATGTAGTAAATAAAAAGGTAAAAAGCGAGCTCTACCTCAGAATTTTACGTACAAATGCAACTGTGAAATAGGACATAAGGAACACGCCCACAAAACCTTCAATAGGTGCTAACAGTTTAAATAATCCAACTGGAGAGCAGTCTCCATAGCCAACAGTAAAAAAAGTGATGGCACTAAAATATAGGTTTCCTAATATTTTATCTATAAGATCTACGCTGTTGTCCATGCAAGTAAGTGCATTCATATCAGAGTAGAAGAAAGTGTATATTAAAGAGAATATAAAGTTAACAACAACAATGCTTAAGAGTACACGAAATGGATTTGTGGCATATAATCCCACTTTATCAAAAACAAGTCTTTGAAATATAAAATTTGGCATGAAAAGAAGTAGAGCTAATATTCCTTTTTCCTTAGCAAATTCATATTCACTTTTTAATTCGTACCTCTTAAAATATACATAAGCAACATCTTCGTCTAAATATCTGCCAGTATCTCTAAATTCCTCTTTCAAAAGTCTAAATTGTTCCGCTTTTTCGTGTAATGTTGTTTTTTTTTGGTTAGAAATTAAATCTAATACGTGATTGTCGTCCCATGCAATGAAGATATCTCCCATGTTTCTAACTCCAGACAAGTTTAGCTCGTAAATGTTCATATTACTTAGTCCTGGATTTAAATCTATAATATTGTGAACAATCGATTGAGAAAGATCAATGGTATGACAGTCGTCAATTCTCATGTCAATATTACAATTCAAAAAGCAATGGTTTAACGAAAGTGATTGAGCAGTTAGCTTAAAGAAATTTAATTTTCCGTTTTTGAATTCTGCTTCTTCAAAGTCTACAGAACAACCTTCTAAGTGTGCTTCGTTAAAACTTACAGAAGAAGACCCAAAATTCGCCCTTCTAAAAACTAATTTATTTTTTGGAGCTAAACTGATTTCTTCAAAATCTATTTTACCATCACCAAATACAACCCTTCTAAAATCTACTTTTCCAGATCCGAAATCAACTTTTGAAAAACTAACTTCGTCTCCATTGAAAATAGATTTATCAAAAGTTATATTTCCTTTATTGAAAGTTGAAAATGCAAATGATACGTCTCCGTTTCCAAAATGAATGTTTTTGAAAGAGGAGTTCCCATCTCCAAAATAGGTATTTACAAAACTAAGATTCCCATTTTCAAATGTTGAGTTGTCAAAGTTTACATTTCCATTTTTGAATTTAACATATTGAAAAGTATTGTTTCCTTCGCTATAACTAGTACCCTTAAAAAGCACTTTGAAATCTCCAAATTCTGATTTTAGAAAACTTAAATTTCCCAGACCAAAATGGGTATTAGAGAAGTTTGCTTTTGAGCCTGTAAAGTTTGATAGCGAGAAGTCAATTACTTTTTCAGATTCAAATATGGAATCTACAGCAGTGAAATCTAATAAATCTATTTTACTGTTGGCAGGTAAATCGTTTGATTTTCTGTAATCCGAAAGCGAAAAGTTTTTTATGTAACACCTAGATAAATCTAAAGGTTCATTTTTTTGAATTTTCTCATAAATAAATTGAAGTTGAACAACTCCATATTTTTTAGTCTCAATTAAATTATTGTTTATATCAAAAAAAGAAATTTTAGCAGTTTCTAAAAAGTTAAGACCACTTTCCAAAGTAAAAGCTTCTTTAAGGATTTCTACTTTATAGTTTTGTATGAAACGATATATTTTCAATTTAAGATCTTTTTTTGAGTAAAGATAGCCGATCTAGTTTTGATTAAGAAACTTTTGCGCTACTGAAATCCATTTTTCTGGACCACCAGCCACATAACCTAATTTCCCTAATTTTAAAAAATTTACTTTACTTGATTCTAATATTTGTGGTTTAACCAACCAAACAGTAGGGTAGCCACTTACACCGAATACGCGGGCTAATTCTCTATTTTGATTTAATATGATAGAGTCTAATTTTTTTCTTCTAGGAAAATCTAATTCTACCATCACTACATTTGAGTCGGTCCATTCTTTAAATTCAGGATAATTAAAAACTTCTTTTTTTAGTCTCATACACCAACCACACCAGTCGCTACCTGTAAAAAATAATAACAAAGGTTTGTCATTTTTGATAGAAACTGGTAATGCTTTATTAAGGTCATTATACCAAACTAAATTGTTAGATTGTGATTTAACGGTTTGAAAACATATTAGTAAAAATGCTATGAGACAATTTTTCATAAATCAAATATATTAGTAAAATTTTATTTTCTAGATTTTAACCACTGATCATTGAGATGATTGTGGTAATATTGATATTGATTTGCTCCAAAAAATAGCAATATCCCTAGCATCTCGTCAGCTTTTTTGTATCCGTTATAAATCACGAGTCTTATTAAATTTTCATCTAAGATTACATAACTGGGGTAAGAGAGTTTACCTTCTAATATCGAATGTGCAAACCAATGAGCTTTACCTCTAGAATTTGGGTTTTTTTTGACGTAACTAGGATCTGAATTTACAAATTGATGGTTATTAAATACAATAGTGTCTTTAGTTTCTCCATTGAATTTAACAGTGTAATACTCTTTTTTTATGTAGTTGATTAGTAGTGGATCTTTAAAAGTACTCATGTCCATTCTTTTACACCAACCACACCATGGGGTATAAAAGTCAATAAAAACTTTTTTTTTAATAGAATCTTTAACTCTTTTAAGCATCATTTCATCCCAACTTATCCAATTTATAGAGCTGTTGTTTTCTTGACTAAATATCAACTTACAAGAAAAAGCGCAAAATATAAAAAGCGATATTTTTAAATATTTGCTCATTTCAATAGATGTTCAGTAAGAAAGTTAGTCATCTTGTTGTATAGATGAACTCTGGTATATCCCCCATATATACCGTGGTTTTTATTAGGATAAGCAAAGAAATCAAATTCTTTATTTTTTGAAACCATTTCGCTTACCATTTCCATTGAGTTTTGAAAGTGCACATTATCGTCGGCAGTCCCGTGAATAAGTAAAAAATTACCTTTTAGTCTTTCTACATGATTAATTGGGGAGTTTATATCATAATTTTCACCATTATCTTTGGGTGTTCTCATAAATCTCTCTGTATAAATATTGTCATAAAATCTCCAATTAGTGACTGGAGCAACGGCAATTGCCGAGTTAAAAACTTCTGCTCCTTTAGTAATACACAGTGAAGACATATACCCACCATAACTCCATCCAAAAATTCCTATTCTTTCTTTATCTATATAGTTTAATTCTCCCAAATAAATAGCAGAAGAGATTTGATCTTCGGTTTCTAACTTCCCCAGCTCCAAATATGTAGAATGTTTAAATTCTTTGCCTCGGTAACCAGTTCCTCTAGAATCTACAGAAACTACAACAAATCCTTTTTGTACTAAATGTTGAAACCAAAAATAATTCATCCAAGACCATTTGTTGTTAACGGTATTTATTCCAGGGCCACCATAAACAAACATTAATAAAGGATGTTTTTTGACTGTGTCTATTGTAGGCGGTTTCATTATCCAGGCATTTAAATCCAAACCATCTTTGTTAGCAATGGTGAAAAATGTCTTATCAACTAAATTATAATCGTTCATTTTTTCGATTAACTCTTTGTTGTTTTCTAACACTTTAATTTTTTGACCATTTTCGTTAAATAATGAGATGGTGAAAGGTTTGTTTGCACTGGAATGTGTATTTATAAAATAATTGAATTTTGCACTAAATGAAGCGCTATTTGTTCCAGGGCTCTCAGAAAGTAGTTTAAGCTTTTTATTTACAATATTTAAAGAATAGATCTCTCTGTCGGTAGCAGAACTTTTTGCAGCTTGAAAGTAGATTGTTTTATTACTATATCCATATACGTTAGTGATTTCCCAATTTCCTTTGGTCAATTGTTCTTCAGTGTTTTCTTTATAATTAATAAGATAAATGTGATTAAAACCGTCTTTCTCACTGGTCCATATAAATTGATCATCATTAATGAAGTTAGTGTTGTCGTGAATGTCAATATATGTTTCACTATTCTCCGTATAAATATTTCTTACTTTAATTTCACTTATTGGATTCTTGTTGTCGCCAATATCTCCTGCTAAAATTTCTAATTTATTTTGTAATCTATTCATTTTAAATACAATAAGTTCATTATTTCTTTTAGACCACATCATTCTAGGGATATAGATATCAGAATTCTGACCTGTATCAAAATGGTGATGTTTTTTATTATCAAGTTCATAAACTTTAATAGAAACTTTAGAATTTTCTTCTCCAGCTTTTGGGTATTTAAATTGGTATTGAGTAGGGTAGAGCTTACCATACATTTCCATCTCAAATTGTTTTACATTTTCTTCGTCAAAAACATAATAAGCGATTTTTGACCCGTCTGGTGACCAATTAAAACCTTTATGTATAGAGAATTCTTCTTCGTATACCCAATCAGTTGCACCATTTATAATTTTATTAAACGTTCCACTTGTTGTTACTGTAATTTCTTTCAAATTATCTAAATAACTGAAATATAAATTATTGCCTCTTACAAAGGCTACTTTAGAATTATCAGGTGAAAAACTTGCTAGTCTTTGTTTCCCTTTAGAAGTGTCTGATAAAGATTGTAGCGTCTTTTTATTGATATTATACAAATAGTAAAAAGATTTTGAAGACCTTCTATATATGGACTCTTTAGAATTAGAAAGCAAAAGCCAATTTTCGTCATTACTAATTTGGTAATCTGAAAACTTAAAGTTGTCAAAGTTTGTATTCGAAAATAAAGTAGCTATTTTTTTATTTTTTTGGTAGCTATACTTTACAATTTCTATGTTACCATCGTTTTTTTCTAAAGAAGTATAATAGTCTCCGCTAGAAATGGGGTTAACTCCATTAATGTTTTTTGGATAAAATGTTCCGGTAGACCAAATTAACTCATTACTAAGTTGAGCATTCACACTGGTGAATAAACTTAAAAGTACTATTGTTATAATGTTGATTTTCATATTTTATTTTAAACAAAAGTTATGCCGTTCTCTTTTTTTCGAAGTAATTTAAAACTTCATCTATGTGACTTCTCATTTTTAGGGATGATCTATGTATAAATAGTACTTCGTTGTTATTATCTAAAAGAAAGGTAATTCTACCTGGGGAAAGACCTAAGAAGTCTTTTGGTAAGTTTAATTCTTTTCGAAGCTTTGAATTCTTATCGCTTAATAATTTAAAAGGCAAATTATAATTTGTTTTAAAACTTGTATGACTTTTTTCGTCGTCACTACTTACCCCAATTATTTCACAGTTCAATATCTTAAATTCCTCGTAAAAATCTTTAAAATAGCAAGCTTGTTTAGTACAACCAGGTGTTTCGTCTTTGGGGTAAAAATACAGGACTAAATAATTTTTACTGTTGTTTTTATACAACGAAAACTCATTTGAATTTTCATCGTTAAGTTTGAAATCCGGAAATTTATCTCCGACTTTAATTTGCATAATTAATTTTTAAAATTGAGGACACTGAATCACCCTGAATTTAGAATCGTGCTTTCTTTTTTCAGGTAAGTCTAAAGTAAAGGATATTTCGTGAGCTCCTAATGAAGATGTAGACAAATTAGATACGTTAAAGTCATAGGAATATCCAAATCTAAGATTATCTTTTTCTACACCAATAACAATAACAATGGCATCTTGTGGAGAGTATCTTTCATTGTTTGCATCTAAAAATCTAGTATGTCTATACCAAAACCCAAGATCAAATATCCCATCAACAAAGTAAGTTCCAAAATTATAACGCTTTAAGTTGGATTGAATATCGATAACAAATTCAGGTGAAAAAAATAGTTCCTTATGAAATAAGCCGTTTTGAAGAATACGAATTTTATATCCTCCATGAAAAGAAGACCTAATAGGGATTTTATTTGAAGATTTGTTCCCGTAAACATTGTAGAAAAAGGTTTCTTTAGGTCGGGTGAGATGATCTACAGAGACACCTAAAAATAAATTTTTGTTAAATAAAAGTAATCCAGAATTGAAATCGGCATAAATAGCGTTATTGCCTTGTGGTTGATTAGTTGGTCTCACAATACCTAAAGCTGGATCAATTTGATCTCCCCAAACAGCATCTCCCCAGTTTAAACTCTTTTGTACAAATGAAGCCTTAATTCCAAAATTAACGGTCCATTCTCTGCTGATTGCTAACTGGTAAGAATAGATTGAGGAAAATGAACTGGTATTTAAAGATCCATTTCCAGTTCTGTCATGTAATAACTGGAAACCAATTCCTCCATGAAGTTTGTCAGAAAATTGATCATATTCAATATTATAAGTTACAAATCCTTTATTTATTTCAGGCCACTGATTTCTGTAAGTCGTGTGCAGCCTAGGACTTAAATCCCTTCCCGCCATTGCTGGGTTTAGTTGAAGTGCATTTGAGAAAAACTGAGTAAATAGTGGATCTTGACTATTTAAAGTGTTCAAACTTAATACAAGCAATAATAAAAGAAATTTATTTTTCAATTTTATAATATTAATTAATTACCTAACCAGACTTACTATGCCACTGCCCACTATTTTCTGATTATCACCATAACTGGTTGTTTTAATTTTATAGGTGTAGGAACCAGTAGGTACAGGTTTACCTTTGAAAGATCCATCCCATTTTTGATCTAATGAATAGCTCTTAAAAACCATTTGTCCCCATCTATTATAAACTTCAACTTGCGCATCTAATAATCCTTGTCCACTGATGCTGAAATAATCATTTATACCGTCTCCGTCTGGGCTGAATGCTGTAGGAGTGTATAGTGCATAAGGTTTTTCAACAGTAACCGCATTTGATGTACTGAATACTAATTCGTTTGTGTCTTGAAATGCTACAACTCTGTAGGAGTTAAACTGATCATTGTAAGTAATACTATTCTGAGCATAATTTCCGACAGAAGTGCATATTTGAACAATACATGCTGTAAGGAGTTTTACTAGACTTAAATTTTTTTTAACTTTCAACTCGACTAAATTAAATATAATTATTCATTAATTATAATTTGATTTTCACTATTATCGATATCTAAAAAGGATTCCCATACGCCATTAGAGTTTAACTTTTGAACTTCATATTTATTGGGCAAAACAGACCAACCTTCATAAAAGTTCCAGTTTAATTTCGTTCTGAAATTATCCAACCTTTGGTAATTTAATAAAACAGAATTACCAGCATTAGAATTCATGGAATAACTTTCGCAAATATTTTTATTAATAATTATGTAATCGTATTGAGTGTTTTGAATATTTACGTTTTCGTCAATATAACTTTTGGTTGAGCTATCAGTTGTCGCTATAAATTCAAAATTATCACCATTTTCTGATCTGTAAATATGATGTTCAAATAAAGGGTTTAAATAATTACTATTAGAATTCCATTCAGTATAAATATTTTGATTTTCAATAACAGTAGATCTTATAACATTTGCCTTTGGTAGAGCAGTTGTGTCGTAAACAGGAAATAAATTAGGGAATGTGTACTCAGTCAAACAGTTTAATTGATTCGATGCAATAACCTTTATTTCATAAAAACCAGTATCTAAAATAAAATAAGGTTCATTGAAGTTAAAGTAGTATAAGCTATCATTTACATACCATGAAAAATCTTCACTAGCAATGTTTGGAGATGAGTTGATGAAGCTAAGTTGAGATCCCAAGCAGGTGATATTAGTACCGAAGTTCAAAGCAATTTCAGGTTTAGGAAGTATGGTTATTGTAATAGAGTCGGAGTCAGGACAATTCCCATAAATATTATAATAAATTTCATAAACACCGTCTTGAACATTACCTGTTAGGAACCATCCTGAAGTAGAATCTGAAGTATATAAACCAGACCAATAGCCAATATTGGTATTGGATGAAAAAAGAATGGAATCTAAACCTTCACAAAAATCATTACTTGGGTTTATTTGAGCTTGAATAAACTCATAAATGTCTAAATTCAAAGTATCTTGATCAGGACAAGTTCCAGGAATTGAGTAATTAAATTCAAAATTTCCAAATCCCAAACTATTAACATCAATAGAACCCGTTATTGAATTTATATTTGGTCCTGACCAGACACCTCCAGAATTCAAAGAAATTAAATCTAAAGTTCCAATGTTGTCACAAATCACTCCGGGACTTAATATTGTAGCATCATTATTTGATAATATTTGTATTTGTAAAACCGCAGAATCTTTACAATTATCAGCATTATTTAACACGTATAAATAGGAATAAGAACCTTGATTTAATGGCCCTTGAATAATTCCAGTTATTGAATCAATATTTGTACCGTACCAATAACCTCCGGAATTAAGAACAATAGGAGTTTGTAACAATGATCCTTCACAATATACGGTGTCATTAGATAAAATTGATGGATCATCAGGTTGTTTTACGAGAATTGTTAAACTATCATTACTTGCACAAATGCTGTCGTTTTGCAAATAAACAACTGTAGAGTCAATAATTAATCCCGGATCAATAATTCCAATAGAGCTATTAACAATCGCAGACCCCGTCCAAGTTAGTATGTTGAAAATAGAATCATTAGTTGAAGTTAATTGTAATAACCCTTGATTTTCGCATAAAATACCAGGATTTATAATTGAAACATCGGGGATATCATGTGTTATGATTTCTATTACAGAAGTGTCAAAACATGTTGCGTTAAAATTTCCAGCTATATATGTCAAATTATTTGAATCTACTAAATTGGCACTAATATTTGGTGCTGCAATATTGTATGTATCTGAGCCAAAAGTCCACAAATTTGACTGATTGTAAATGCTGTTATTTATGACTGAAATAGTAGCATTAAGACAAATATCACTATCAGACAGAATGACATCAATTATTGGTGAAACATCAACTGTAATTATGTTGGGTGATGTCATTGACAATTGACAACCTGCAGCATCTTCTCCAACTAAGGTAACTTGAAATGATCCAGCTGTGTTGTATAAGTGGTTTGGAGAATTTAAGGTTGAAGTTGCACCATCACCAAAATTATAAAGGTAATTTGCTGTATTAGTAGAACTGTCAGAAATAGAAATATTTAAAGAATCACATCCAAATGATTGATCAATAGTGAAATTTAAAATCGGACCAGGAATATAAATTAAATTGTTAATTGATAATGTGTCAGAACATCCAAAGTTATCACTAGCTACAAGAGATACATCGTAATATCCAGAGTTTGTATAGACGTGTCCAGGATTTTGTATAACTGAGTTGAGATTATCTCCAAAATCCCAATTATAATTGTTTGCACCAGAACTTAAATCTGTAAAAGTGGTAGTAACAGGTGGACAATTTCCAGTAGTAACATAGTTAAAATCAGCAATAACCTGCTTCACATCTATGTAATTAAATTTATTAGCTGTATCTGTACATCCTTGACCGTCAGAAGCAATTAATTGAATGTTATATAAGCCAGGGTTTTGGTAGGAATGGGAAGGTACTGAATCTGTTGATGTATTCCCATCTCCAAAGTCCCAAACCCATGTGTTAACTACTTCACTAATTGGGCTAAAAGTTAAAATTGTACCCGCACAAGTCAAGGTGTCACTAACCATAAATTCCGCATTGAAATTATTTACAATTGGTTTACTTATGGAATCCTTACAACCGTTTATATCTGTAATAGTAAGCTTAACACTATCTGTTGGAAAGTTAGAAAACTGTTGTGAGGGGTTGGATAAGACACTTGTCCATATGTTATCTAAATCCCATTCCCAGCTTACTGGATTTATGGATAAGTCCTGAAAAACAACATCTATTGGAATACAATTGTTCAATAAACTATAACTAAAGTTTGCTGAAGCTTCATTGACTAATATTGTGTCTGAACTAAAACTATTAGAACAGCCTTTATTAGTTGTTGATAAAGAAATTACTTTCAACCCACTTTCGTTGAGTTGAATCCAAACCGAATCATTCGTGCTGCTAACAGAACCACCTGTCCAAGAATAAGAACTATATTCAGTATTATTGGCAGTAAAAAATAAACTGTCTGTTTTACAAATAGGATTTTGAAAAACTGGACTAAAACTAGCATCCGGTTCATAAATTTCTATTGAATCCAAAACAACTTGTCTAATACATCCTGGGTTATCTAGGGTAAGAACAGGAGTGAACCAACCTGTTTGCTGATATTGATGTACAATTGCTGTATCTGGAGTGTAATTCCCACCATCATCTAAATCCCAATAATGTATGGGGTCTTCTTTAACACAACAGCTAAAGATAAGATTGGATCCATTACAAGCAAAGGTGTCTTGTTCAATGATAGCTAATGGATGGTAAAGAAATATATTTTGTTCAGATTCAGCAATGCAACCAAATTGATCTGCGATTTTTAAGCTAAGTACACTGACAGAATCATTAAGTTGAAGTGTGATGCTGTCATTTGAAATATTCGAGATTGTATTAGTATCTAATTTCCATTCCCAAGAAGTTATACCAGAGTTATTATTATTGAAATGGTAAGAATTATAATTACAATATTCATCCTTAGTTAAGGAAAAATTAGCATTTAAATCATATTGATTTATGAAATTATTGATTATTAAAGTATCCGAGCTACCATCAAAATTATATCCAATATGTTTTAGATTATAGGATCCGGAATTAGCATAGTAATGGTTGGGGTTTTGTAAAGTTGATGTTTGTCCATCTCCAAAGTCCCAAGACCATGAAAATGCGCTTAAAAAAGGAGAACTTAAGTTTACACTTTGAGGCCCACAAGTTTGATTTAGTGCAGTACCATTTGAAGGGTCAGTCAAGACATTGATTGGGTTCTGAGTTGGCATAGGAATAACAACAGGATTATCGTTATTACAATCAAAAATTACAGAATAATATTGTGATGTATGGCAACCAATGGTCGATACAGACTCATATGTAATTACATAAGATTGAGAAGTATTGTAAGTGTGTTGAACATTAGGAGTATAATACACACTACCGTCCCCCATATTCCATTGATGCTGAATAGTTCCACTAGAATTATTTAAGATATTAACACTTCCAATGCTGCAATCGGTATTAAGGTTTAGATTTACATCTGTTTCTATGCTGTCAATTATTAAATATGCAAAATTCAATAAATCATATTGGCAACCGTTAGGAGCATCTGTGTATAAGGAAACATTGTAGTTTCCAGATTCAGAGTAAAGATGATTTACATTGGAACCTGAGTCCAAGATGCCGTCCCCGAAATCCCAGTTCCAAAAATTAACTCCTATATTATATACATCAGTATTAAAAATGTATGGTGAACATGCTTTTATAGTATCGACTGAATATACTTCAATTTCATCTTTTATAACGTTAATAAAGTCTGTTTTAATTAGCGTATCAAAGCAGCTGTTAATATCATTAGCAACTAATCTAACAGTATAAAGACCTACAGAGTCGTAGATGTGTTCCGGATTAGGATCGGTTGAACTTGTGCTGTCTCCAAAATCCCAATAAAAATTTACAGCATCAGCAGCCAAACTTACAAAATCAACTTTCAAAGACGCGCATCCTTCAGTATTGGAAGCGGTAAAGTCGATGTTAGAAATTCCAGAAAGAATGGTATCTAAATTTATTAGGTTTTGACAATTATTTGTATCGGTTATGGTAACGGAAGGATAAAATCTTCCATTATCTAAATAGGTATGATTAATATTTGATGAATTTGAATTGTTTCCATCTCCAAAATCTATATTTAAAGTATTACTAGTTTGGGTAGTAATATCAAATTGAACGTCTAATGGCGGACATCCAGATATATTAGTCATGCTAAAAGAAGCTGAGGGACCATTTGAGACATTTACAGCGTTTAAAATGGATATTTGTTGAATACAACCGTTGGTGCTTTCGATAGATACATTAGGATTAAAGACACCATTGTTGAGATATATATTGTTTGAAACAGCTCCAGCATTTATAATGTTACCATCGTCAAAGTTCCAGGCTACAGTACTAATATTATTATTGGGGGAAATACTAAAATTTACACTTAACGGTGGACAACCTTGATTTATGTCAGAAGTTAAAGTGTAGTAAGGTTTAGTTTCTATATTTATAGTGTTAAGATTCACTGAATCTTTACATCCATCTGTAGAAGTTGCAATCACACTAGGATTAAAATTGCCTGAATTTAAATAGCTATAACTTGTGCTTTGTTGATTAGATGAAATTGTATTACCATCACCAAAAGACCAATCCCAAGAAGCAATAGTTGTATTGGTTGAAGTTCCAGAAAATGTGAAATTGTAAGAACTGTCGCATGTTAATAAAGTATCACTTGTAGCATTTATGATTGGGGTTGGATATATAGAAATTGAATTGATAGTTGAATCATCTATACAACCCAAACCATTTTCAACAACTAGAGTCACTGGGAAATTACCAGCGAAACTGTAACTGTAAGATGGGTTTTCTAAAAGAGAGGTGTCTCCATTTCCAAAATCCCACAAGTAAGTAATTCCTCCAGTAGAATTGTTAGAAAAATTAATGAGATTGTTGGCTTCACAATCTTCAACTACATTGTAACTAAAACTAGAATTAGGTTTATCTAAAACATGGATATAGTCTACTAAAATTATAGAATCAGAATTTGGTCCATTGAACGCGATTAATTTAATAGTGTAAAATCCTGGATTTGTATAAGTTGCTGAAGGGTTGTTGAGAATTGAAGTAGTGCCATTATCAAAGTCCCATGAGTAGCTAATCGCGTTGGTTGACGTATTGGTGAAGTTGACAATAAGTGGTGCGCACCCACTAACGTTGTCAGCAGTAAATGATGGAGTAATTTGTCCAAAAAAGTGGATTTTAATTATTAATAAAATAATTAATTTTAAATACTTCATTTACTTTTCTATTCTTAGAGCAATTGATCTAATAAATTCCGTAGCTCTTTATTTTTTTATTAATGACTCTACTGTATTTAGCATTTTTGTCAAACCATATTTTTTTTTGGAAATCATAATTTAAATAAGCCACAGGTAAGTCAAGCACATCTAGATCGTTCTCTTTTATATTCCACAATCTTTTTTCAACTAAATTAATTGTTAAATCAAAAAAAGGTATTTTTTTTATTTTATCAGGAATACTTGTATTAAATGCTATTCTTTTAGTGTAATGGTTTTCGTCCATGCATTCAAATTCAAGTAATATTTTATGATTAAATTCTAAGTGTAAATTGTACTTTCCATCTTTAGAAAGTATGGTATCAACAATTCCGTTGTCATGAACTATTCTGATGCTTACGTCATTTACTTTTCCTGTCGAATTAAAAGTTTTTCCTTTAATATGTAGGCGAGTATCTTTTTTTTCTTGACTGTAAAATAGAGATGGAATTAAAATTATAAAAATAGGCAATATAGATTTTAAAAATATTTTAAACATGGTGAATAATTTATATTAAAATTAATACATCTTTTATAATAAACAGAAGAAAATTAATTTAAATAATCCGAATAATATTCTTCAATTATTTTAAATTTAATGACTCATAATATGATAAATAAAAAACCAAGCTTACTAATTGCTTTAATACCTGTTATCTTTTTAATAGTTCTCCTATCTGTTAATGTTTGGATTTTTGGAGACGATACTATTTCTGGATCTAATCAGTTGACTTTATTATTTGCTGCCTCTGTTGCTGCTGTTTTAGGGGTGTTTTATAAAGTTAAATTTAAAGACATGTTAGATGGTGCTGTGGAAAGTATTTCATCTGCAATGGGAGCACTGATTATTTTGCTATTGATTGGTTCTCTTGCTGGAACTTGGATGATGAGTGGGATTGTACCATCAATGATTTTTTATGGACTTGAATTACTTAATCCTACAATATTTCTAGTTGCTGCATGTATTATTTGTTCTATTGTTTCTCTCGCTACTGGAAGCAGTTGGTCAACAATAGCTACTATCGGCATAGCGATGTTGGGAATTGGAAATGCTCTTGGTATTCATGATGGATTAATCGGAGGTGCCATAATATCTGGCGCTTATTTTGGAGATAAAATGTCTCCTTTATCGGATACAACAAATCTTGCACCTGCAATGGCGGGAACCGATTTAATATCTCACATTAAATACATGATGTGGACCACCATTCCCTCAATTACGATAACACTAATTATATTTTTAATAATTGGTATTAACCTCGAATTTAAAAGTGGTGAGCTTGGTCAAGTTGCTATTATGCAATCGTCTTTGTCAAATAGTTTTAATATCAGCCTTTGGTCTCTAACTGTTCCTTTAATAGTAATTGTTTTAATAATAAAAAAAACACCTGCAATTCCAGCGTTATTGTTGGGAGCAGTTTTAGGAGGACTCTATGGAGTTATTTTTCAACCAAATATAATTCAAGAAATTTCAGGTGAAATGTCTAATACTTCTTGGCAATATTTTAAAAACTCATATATTTCTATAATAAAAGCAATGACAGTAAATGTTGATATTGACACTCAAAACCTAGCAGTCAATAAATTAATTTCAACTTCTGGAATGTCTGGAATGCTAAATACTATCTGGCTAATAATATGTGCTATGAGTTTTGGTGGTGTTATGGATAAAACTGGTTTTTTAAATATTATTACTGAATCATTAATGAAGTTTGTAAATTCAAGAAAATCATTGTTTTTAACAACTTCAGGAACCTGTTTGTTTTTAAACATAACTGCCTCAGATCAGTATTTAGCTATTGTAGTTCCTGGTAGAATGTTTGCCAGTTCATTTAAAAAGTATGAATTAGATCCAAAAAACTTGAGTAGAACTCTCGAAGACACTGCTACCGTTACATCTCCATTAATTCCATGGAATACTTGCGGGGCAACTCATGCAGGTGTATTAGGAATTTCTACGTTTATTTATCTTCCTTATTGTTTTTTTAATCTAATTAGTCCAATTATGACTTTAATATTTGCCTATGGAAATATTAAAATAGCAAAGTTAAAGAACTAAAAAGTTACTAATAAGTTTGTGAAAGTGATGAACACCTTTTTCCATTTTAGGTGAAAACCTACCGTTTTTGTAAAATCTGGAACGAACTCCTTTTTGAACATTTTCTACAATTGCTTCGTCTTCTAACTCTACTTTATCTAAAATGGAACCAGCTCCTGAATTTCTTTTTTTCTGATCCCATACGTAGCTTCTAAATTCAACTTTAGTTAAATTAGTTTTTATCGGTTTTACAATATTAATAGAAAGACCCCAAGGGTAGAAGTTAAACATCATATTAGGAAATAACCAATAATAGTACGCAGCAATATTTTGTCCATAGTCAATAGACGATTTTGGTAAATCAAAGTGAATGCTATTTTTTTCGGCGTAACCAACTTGTAAAACAGAATATTCAGAAATTTCAGTATTATATTTCTCATAATCTAAAGTTTTATTTAACCCTCCATGAACAAAAGGAATATGAAATCCTTCTAAAAAGTTTTCGCAATACAATGCCCAATTTGCATTTACAATATAATCTTTAGATGATTTTGGATCATACTTAAAATTTTCAATGGGCATCCAACCAACACGATTCTCCATGCATCTAACTATTTCATCAAAATTTATAGCAGGATCTATAGCTGAAAAAAGAAACTGCTTCCATTTTTCAATAGGTAATTTTGTAAGATTGTCATTTTTTGACGGGAAATTATTTACTCCTTTAAATTCTGGCATTGATATGAAATCTCCTGAATTATTAAATCTTCTGCCGTGATATTTACAGACAATATCGTTTGATTTACAACTTTCGTTAACCAAAATATTACCTCTATGAGTACAAACATTTGATAGGCAACAGAATGATTCGTCTTTATTTTTAACAATAACTAACGGTTCGTCAATTATGGGCTCTAAAAATTGAATTGGTTTTTTGGAGTTGGGTGTTTTAAGATCTGTTAGATCGGAAACCAATTGCCAAGATCTTTCAAATATTTTTATTTTACTTTCATCAAAATAATTTTCAGAACTGTAAAAATCTCCCTCTAATGTATGAGCGTCTTCAATATTTGGATCAATTGTTTTCACTAATCTTAGTTTACTATGGTTTTGTTAAAAGTATTAATAAGTTATGAAAAAAAAATCTTTTTATGTTTTACAATATTAAATTATAGATGGATATTTGTAAATATTATTCATTAAACCAAAAATTATAAAAGAATGAAAAAATTATTCCTATTTATAAACATAGTTTTTTTTAATTATGTTATTTCAGCACAATACCTTGATAAAAATTTTAATGACTTAAGTCTAACCTCTGGTGG
Organism: Flavobacteriales bacterium; assembly: GCA_029251405.1. Lineage (GTDB taxonomy): Bacteria > Bacteroidota > Bacteroidia > Flavobacteriales_D > Parvicellaceae > MED-G20. The sequence goes on from JAQXDK010000014.1 coordinate 18,126, forward strand.
TTGGTCAACACAAATTGTAGTTGATACTACCAATTGGTTTGTTGACTCATTTGGTGGTGATGATTTTGTTAAAATAACCAATTATAGCAACAGTCAAAATGTTCCTTCTAACACTTGGTTAATTTCACCAGCTGTGGATCTTACTTCTGCTACTCAACCTATGTTATCTTTTGAGACCATTATGAAGTGGGCTGGCGCAGCTCTCACTTTGTATATTTCTACTGATTACGATGGAACAAGTAATCCAATTTCACAAGGAACATGGACTGATATAACTTCTTTAGCAACTTGGGATGTTGACAACACAACTTGGGGAAGTTGGACACCTTCAGGCGACGTCGATCTATCTTCATATATTTCATCGACAACATATATAGCTTATGAATATATAGGTTCTTCTAATTCAGGTAGTACCTGGGAAATCGATAATATATTAATGACAGAGGGTTCTGCACCACCACCACCACCACCAGGAATAGATACAGTTTCTATTTACGATATTCAATTTAACTCTAACACAAATGGAGCTTCTAATTATGATGGTTCTCAAGTGTATACTGGTGGAATTGTTACTGCTGTAAGAGACGATAGTTCTTTTTACATTGCTAGTGGTTCTGGACCTTGGACAGGTATTTATGTTTATTCTTTTGATTATTTACTTAATGAAGGTGATTCAATTATTTTTGATGCAGAAGTCGTTGAATATTATGAGCTTACTGAGTTAAAAAACATAACGAATCTTCAAGTTATTTCTTCTGGTAATAGTGCTGTAGTCAATAACTGTAATACTGCAGCTGTAAATTCTGAAGAATTCGAAGGTTGTTTAGTCAGTGTCTCTAATGCAACTTGCACCAACGATAATCCTGGTTTTGGGGAATGGATTATCAATGATGGTTCTGGAGATTTAACAGTTGATGATTTAATTTACACTTACACAGCAACTCTCAACACTGCTTATAACGTTGTGGGTGTTACCACTTTTAGTTACGGTGCTTACAAACTGCTTCCAAGAAGTTCTTCAGATGTAACAGAATTTGTTTCTATCAGTGAAGAAAATAATTCGATTTTTAAATTATATCCAAATCCTATCGAGAATGGTTTTTTAAAAATTGAAACACAAGAATCAGTGAGAATAAATATTTTCGATTTTTCTGGTAAAGTTGTTTTATCAAAATATATCAATAGAGGTGTAAATACAATCAATATAGAGTCATTAAATAGTGGTTTATATTTTGTAAAATATAACACGGAAATTTTCAGATTTAATAAAATTTAAATTTGAATAAGCTTCTATTTTATTTAACTTTTTTAAGTTTAACATCTTCCCTTTTTTCTCAGACATCAGTTTTAAAAGGGGAGGTATTTGATTCGGAAGATGGATCACCATTAATTGGAGCTACTGTAAGAATCAATTACAATAATTTAGGGGCTACTACCAATTTTGATGGAGAATTTAAGATTGACAATGTAAAGGCTGGAAAGTATATATTATCTGTAAGTTATATAGGTTATTTAGAAAAAAAAATTGAGGTTGAAGTTCGAGGTGCTATCACCAAACTCCCATCAATAAAACTTATTTCAAATAACATTAATTTGTCTGAAATGGAAGTGATTGCAGATATTGCTAAAGAGCGAGTTACACCCGTTGCAGCTACCACTATTTCTGCTCAATATATTCAAGATAATTTAGGTAATCAAGAGTTTCCTGAAATATTAAGAAACACTCCTTCAGTTTATGTTACAAAAGAGGGTGGTGGTTTTGGAGATTCTAGAATTAATGTTAGAGGTTTTGAACAGAATAATATTGCAGTAATGGTCAATGGCGTTCCAGTAAATGATATGGAGTCCGGTTGGGTATATTGGTCCAATTGGGCTGGTTTAGCAGACGTGACAAATAAAATGCAAATTCAAAGAGGTTTGGGAGCTTCAAAGTTGGCCATTCCTGCAATTGGCGGTACGATTAATATACTCACAAATGCTGCTGAATTTAAAAAAGGTGGAAACGTAAGTACTTCAATTGGTAACAATGGTTACACAAAATATGTTGCTTCTTTATCATCTGGCTTAAATGAAAGAGGATTTGCAGCAACGATGCAACTTACTTATAATAAAGGAAATGGATACATCCAAGGAACAGACTTCAATGCTTATTCCTATTTTTTATCTTCCACTTACAACATCAATAAAAAACATAGAGTTTCAGCAACAATTATTGGAGCCCCTCAAGTGCATAACAGAAGAAGTGTAAGTGTTTTTTATGACGATATTTTTCTATCAACTTTTAGATGTCCAGCAAATGACTCTATAGATAAAATTTCTAAAGGAATCAAATTTAACCCAGGGTGGGGCATGTTAAATGGTGAAGTTTTTTCTTGGAAAAAGAATTTCTACCATAAACCAAAAGCTTTTATAAATCATTTTTGGAATTTTTCCAATTATACAAAATTAAAAACTGCTGCCTATGTATCTGTTGGTAATGGTGGTGGTACTTCTGCTAGAGGAAGAGGCCTTCAAAATCAAAATGTTGATGATTGGAATGGTTACGATTCTTTTCAGGGTTTTGGAGTTGGTATCCACGATACCAACGGCCAAATAATGTTTGATAGTATTGTTGCATATAATCAAGGTCAATATGTTGCTGCTTTAGGTGGATATAGTGATCAAAAAGATACCGTCATGGATTATCCTAGTGGTGTTGGTGACGGCTGGATAAGAACTGCGAGTATGAATAGGCATATCTGGTACGGTGCAATTTCAACATTTGAGCATAATTTTAATGAAAAATTAAGCTTTGTCGCTGGTTTAGATGCTAGATATTATGTGGGACAACACTATCGTAAAGTAGAAAATTTACTTGGGAATAATACTTATCTTTCTTCCAAGGACGTTAACAATCCAGAAAATTTTATAAACTACGAATCTGGATCTTCGTTTGGTTCCTTTTCTGAAAATTCTCATCTATCTAGTGCTTCTAATTTAGAAACAAATACTTTGCAGTTTCATAACGATGGAATTGTTAAATGGCTTGGGGGATTTACACAAATAGAATACTCTTCAGATAAATTCTCTGTTTTCACCTCACTTTCTTTATCTAACCAAGGTTTTAAAAGGGTAGATAATTTTAATTATTTAGATAGCGATACTCTTCAAACTACCAAATGGCAGATTTTTAATGGAGGAACTTTTAAAGCAGGACTCAATTACAATATTTCTAAAAATATGAGATTGTTTTTTAATGCAGGCTTTTTCTCAAAACAACCTATTTTTAATAATATCTTCCTTAATTATAGAAATGATATTAATACTAATGCAGTGAATCAGAAAGTAAAGGCAGTTGAAATTGGTTACAGTTACTTCAAGAAGTTTATAGATTTTGATGTCAACGCTTATTATACAGAGTGGAGTGATAGGCAATATTTTAGAACTTTTAATGCTGGAGAAGTAAATCCTCGATACGATGTTTTTTATCTTTTTTATGGTATTTCTCAAACACACAGAGGTGTTGAAGCAGAACTCAATTTTAAACCTTCAAAAAAAATAGCTCTCTCAGCTATGGTTTCCATTGGAGATTGGGTCTATACCGATAATATCAGTTCAAAAAGTACAGTCTTAGACTTGTTTGGGGACTTTACTACGGATTCTTCAGATACCGTAAAAATCTTGTATGCCAAAGGTTTGAAGGTTGGAGACGCTGCTCAAAATACTTACAGCTTAACTCTAAAATATAAACCAATCAAAAATTTATCCATCAATGCTACTTACTATGTAGCAGATCAATTATATGCACCTTATAATATTTATGAAGATCAGTTTTATCAGGAGGGAGGACAGGTGACTAAATTACCAATTTATGGAATTGCTAGGTTAGGAGTTTACTACAAGAAAAAAATTAATAATAATTATTTATCATTCCGACTCAACATAAATAACCTATTTAATACTTTATATTTAGCAGAGCTTAACACCAATACCTTAGATGGTGATGGGAATTTATATACTCCTGATCAAGCTGAGTTTTATACTAAAAACAAGGGTTATTTTGGTTTCGGAAGAACTTGGAATTTTGGAGTTAAGTTCTCATTTTAGTAAATCATAATATACTGAGTAAAATATTTTGAAGAAATTTTTATTTTTTATTGTACTGTCAATTAGTTCATTGATTCTTCATTCTCAGAATGCAAGTTTTGTTGTTAATGGAGACGCTTCGAATAATAATATTACTGATGAAAATGGTAATATAAATTGTAATTGTTTTCAGTTGACTCCTAATTCTGGAAACAGAGTAGGTTCAGTTTGGAACAATAATAAAATTGATTTAAATAACGATGTTACACTAGAGTTTAAATTGTATTTAGGTAATAATAACGCTGGAGCTGATGGTGCTGCTTTCGCATTTCAATCAACTAACAGCAATATTGGAACTTCTGGACAAGGAATGGGTATGGGTGGGGTTTCACCATCTCTAGTTGTTTTTATTGATACTTACGACAACGGTTTAAATGATCCTTCTTATGACCATGTTTCTATTAATAAAAACGGAGATTATACCCATGGATCTTCTAATGAGTTAGCAGCATATACTTCAGTTTCTGGTGGAGTAAATCTGGAAGATGGAAATTGGAGAAATGTTAAAATTAAGTGGATAGCTTCTACCAACACGTTTTTATTTTATTATGTGAATATGTTAAATCCGATCTTGTCTTACACAGGAGATGTTGTCAATAATATTTTTTCTGGAGACCCATTGGTATATTGGGGGATGACTGGCGCAACTGGATCTTTATATAACGAACAGAAGTTTTGTACTTTAACTGATTTAGAATCACCAACATTTTCTAGTTGTCCAAACAACACATCCTTAATTATTAGTAGTGAAACTTCATGTAATTCAATTGTGAATTATACTATTCCTTCTGCAGCTGACAATTGTGGAACAGCAACTATTTCTCAAATTTCAGGTTTGGGTCCTGGTAGTGTTTTTCCAATAGGAATAACAACCAATACCTTTGTTGCTACAGATCTTGCAGGTAACACAGATACATGCTCTTTTGAAGTAACTGTTTATGGAAATGATTTTGATGGAGATGGAGTATTTGATAAATGTGATTTAGATGCTGATAACGACGGTATTTTTGATACTAAAGAAGGATTATTGTGTGACACCTTAGATTTCACTTCATTTGGAAATATACTAACTACTGCTAGTTATTTCGATCAAATTTCTGGTGAAATAATTAATGTAAATATGTCTAATTCTGGTAGTGTACTGGGATACAGCAACGGAGATTTAAGTTTAGAAGATAATGCCACAGCTAACCTTAATTTTTCTTTACCTGCGACTGTAACTATAAAGCATCAAATTGGATCAATATGGAATTACTCTTCAGCAGATACTCTTTCTATTTCATCTACGGGTAACTTCACAATTTATGATCCAAATAATGATTTAAATATTTTATCTAACACCGGGGGCGTTTTAAAATTTCATGGATCTGGAGGCATATCAACATCAGAACAATGGGTTATTACAACTACTACAACGTCTTTACAATTAACAGGTACAAGTGTTCAATCAAATTTTAGAGTTCCATTTAATCTTGCATTAAGTTGTTCGGGTTATTTAGACACAGATACTGATGGGATCGCCAATCATAACGATTTGGATTCAGATAATGATGGATGTTTAGACGTAGTTGAGGCCGGAAATCAAGACCCAGATATAGATGGAATTTTAGGAACCACACCGGTTTTAGTAAATAGTAGTAATGGGGCAGTGATTAATCAAAATGGGTATATAGGAACAAGTCCTAATGTAATAGATAATAGCGTAGACGTTGCATGTAATCGCCCTCCTATAGCAGTATGTAAAAATTTAAATTTATATGCAGATGCTTCTTGTTCAGCATCAATTACCTATACTAGTTTAGATAACGGATCATCCGATCCAGACATGGATGTTTTAACTTTCACAGTTGATAATAACAATACTTTTACTATTGGAAATAACAACGTTATTTTGACTGTAACTGATCCTGATGGAGAAAGTGATAATTGTACATCAATAGTAACTTTAATAGATACTATTAATCCAATGGTACTTTGCCCAGCAGATACTATGGATTATTATTCTAATAACTGTGATTATATAATACCGAATTACATTCCACACATAATTTTAATTTCAGATAATTGTGATTCAAATCCTACATTGACTCAAGATCCTGCTGTTGGTTCTTTAGTAAACTCTGACACGATAATTAAAATGACAGTTACAGATGGTTCAGGTAATTTTACCAGTTGTTTTTTTAATCTTACATTAATTGATACCATAAAGCCAGTATTGACTTGTCCTGTAAATGTGAGTGAATATTTTAATTCTAGTTGTGAATTTGTGGTTACAGATTTAAGTTCATTAATAAGTGTTACAGATAATTGTGATGCTAATCCAATTATTACTCAAACCCCTTCGATAGGAAGCACCCTTACAAATGACAGTGTCGTTACAATGACTGTCACTGATTTTTCAGGTAATTCTACAAATTGTAGTTTTCCTTTAACTTTTTTAGATTCTATTAGTCCTTCATTATCATGTCCAACATCAATTACAGAATATTACGATTCTAATTGTGATTTCATACTAAATGATTACACTTTAAATACTGTTTTTTCTGACAACTGTGATCCTAACACTTCTGTAAGTCAATTTCCTCTTCCTGGTTCTTTAGTTAATTCAGATACTCTTATTACAATTACAGCTTCTGATAATTCAGGAAATTTAACCAACTGCAGTTTTACACTTTTATTATTAGATACTATTCAACCGGTATTAACTTGTTTCTCAGATACTACAGATTACTTTAATTCAAGTTGTTTATTTATTCTCGAAGATTATACAAATCGTTTTAACTTTTCGGATAATTGCAACAATTCCTTTTTAAATGTTGTCCAGTCTCCGTCATCAGGGCTATTTATTGCAGATACTACAATTATAACTATTACAGCTTCAGATTTATCAGGAAATACATCTTCATGTAGTTTTAATTTAAATTTAGCCGACTCTATTAATCCAACGATTAATTGTTCAAATAATTTATCTGATTATTACAATTCAAATTGTGAATTTATTTTAGGAGACTATACAACAAATGCAATCGCTTTAGATAATTGCGATCCCAACCCGTTAGTGTCACAATTTCCAGCAATTGGTAGTTCCATTAACAGCGATACAGTTATTACGCTTACTGCGATGGATGATGCGGGAAATTTTTCTACTTGTAATTTTAATTTCACTCTTTTAGATAGCATTAACCCACAATTTAGCTGTTTAAATAACCAAATTGCTAATGTCGACAATAACTGTTCTTATACTTTGCCAAATTATTTAGACTCTATTGTTTTTTCGGATAACTGTGACACTTCATTGACGCTATTACAAACTCCTATTTCTGGTGCTGTTGTAAGTTCAGATACTGTAATAACTGTTACAGCCACAGATGCATCTGGTAATTTTTCTTTCTGTACTTTCGATCTTTTTCTTCTGGATAATACACCTCCTACGATATCATGTCCAAATAATGCAATAATTGATAATGATATTTCTGTATGTGGAGCTATTTACAATTACATTATTCCTGTAGGCATAGATAATTGTATTTCTAATACTACATTAATTTCAGGATTAGCATCAGGTTCGAATTTTCCTGTAGGTTTAACTACAAATATTTTTCAGGTTACCGATACTGCTGGTAATACTGCTAGTTGTAATTTTTATGTACTTGTAAACGATGTAGAATTACCTGTTATCGACTGTCCTTCGGATACTTCTTTACCTTTTGACGAAGCTTGTAAGTTAATCGTTCCAGATTTTATTCCTTTTTTAGGTGCTTCTGATAATTGTGGCATTGAATTTATTAATCAAACACCTTCACAATTAGATACTGTATATAGTGACTTCACAACAACATTCTTAGTTATAGATTCATCTGGAAATTCACAGTCCTGTAATTTTATTACAAACTTATATGACTCTTATGTTTCAGATCTTGTCTGTCCGGATGATCAGCCCATACAACTCAATGAAAATTGTGTTTTGCCTTTACCAGATTTTTCAAATGAACTTCAAGTTGGAGCACTGTGTATAGGATCAAAGATTATTCAGCAACAACCTCCTGTAGATAGTATCCTAGATTTTATAGGTGAACAGCAAATTACTTTTAATGTTACTGATACGCTTGGAAATGTAGAAACATGTAGCTTTAATTTAACGATAACAAATAACGAAATTACAAATTGTTATAAAATATATGTACCTACTGTATTTTCTCCAGATGGTGATGGAATAAACGATCGTTTAACAGCATTTGGACTTGATTTAGATGGTTTAGAAATAGAAATATTTAACAGATGGGGACAAATGGTTTATAATAATTCTGTTAGTCAAATGTCTTGGGATGGTACATTTTTAAATATGGATTCACCCAACGGTACCTATGTTTATCGTATATATGACCAGACTGGCAAGGATAGGCAAAATGGTACAATATCTATAGTTAGATAATCTATACAAATAAAAAAAGCCCTCAGAAGAGGGCTTTAATAGTTATTATAATAAATTAATTTATTACTTTCTTGTCATCATTTCAGCTTTTCTCATACCAGCTTCATAACCACACTTATATCCTTCACATTTACCATTATTTTCACAAGAAGGAATGTCAGAATTTTCTAAACCTTCTTTACTTACTTTTGTGAAAGCTTTAGTGAAACCATCTTTCCATCCTTTACAATAATCAGCATCATATTTTCCAGGTCTTTCAGATCTTTCACCTTCTTTTTTTGCTTCTGAATTTCCTTTTTCAGATCTGTTGATAGTAGAAGGAGATTTCCCTTTTTCTTTAACATCTTCAGCCTTCATAGTGTTTGTTTGAGAACTTGAAGCAGCTCTGTTAATAGTAGAAGGAGATTTCCCTTTTTCTTTAACATCTTCAGCTTTCATAGTGTTTGTTTGAGAACTTGAAGCAGCTCTGTTTACGGCAGAAGGAGATTTCCCTTTTTCTCTAACATTTTCAGCTTTCATAGTGTTTATTCTTGAACCTGAAGCAGCTCTGTTTACAGCAGAGGGTGATTTCCCTTTTTCTCTGACATTTTCAGCTTTCATAGTATTTACTCTCGAACCTGA
>JAQXDK010000028.1 GCA_029251405.1 Flavobacteriales bacterium
TATATAGTTTCCAAGTATGATTAATTTAATAGTAATAAAGACCAAAAAAACTAAAAAAACATAGCAACACGGTAAAAAGCCAATCTAAAATAGTTCCATTTTTAAAATCTTGGAGAGAATAGTCTGTTATATCCATTTTGCTAAAAACTAATATTGCTAATAGAGTAGAGGCTATACTGAAAATAGAACGGTAAAAAATTACACGATAATTGATGTTTCTTCTAATTACCTTTTTCCAAATAATTCCAGAAAACAAATAAAAAGTTGAAGAAATAATTTTTAAAATAATTCCTATTAAATTAATCATACTTGGAAACTATATAAGAATACCGTGGTGTCCAAATTTAAAAATTCGAAAAAAGGACTTAATAATCAATTTAACTATAGATTATTAACTTAATATTTAAGTGTTAAGTTGCTTGAAAAGTAAGTTAGATTTTAAACCCTAATACCCATTACACAAATGTCATCTACTTGTTCGTGATTGGTCTTCCAGTCATGAAATTCTTCTTGTATCTTAACTCTTTGTTCTTCAATTGGAAGATTACTGATTTCAGTTAAAAATGTTTTAAACTTCTTGACCATATATTTTTTCCCTTTCGGACCTCCAAATTGATCTTGATAACCATCAGAATACACGTAAATCATATCACCTTTTTTTAATTTTATTTTATGATTGGTAAAAGGTTTATTGTCTATCACTGATAAACCAACTGGTTGGCTGTTTCCTTTTATATAACTCAATTTACCTTCAGAAATATGAACCAAAGGGTTGTTTGCTCCAGCATATTCTAAAGTCCTTGTTTTCAAATTCAGTTTACAAAGCGCCATATCCATTCCGTCTTTATTATTGGTTTTTGAAGCGTGATCGTTCAAAGACTCAATAATTTTATTTCTCATATTGCCAAGAACCTTTGCGGGATCGTCAATTTTATAATCCACGATATTTTCATTTAAAAGGGAGGTGCCTATCATACTCATAAATGCTCCAGGTACCCCATGTCCTGTGCAATCTGCTACTGTAAAAAACACTTCATCTTTTGAAAATTTATAGACCCAATAATAATCTCCAGAAACCACATCTTTAGGAAGGAAAAAAACAAAACTTCCCGGAAGAGCAGTTTCAATATATTCTGAAGAAGTCATCAATGCGTCTTGTATATTTTTTGCATAATTAATACTGTCTGTAATTTCTTTATGAGATTCTTCTAACTTTGATTTTTGATTTTCAATATCAGATTTTTGATTTTCAATTATTTTATTTTGTGATTTGGTTTTTCTCCAAGATCTTAGAACTAAAATAAACAGACCTAAAAAAACAAAAAGACTACAGGTTATATAGAATAAGTTTCGCTCTTTTTTCTTAGTAATTTCTTTTTGATAACTGATCTCTTTTTCATGCATAATATCACTACTCACCAGTAGAATACTGTCTTTAACGTGTTGTAGTGTTTGCTCTTTATTTCTCTCAGCTTGTACTTCTCCCTCCAACCTCATGGATTTCTGATAGTAGTTTAATGCATTTTTGAAATTTCCTTCTCCCTCGTACATTCTTGCTATTTTGTTGCAAGTATTGGAAAGTAAATAAGTATTATCGGTTGACAATAAATGATCGTTAGATAAATCTTCTAATATTTTACTACTGGCTGTATAAAATTTCAAGGCTTTTTTATCATCTCCTTCATAATAATAAGAAGTTGCAGTTTTGTCAAAAGCCATAGATTCTTGTTCAGAAAACCATTTTTTTAGATAAGGAATCTTTTCATTTTTCAAATGTTCCTCACAAATATCAATAACCTGTTGCTGTAGCTCTAAATCTTTTTCGGGATCTGAAATAAATACAAGATCGCTCCACTGTTGTAGTAGTTTTATTTTAGTTGTATCGGTTTTAGCTGCTTTTATGCGCCTTTTAATAATTTCTATTTTCGTTGAACTTCTTGTTATTTCCTGACTATTTGACAGCAGAAATAACGGTAAAAAAAGAAAAAGAAAAATAGTTTTTAATAAGTTCATTTATTTAGTTTGATCAAGTTTCCTTACCATTGTTAAAATGGTCGCTATTCCAACAGTTTCATCTGTTTCATCATAAATATCCACCAAAAATTTCACGATTCCTTTAGCTATATCTTCTTCATCTTTCTTTTTTTGATCGATTTTTTCTTTAACTGTAAATCTTACACCAATTGTTGCTCCCGCATAAACAGGCTTTGTAAACCTACATTCATCAATCCCGTAATTTAATAGTACAGGTCCTTTTGCAGGATCTACAAAAAGACCAGCTGCTTTTGAAAGCAAAAAATAGCCGTGCGCAACTCTTTCCTCAAATATGGTACCTTCCAAAGAAGTTTCGTCCATATGTGCATAAAAATTATCGCCGCTCACATTGGCAAAATTAACGATATCTGCAGTTGTAACCGTGTGTTTATGGGTAAATACAGTATCTCCAATTTCTAATTCTTCAAAGTGCTTCCTAAAAACATGAGGGCTAGACTCTGGTTGATTTCCACCTACTTGAAATTGTTCTGTAATCTTGGTAATTGTTTCAGGATGTCCCTGAATTGCAGTTCGTTGTAAATAATGTTTAATTCCTCTAACACCACCCATTTCCTCTCCTCCTCCAGCTCTTCCAGGACCTCCATGTGTTAACAGTGGTAGTGGTGATCCATGTCCAGTACTTTCTTTACTGCATCTTGAGTTTAGAATTAATATTCTACCATTCATATGTGCTGTCTCTACGACAAACTCTTTCGCTAATTGATCGTTATTGGAAACATATGATGTCACCAGAGAACCTTTTCCTAAGGCAACTAGCTCAGCTGCTTCTTCTGTATTCTTATAAGGAATTAAAGTTGAAACGGGTCCAAATGCTTCTATGTTGTGGACTTGATCTTTTTCGAAAGGATGATTATTTCTAAATAATATTGGTGCAAAAAATGCCCCTTTTTCTTTGTCAGCATCAACGACATTAAAATCGTCTAGATTTCCAAAAACCTTATCTTGTGATTGCATTAAAATGTCAACGTTTTCTCGGACTCTTTCCACTTGAATCTTGGATGCTAAGGCACCCATTCTAACCTCTTTGTTTTCTGGATTGCCGATTACAGTTTTTTCAAGCTTTTCAATTAATTTTTGTTGAACCCCATCAATTTTATTTTCAGGCACTAAAATTCTTCTTACTGCTGTACATTTTTGACCAGTTTTTCCAGTCATTTCTCTATATACTTCTTTTATAAAAAGATGGTATTCTTCAGAATCTTCAGAAACATCCTCCCCTAAAACACAGGCGTTTAGGGAATCAGCTTCCATATTAAAAGGAACGGAATGCTCTAAAATATTTGGATGCGATTTTAATAATTTACCAGTTTTAGCAGATCCAGTAAAGGTAACAACGTCTCTGTGGTCTACAAAGTCTAACAATCCTCTACCCAATCCTGGAATTAGTTGTAAACTTCCTTCAGGTAAAATTTTAGAATTGATGATTTCTTTTACCATACTTTCAGTTAAGTATGAAGTATATTCAGATGGTTTTACAACTGCAGCGACACCAGCCATCAAATTGACAGCAATTTTCTCTAACATTCCCCAAATAGGAAAATTAAAAGCATTGATGTGTACAGCAACTCCTCTTTTTGGAACCATAATATGGTGGCCAATAAAAGAACCACTTTTAGAAAGATTGGCCATTTGTCCATCTACATAATAGGGTAAATCAGGAAACTGTCTTCTTAATGAGGCGTTGGCAAATAAATTACCTATTCCCCCCTCTATATCTACCCAAGAATCTATTTTAGTAGCTCCGGTTGCCTTGCTTAATTCGTAAAAAATATCTTTACGTTTGTGTAAGTAAAGTGCTAAAGATTTCAGCATTTCTCCTCTTTGTTGAAAAGTCATTTTCCTCAAAGCAACACTTCCATTCTTTCTGCCATAGTCCAAAACAGCACTGAAATCTATCCCTTTACTGGATGTCGAACTTACTTGCTCTCCAGTAATAGAATGATAATGGTAAATTTCATTTCCTTCACCTGCTATCCAGTCACCTAAAACGTAATTTTTTATTTCCATAATTCGTCAGTAGTCCTAAATATAAATAATTCGGTAGACAATTAAGCTATCAATTTTTAGATATGTATTAAATTAAAATACTGCCCAATATTTGGTTGTATCTATTTCATATAGCTCTTGGTCTTCTTTCCATTTTAAAAAGCTTTCTTTGATTAAGGTTTTAACTTCTTCTTTATTTAAAAATTGACTTTTTGGAATTTCTTTATTAATTAAAATAGATTTGATATTTTCTTTTAAATAATTCATCCAATATTTTTCTACATTTTCACTTAAATCCTCTATTTTTTTTTCTTCTAGGATTTGTATTGCAATTTTTTTTGCCTCTATAGTGTAGTCGCTGTGGAGTTCAGCAATCTCTACTAATTCGTCAGTTTTATAAGTCGAAAATTTATTTTTTAGATTCATTATTAAATAATTGTTTAGCCGCTTTAAAAGGGTCTATTTGTTTATTTTTTACTTTTTCTTCTAATTCTTGGAGTTCTTCTAAAATACCAATTCTTGAGTAAAAATCGTTTTGAATAAATTGGTTAAGTTTTTCATGAAACCAAAAAACGTCCTGATTCACTCTGTTTTTTTCTATCCAACCATTAATAGTATTGTGCTTTTGAAATTTTTTCAAAATATCCCATATGCTTTCAATACCTTTATTTTCTATACTAGAACAAGTGGCTACTTTTGTAATCCAACTATTCTCTTTATTCGGGAATAAATGTGTAGCATTTTCATAATTATTTTTTGAAACTTTAGCTTTTTCCAAATTCTCACCATCTGCCTTAGTTACTAAAATAGCATCGGCTAATTCCATTATCCCTCTTTTTATTCCCTGTAATTCGTCTCCTGCACCAGCTAGCACTAGGAGTAAAAAAAAATCTACCAGATGTTTAACATGGGTTTCTGACTGTCCTACACCAACAGTCTCAAAAAGAATTACATCAAAACCTGCTTTTTCACATAGTAAAATTGAATCATAGGACTGTTCGCCTGCACCACCTAGATGTCCTTTTGAGGGACTTGGTCTTATAAAAATATTTGGCATAGAGCTTAAATCCTCCATTCGAGTTTTGTCTCCAAGAATACTCCCTCCATTTAATTTTGAACTTGGGTCTACCGCTAATACTGCAAGACTAATATCGTGTTGAGACAAATACTTACCAAAAGATTCAATAAATGTACTTTTTCCAACTCCAGGACTACCCGTAATTCCAATTCGAAAAGAACGGTTTTTTGATTTTGGAATTTCAGCCATCGCATCATATATCAATAATCTATCCGTTGTTTTTTTACTTTCTAACATCGTAATTGCCTTTGAAAGTATCTGGGGATCGGCTTTTGAAATTCCATCAACAACCTCTCGTACAGATAGGTTTTTTTTTGGTTTGTATTGATAGTTTTGATTAAAACTTTGACTCATTATTGTAAAGTTATTAATTCTTAGATTATATTCATATCTTGAAAGTAGAGTACGTCAATTATTCAGATTTAACCAAAAATCAATTTTTTGAAATCTTAAATTTAAGAATAAGAATTTTTGTTGTAGAACAACAATGCCCTTACCAAGAACTAGATGAAATAGATTTAATTTCTGATCATGTTTTTGGATCAGTCAGTAATAAGATTATTTCGGTTGGTAGAGTCTATAAAAAAGAAGATACCGTATTTATAGGGCGTATTGCTGTTGATGCAGCATTCAGAAAGAAAGGGTACGCTAAAGATTTAATGCATTTTATTATCGGAGCTGTAAAAAACAAATATTCAGAAGACAAAATGGAACTTTCTGCTCAGAAATACCTTTTAGGTTTTTATAAATCTTTGGGTTTTAAAGCGGTTGGTAACACCTACTTAGAAGATGGAATTCCTCACATAAGAATGATATATTTTAATTAACTTAGGTTCGTGAGATTTTTATTAAATATTATTTTAATTTTTTTTACTTTATCGGTGTCTTATTCACAAGAAGTTAATCTAAACAAATACGATAAAAAAAATAAAAAAACAGGTAGTTGGATAGGGTACCACGACCATTCAAATACCAAGAGATATACGGGCCAATTTTTAGCTGGCATTCCAAAAGGTGTTTTCCATTACTACGCTATTGAAGGTCACCTTTCTGCGATAGTAAATTTCATAAATGATTCTATTTCTTCCTCTGAAATGTATTTTGACAATGGAAATATAATGGCTAAAGGAAAGTTTATTAATAAAATGAAACAAGGAAAATGGTATACCTACTCAAGATACGGCGATTTATTAAATGTTTTTAATTTTAATGCTGGAGCCTTGCAAGGGAAACAATATTTGTATTATCCTGCTAATACAGAAACCAATCAAGTAAAATTAATGGAAGAATATAATTGTGAAAAAGGTTTGAAAAATGGAAAATGGAAACAATACTTTAAGTTAGGAACTGTTAAATCTGAAGGCTTTTATGAAATGGGAAGAAAGGAAGGTGTTTTTACATACTATTTTTTAAATGGTTCTGTAGATACTAAAGGTCTTTACAGAAATAATAAAAAACACGGACCCTGGTTATATTATGACGGGGAAAATAAGAATATGAAAAAGATCAGTTATAATAATGGAAAAGTTATTGAGAATAAAAATAAAGATTAAAATTTATTTTTTCCTAGGAATATTAATTAGCTCTTGTCAACCCATAGAATATGAGGAGACACCTCATTTTCATAACTATTATCCTTTACAAATAAGTAGTGAAAAAGAGTTTTTGGTAACCGATATCATTCATAACTCTTTTGGTAAAGACACCAATACCTATTTTTTAAAAGAAGTAGTAGCTGAGCAGTTTTTGGATTTAGAAGGAGATACCGTTTACAGAATTGAAAGATTTTCTAAAGATGATTCTAATGCTAACTATACCATAAAAGACGTTTGGACTGCAAAAAAAAATCACAATAGAGCTTTACTTACTGAAGAAAATGAAATTTTTACGAAACTAATATTCCCATTAAATATTAATGTAGTCTGGAATGGTAATGCCTTTAATGGTCAAGAATACCAAGAATATGTTTTAGAGAGTTTAAACATACCCTACGAGCAAAACAGTCTGGCTTTCGATAGCTCGCTAACAGTGATTCAAAATTACAAATTAAATTTATTACAATATGAATCTGCTAAAGAAGTATATGTAACTGATATTGGTTTGGTGTATAAAGAAAATATTCAAGTAGAATTTGAATCAGGAAACACCAATAATATATCTCAAGGTTTTGAATTTTACCAGGAGTTAATCAGTTATTAAATTATTTAATTTTGATATTGAACATCTTTTGATCTTCAATAAATCCAGTCAACTCATCTCCAATGTTTACAGCTCCAACACCAGCTGGAGTCCCAGTAAATATTAGATCTCCAATCTTTAAAGTCATAAATTTTGAAACGTAACTTATGATTTCATCGATATTAAAAAGCATGTTTTTTGAATTACTTTTTTGAACCATTTCACCATTTTTTTGAAGAGAGAAATTAATGTTTTGTATGTTTTCAACATTTAGAAACTTCTCACCAACAACAGCTGACTGATCAAACGCTTTAGCAATTTCCCAAGGGTGACCTTTTTCTTTGCATTTTTTTTGAAGATCGCGAGCAGTAAAATCAATTCCTAATCCCACTTGTTTGTAGTACTTATTAGCATATTGAGATTCGATAGCCTTGCCAACTTTAATTATTTTAAAAACCAATTCAACTTCATAGTGAATTTCTTCGCTGAAGTTGGGTAAAAAGAAGGGGTTTCTTTTAGGTAAAAGTGCAGAATCGGGTTTTAAAAAGAATATTGGATGTTTTGGGGTAACATTTCCCATTTCTTTGGCATGGTCTTCGTAATTTCTGCCAATACAAATTATTTTCATTTTTCTTTTTTTATTTCCTTCCAGATTTTTGTAAAGCACATTTTGGTATTTTGGGAAAAATCTCCTCTTAGTATCCATGAATAGTAGCCAGGTTCTTTTTCAAAAACAGTAGTTACTAATTTTCCTTTATGTTTCCCGAAGTTAATTAATGCTTCATTTTCTTTATTTAATATAATCCTTCCAGCATAGTCTACCGAAGCTTTATTAGCTTTTGAAAAATCACTCAAGAAGGGTACATTACTTTCAAGCTCGTTATACTTTTTAGTTTGTGCTTTTAAAACCTCAAGGGTAGCTCTTGCATCATCAATTGCAGAGTGGGCATTTTCAATTTCTTTTCCGCAGTAAAACTTATATGCTGCTCCCAAAGTTCTCTTTTCCATTTTATGAAATATATTTTGAACATCCACTAGTTTTTTATTTTCAAAACCACTTTCTAATCCGGCTCTGAGAAATTCTTCTTCTAACATCGGTATATCGAATTTGTTGGAATTAAAACCACATAAATTAGAGTCACCAATAAAACTTTTTATTTCAGCAGATACATCCTTAAATGTGGGGCAGTCTTTAATGTCAAGGTCGTAAATGCCATGAATTTCAGAAATATTTAAGGGGATTGGTATTTCAGGATTTATTCTTCGATCATATACCTCCTCTTTTCCATCTGGAAAAGTTTTAATCATTGCAATTTCTACGATTCTGTCCTTATTTATTTGATCTCCTGTGGCTTCTATGTCCAATACAAGAAACGGTTGGTCTAGTTTAATATTCATTATTATTTAATCTTTTGTAGAATCAATTAAGAAATATTATTCGGCCCAAATACTAAAATATTGGAATTCATAATACTTATTTTTATTGTTGTCGTTAGGATCGAATTCTGGTCCTGAAACAATTGCTTTTTCTTTAACAATTATAATTTTGTCTGTAGGAATATTTTCATTTTTTAAGTAATCATAAATATATTTTTTCCCCTTCTCAACTCTGATTTTGGCCAGTTCCGTATTACTACTGTATTTTTTTGATGGGATTTTTGACGCAGATCCAACAATATCAAATTTTACACGACTACCAGCCTGTATCCTCTTTACAGTCTCTTCCATAAAAGATATAAATCTTTCATCATTTTCTATTGAATATTGTCCAAGTTGGAATGACTTTTTGAAATGAATTTTTGGAAGCACATATTTATTTCCTTTTGAAAAATCACCAAGAACTAACAAACTTTCATTATGATTTATGATTTCAATTGGTATTTCAGATAAGTCTAGACCGTCTGGAAAGTTTTCTAATCTAAAACTGTATTCTTGTTGGGCTGATATTAATTTGAATTTAAATCCATTGTTTGTTAAAATTCCTTTTTCAATAACATTTCCATCTTTATCTACTAAAAACAGTTTCATGTTTTTACCATATGTAGACATGATTTCTTTGAACTTAAAGCTGCTAAAATTATTAAGATATGTAAACGTATTACTTTTCTCAAAATCACCATGAATTAAAGTCTCTTCATTGTCTTGAAGAAGAAAAATAGGAATATCACTAAGGTCTAAGCTATCTGGAAAATTCTCTATCTTAAAATTATAGTTGGAATTATAATTTAAAATTTTAAATTTAAATCCCTCGGGAGTAAGAATAGCCTTATCTACAATATTTCCATTTTCGTCTATTAATAGAAGAGCAATTAACTTGTTTTCTTTCCCAATTATCTCTTTAAAATCATATTTTTTATTTCTTTCTTTAAACTCAGTTATTAATTTCTTTTTTGAATTGTTTTCTTCTACTACATCCACGATATTGCCATTGTAGTCAATAGTTGGTAATAAAACTGGGCTCATTATTTTTTCAAAACTTTCACACTTTGTTTTAATTGTTTGTTCATGAATTAGACTCTCTTTTTCTGTACCACTACTTAGAGTAACAAGTCTGTAGTACTTAACATCGTAGAGATGACATTCTTCAACTTTAAAAATATAGCTACCATTAAAATTATTTGGTTTGTAAACTTTTATTTCTTCATTGGAATTGGAATTAGTCAATTTTACCAAATAATTATTCTCTAGACTTTCTAGATTTTTTTTATCAATGTACCCAGACAAAAACATTGTTGGTCTTGAATATGGTATAGTTATTTCTACTATTTTAAGATCGTAATTTTCTTTATCATTCATGCTGGAATAATAACCTTGGGTTCCATCGGTAGAGGTTGAAAAATATTTTTCATCGTTAACAGTATTAATAGGTATTCCTAAATTCTTTGCTTCCTGCCAATTTCCTTGGGAATCTTTGGTAGAGAATAAAACATCGTGTCCCCCAATACTTTTATCACTATTAGAACTGAAAAAAAGAGTGACTTGGTCTGGATGTATAAATGGTGAAATTTCATCGTAGGAGGAATTTATATTCGGCCCCATATTTACTGGTTTAGACCAAGATCCGTCATCTTTTTTTGTTGAAAACCATAGATCCTCTCCTCCATAACCACCAGATTTATTACTTGAAAAAATAACAGACATTTCATCTTCTGTAACTGCTATACTGGACATGTTGTAATCTGCAAAAGAGTTAAATTGTTTTGCAGTGTAGAAATTTTGTATTTTTCTACTAAATCTAATAGCATTACCTTTTTTAGAAGTTTTTACTACGTTAGATAGAAAAATTTTTTCGTTGTCGTAGGAAGCACCAATTCCAATTTCATTAGTCCTTAATTTAGAGATGTTCAACAATTTAGGAGTGTCCCAAGTATTACTTAAACTATTTTTTTGAGCGAGATAGATATCATAAAAATGATTTCCAGTTGCTACATCAAATATTTTTTCGTTCGAAGTTTCTTCTGAGTTTCTTTGTCTATCAGAAGTGAACAAAATGGAACTACCGTTAAGTGATACAAGGGGATTGAACTCATTGTAATTGGTATTCAGTGAAATAAAGCTATTTATGATTTTATGATTTTTTGAATTATCTGTAACTAGTTTAAAATTCTCACATTGTTTGATTAGTTTTTCTGCATCGCCTTTCAAGTAATGTTTCTTGGAAACTACGTTAATAAACTGTTTTAAGTACTTAATGGAAGAATCTTGTGAATTATTAAGATGATAAGATTTTCCTAAGTAATAAAAAACTTCTAAAGGAGCAGTATTAATTGTATTGTCAAATGGAGAGTATACTTTATTTACTTTTTGAGCTGCTACTTTCAAGTATTTTAAAGAATTAATTCTACCGCTTTTAGACTCTAAAAAAGAAACACCTGTTTTGTAATTAATGTTCGAATTTTCAGGATTGTCAATAACAATTTCTGACCATAAACTTTTAGCTATGTCGTATTTTTTTTCTAAAAAAAGTTGGTTAGCTCCTTCAATCTTTAATTTAGAATCCTTAGAGTTTTGACAGAAATTTTTTTGACCAAAAACTATTATTATTATTAAAATAAAATAATGTTTCGTCAAATTTAATGTCATTTTATATAGTTCTATTTATATCAAAATTCTCTAAGTAATCTGCAACTTTTCTTACAAACCTGCCTCCAAGTGCACCATCAATATTCCTGTGATCGTAAGAGTGTGATAAAAACATTAAATGTCTAATCCCTATCAAATCACCAGATTCAGTTTCAATAACTGCAGGTTTTTTCTTAATAGCTCCCAATGCTAAAATAGCACTTTGTGGCTGATTGATTATTGGGGTTCCCATTACATTACCAAAGGTCCCTACATTTGAGACCGTGTAAGTTCCACCAGATATTTCATCAGGTTTTAATTGACTATTTTTAGCTCTATTTGCTAAGTCATTTACATTTTTAGCAAGACCTACAAGATTAAGTTGATCTGCATTTTTTATAACCGGTACAATTAAGTTTCCAGAGGGAAGCGCTGTAGCCATTCCAATATTAATATTACTTTTTATAATAATGCTGTCACCGTCAATAGACGAATTTACTTCTGGAAAGTCTCTTAATGCTTTTGCAATTGCCTCAATAAAAATTGGAGTAAAGGTGAGTTTCTGGCCTTCTTTTTCTTCAAATGATTTTTTAACTTTATTTCTCCACTTCACTAAATTAGTTACGTCAGCTTCCACAAAAGAAGTAACATGTGGGGCTGTGTGAACAGAATTGACCATATGATCTGCTATCATTTTTCTCATCCTGTCCATTTCAACAATTTCATCATTTCCACTAACACTTGTCGTGGGTTTAGAATTGATTATTGGTTGCTTTATGGACTTATTAGCAGTATTTGTAGGTGTATTTTTTCGATTTTCTAAAAAGCTTAACATATCACTTTTTGTAACTCTTTCATTGGCTCCTGTGCCAGATATGTTTTCCAATTCATCTATGGAAATACTTTCCTTTTTGGCAATACTTTTTACTAAAGGAGAGTAAAATTTTGTAGAATTTTTAAATACTATTTCATCAGATTTAATAGTATTTTCTTCAATTGGTTTTAATATCTCTTTTTCAACCGATTTGCTGTTATTTTCTAAATTTTCTGTAACATTTATTACTTCTTCAACTGGGTTTGCTTCTTCACTTACTTCGTTGCTAATAACTGCAAAAACTGACCCTACAGGAACAACGTCTCCTTCTTGAAACAAAATTTCTTTTAGAATGCCAGAGCATGGTGCTGGAACTTCTGAGTCAACTTTGTCTGTAGCGATTTCTACAATGGGTTCATCTTCTTCAATAGTATCACCAACTGCTTTTAACCAAGTAGTAATCGTAGCTTCTGCTACACTTTCGCCCATTTTAGGAAGTTCAACTTTAAATTCTGCCATTTGATATTTATCTTTTTAGATATAAAATGTAAAAATAACTTTATTTAGCATATTTCAGTCAATCTATGTAGTTCTTCACATAAATTAATTAGAATGTATCTCAAATAATTTCTTTAAAAATATTTGCGTTTCAAGAAGCAAATTATAGTCTTTTGCGTAAATAATATTAATTTTTTGAATGGTATCTTCTTCAATTATTTTTTTGGAATCTAAGATGGAGAATACACCTGGTTTTATTTTAGGAAGTTTTAAATTTTCTTTTGACTTCCCGTATCCTATCCAAGTTTTTTCGCCTAAGATTACATTTTTTATGTTTTTCAAAGCCCTTATATAGTTTTTGAAAAGTAATACGAATATTGGACTCAAAAGAATTAATATCAATGAAATGTAAACATCAAAATTTCTTTTCTTTCTTACATTTTCTTGACTGTTAATATGGTTTAACTCGGTTGTGAAATAATTTTCATTGGTATAAATAGACTGGCTACCTATTATAAATTGAGATTTTTCAGGAATTATTTTAAACTCAATATTATTTTTTGAATTCACCTCTGCCATTGAATATATTATGTCTTGTGCAGTGACATCTTTGGCACAGAAAATCACTTCACTTATTTTATTAATATTAATAAATTCATGAAGTTGTTTAATGTTGCCGTGGTATCTGTTTTTTTCAGTATTTTCATTTGGACTAATTTTGAAAATATTTTTAATTTTTCTCTCTCCAGTTAAGATAAGCTTCTCTGTTCTTGAAATTTCATCTTGCAACCCCACCAAGGCAATATTCTTATTTTCATCAATAAAGTTGGCGAACAATCCCACATTTAAAAACTTAAATGTTGCTCGTGTAAATAAACTGGTTATTAAACATATAAAACTTGCTCCTATTATAATGGCTCTTGAAAATTGTATGGACTTAGGTAGTAGCGCATACAAAGAAAGTATTAGAATTAACCCTGCAATATTTCCCTTTAATAAATTAAGATATCTGATGGGAGGATTTTGATTACCAAATATGCTATTACAAATGGCCCATATTAAGGCATAAAAAGGGATTAAATATTTGATTGTATTTTCTGGAAAAGCTATTTCCGTTATGTTTTGATATAATAATGAAAGTGCAAAAATAAATCCGCTAAAAAAAATAAAATCAACTAACGGTAAAATCCATCTTTTAAAAATTCTTTGTATAACAGCCACGCTAGCCCTTAAATAAATAGCAATATTTATAAGTTTAGAAAACGTCTTTACATTTTGTTTTGAAAAATGTTTTTCAGCAAAAATGATCATGGCTCTATAAAAAACAAAAACATAATTTATGGAACTTTTTTTGGTGCTTTCACCCTTGTAATGGATGATTTTTGTTTTAGAAAAATAATAATTTTCGTATCCAGAT
Organism: Flavobacteriales bacterium; assembly: GCA_029251405.1. GTDB lineage: Bacteria > Bacteroidota > Bacteroidia > Flavobacteriales_D > Parvicellaceae > MED-G20. Next base: position 14,089 of record JAQXDK010000028.1, read on the forward strand.
TTTTTAATCCTGTAGGATAAATCAATATCTTCTCCATACATAAAGAAAGTTTCATCTAACAACCCTACTTGATCAATTACTTTTTTTCTAATCAACATGAAAGCACCTGAAAGCACATCAACTTTATGGTTTTCGTTCATTGATAAATATCCTAGATGATATTTTCCAAAAATTCTGGAATTTGGAAATATTGCAGCAAGTCCAAAAATTTTATAAAAAGCAACACTTGGAGTAGGTAATCCTCTTTTGGACTCTGGAAGAAACCGTCCATTCCCGTCGTACATCTTAACGCCAAGAGCCCCAGCGTCTGGTTGGTTATCCAAAAATTCTAGACATTTAATGAATGTATCTTCTTGTACAACAGTGTCTGGGTTAAGTAATAAAATATTTTCACCCTTAGCAATTTTTATTCCTTGATTGTTAGCAACAGAAAAACCAGTGTTTTCTTTATTAGCTATTACAACAAGATCTTTAAATTTATGAGTTAATAAGTCAAGAGATCCATCAACAGAATTATTGTCAATAACAATTATTTCTCCCTCAATTCCATTCAATGCTTTTTTAACAGAAATTAAGCACTGTTCTAGAAAATGTTTAACGTTATAATTTACTATGATAACTGATAATTCCAATTCTAATTTAGATTTTGTTTTTGTAAACAGATCTGTCTAATAACGATTTTCCAAGTGTAAGTTCATCAATATACTCTAATTGATTACCAACTCCAATTCCTCTAGAAATTAAAGTAATATTAAGTTGAATATCTTGAAGTTTTCGATATATATAAAAATTAGTAGTATCGCCTTCCATAGTAGCAGGAAGTGCCAAAATTATTTCATTTGTACTTTCTTTAATTATTCGCTCCTTAAGTTCGTTGACCTTTAAGTCGCTTGGTCCTATGCCTTCCATGGGAGAAATGACTCCACCTAAAACATGGTATTTTCCATAAAATTGTTGGGTGCTTTCTATGGCCAAAAGATCTCTTACATCTTGAACTACACAAATAGTTTCTTCAGACCTTGATGGGTTGCTGCAAATTTCACAAAGTTTTTTTTCGGTAATATGGAAACACTTTTCACAAAAATTAAGATGTTCTTTTAAGTTTTCAAATGCTTTGGTAAAATCTTTTACTTCTTTTTCAGATTGATCCAATAAATGAAGTACCAATCTCAAAGCAGACCTTTTACCAATGCCTGGAAGGCTTGACATTTGTTCAACAGCGTCATTTAATAATTTAGATTTAAAGTCCATTTGGCTAAATTATAAATGCTGATTCAAATACCAATTTTATTAACGATAATGATTGTATACTTTAATGATTTTTTCATCTTTTGACTTGTTGTAATTCCTATTTTCACATAATTAAATTTAATAATGACAGTATTTTTAGTATCTACTATTTTAGTTATCTATTTTTTAGTTCTTTTAACTATATCTTATTTCACTTCTAAAGCTGATTCTAATGATGCTTTCTTTGTTGGCGACAGAAAGTCTCCTTGGTATGTGGTTGCTTTTGGTATGATAGGAGCCTCATTATCTGGTATTACTTTTATTTCAATTCCTGGTTCAGTTGCTAAATACTCTAAAGAATTTGGTTTATCTCCAGCCGACCAGTTTGGATATATGCAAATGGTATTAGGTTATTTTTTCGGCTATTTAATAGTTGCTTTTGTACTTCTACCAATTTACTATAGAATGAATTTAACTTCTATTTACACCTATTTAAAAACAAGATTTGGATATTGGAGCTATAAAACCGGATCGGCTTTCTTTTTATTGTCAAGACTCACAGGTGCGTCCATTCGTTTATTATTAGTTTCAAGTGTTTTACAACTTATTCTATTTGACGAAATTGGAATTCCATTTGAACTTACCGTTACAGGTTCTGTTTTACTAATATGGGTCTATACTAACCGTGGAGGTATAAAAACTATTATTTGGACGGATACCTTACAAACATTTTTTATGTTAGCCGCAGTTGTTTGTACTGTTTGTTTAATTGGAAATGATCTTGATTTAATAGAAAAGGGTGGGTTCGTAAAAGCAGTAAATCAAAGTGGTTTTTCTCAAGTTTTCTTTTTTGATCAATGGAATAATGCCAATTATTTTTGGAAACATTTTTTAGGTGGAATCTTCATAACTATTGGAATGACTGGATTGGACCAGGATATGATGCAAAAGAATTTAAGTTGTAAAAATTTAAAATCAGCACAACTAAATATGGTCAGTTTCGCATCAATTTTGATTTTTGTGAATCTTATTTTTTTAGTTTTAGGAGCCCTATTGTTTATGTATTTCGATCAAACAGGTGTTGGGAAAAATGTATTAGATATATCAAATCCAAGAACTGATTTATTATTTGCAGAAATTGCAAAAAACGGTTCTTTAGGAATTGGTGTTGGTATTTTATTTTTATTGGGACTGATTGCTGCAGCTTACAGCAGTGCTGACTCTGCCTTAACATCATTAACTACTTCTTTTTCAATTGATTTTTTAGATATAGAAAGTAAGTCAATTTCAAGTCAAAAAAAAATCAGAAAAAATTCACATCTTCTGATGTCTTTTATTTTAATATTAATAATTATAATTTTAAGAAGATTTTCGAATGATTCTGCTATTTGGATGCTTATCAAATTAGCAGGCTTTACCTACGGACCACTTATTGGATTGTTCTTTTTTGGAATATTAACTAAAAGACATCTTATAGATAAGTTAGTACCTTTAATTTCTATTATCGTACCAATTATTATTGGGTTCATATGGTATTTCCACGGTCAAGGAGAGATAGAGTGGTTGGGATCCTATAAGTTTGGCGCAGAACTTATAATTTATAATTCCATGCTTTCTTTTGGATCACTTTTTTTAATAAGTAAGTCTAAAAGCTGATTATTTTATCTGATTCAGATATAATGTCATAAAGGTCGGACATAGAAGACATGGGGCAAAGTTCAGTAGCATTTTTATTTCTAACCTTAATACAAGTTCCGCAGGCATAAATTTGGCCCTTTAGGCTGATAAATTTTTCTAGCAAGTTTGTTATGTCATATTTTTCATTACTTAACAATTCAGCTTCCACTCCTTTAGCCATTAGAAAAACGCTTACTTGATCACCTTTATTTAAAGAAAAATTTGCTAATCTACATGCGTTCCAGACTGTTTCTGCATCGTCAGAATATATAACTATACCTAGTTTCATATATTATAATAATTAAGCATTAGCGAATTTGGGATTTTCAATTTTATTTAGGGAATCGTTTTTATCTTTGATGCAAAGATTAATAAAATCCCAAAGTTGTATCCGCTCTTTTAAAGCATCTTTACTAACTTTTATTACTTCCTCCCATTTTCTTGGATCATTTTTACATAACCCAATGATCATTTCGTGGGCTAAGGGCCCGTGTTCATCGCCATCTAAATCAATATGTCTTTGTAAATAATAATTGATTTTATTTAACGATACTTTATTTGATTTTTCTGTTTGTTCAATAATCTCTAAAAACATATCCGGAATAATTTCCTCTCTTCCAAAAGTAAAGGCTGCAGCGATTTCATGAGATTTCCAACCTTCGATGGTTTGAAAAGAAAAGTTTAGAAAAGATTTAATGGAAGGGTCAATGTTGTAGTTTTTTATATGTTTTTTGATGTCCTCTAATTTAATTTCGTCATTTAAAAATTTTTTAATTGGTTCTGTATTTGCTTGGATTTCCTCCATAGCCTCTAAGTACATTTCAAAATGACTTTTTGGTGATCCGTTGTAATTTAAATCAGACTCTTCATCTACAATAATTTGGTTGATAAGCCTTGCAGATGCTGAATCTTCGTTTGGAGTCCATGGAATTTTGGTGGTGGTTAAAAGATTTTGTAAGGCTTTTAATAAAGACATAAAATCCCAAACTGCATATACATGATATTCCATAAATGTTTGTATATCTTCAATAGAATTTAGCGATTTATACAATTCGTGGTTTTTCAACTGGTCTCTTAACGGTTGAATTTCATCAATTACATTTTTAATGTTATGATTCATTGTTTTTTATTAAATATTTATTTATTTCTTTAACAATATTGGGTCCTGAGTAAATAAAGCCAGTGTAAAGTTGAATTAAATCTGCACCCGCTTTTATTTTGTCTAACGCATCTTTAGGACTCATTATTCCTCCAACACCTATGATGGGTATGGTCTTATTAGTTTTTTTAGAAATGTAACGGATAACATCTGTAGAATTTCTGTTTAGAGGACGTCCACTAAGCCCTCCGTTTCCAATTTTTTCTAATTCTTTTTCGTTAGTATTGAGTCCAACTCTTTTAGTTGTAGTGTTAGTTGCGATAATACCGTCTAATTCTTCTTTTTTTATTAAATCTATAGTTTGGTCAAGTTGCTTGTGATTTAAATCAGGAGATATTTTAATAAGTATTGGTTTGATTTTTTCTTGGTGGGAGTTGATTTTTTTTAATTGTGGAATTAGTTTTTTTAGAAATTCAACGTCTTGTAGCTTAGTAAAGTTGTTGACATTAGGACAGCTTACATTAAGTGCGAAATAGTCAACATGCGGATGTAGTGTTTTAAAATTCTCTAAATAATCATCAGCTGCCGAATCATTTGATGTAGCAGTGTTTTTTCCAATATTTCCTCCAATAATAACATTGGTATTAGTTTTTTTAATTCTTTCTGCGATGACTTTTACACCATCATTATTTATTCCGAGTCTGTTTATGATTGCATTATCCTTAACTAACCTAAATAGTCTTTTTTTAGGATTTCCATCTTGAGGTTTTGGAGTTACTGTCCCAATTTCTATAAAACTAAATCCAAAATCAGCTAATTCATTTATGTATTTACCATTTTTATCAAATCCAGCAGCTAACCCTACGGGGTTTTTAAATTTCAAACCAAATACCTCCTTTTCTAAGCTTGGAAGATTTTTACAATAAATAGATTTGACTAATGTGCTTCCAAAAGGAATTTTACCAATTAGTTTAAGAGTGTTAAGGGTGAAATAGTGCACCCATTCAGCGTTAAATAAAAAAAATAAAGGTCTTACTATAAGTTTATACACAAATCAAAATTAATCAATCCTAAGAGGTTTTAAATATTTTGTTTTATTTATTTAAGACTTTTCTTCCAATTGAAATTTAAGATATTTAAGACCAGCTCTGACAGAATTGTAAGCTTTTTCTTCTGCTATTGTATTAGGAATAACTTTTAATTCTTCAAATTGTTGGAAAATATGTTCTTTCACTCCCACGAGTATAACTTCTATATTTTTTTCTTGGAAATTTTTAATCACTTCTTCCAAAACATAAGTTCCAGATGCATCTATGTAGGGTACTTGAGACATATTGATAATCACTGCATCTTTACCCATTATAGCTTCTGCTTGTTCTTTAAATTGGTCTGAAAATCCATAAAATAATGGTCCGTCTAACTCATAAACCATAATTTTATTTTTTATCTTTTCTGGAATTTTAAGTTTCTTCTCTATGTCTTTAATATCTCCAGATTTACTTTGTTGATCTACTAATTCTCCCATTTTTTGCATAAAGAAAAAGGATGAAAGTACCATTCCTATTCCTACAGCAACCAGTAAGTCAACAAATACTGTTAAAACAATAACTAAGAAGAGTACTAAAGAGTCGCTATTTTTTAAACTAAATAACTTTTTCATTCCCTTGAAATCAATAATTCCAATTCCAACAGAAATTAATAATGCAGACAAAACAGGTTTGGGAACATCTTTAAGATAAGGGCCCAGTCCCAATAAAACGATTAAAAGAAAGATGGCTTTAAATATCCCACTTAAATTTGTTTTACCGTTAGAATTTATATTTGCTACAGTTCCAGTGGTAGAACCAGCCCCAGGTAATCCACCAAATAAAGCAGCTACAAAGTTTCCAATTCCTTGGCCTATTAATTCTCTATTTCCATTGTGTTTGGTTTTAGTTAAATTATCTGCTACTACAGAAGTAAGTAGGGTGTCAATTGTACCAAGACCAGCAAGGGTTAACCCACTCACAACTGCGACACTAAAATCTGCAAAAGAGATGTTTAAAAAATCGCTAAAAGGAAGTATTATTTTCGGGAGATCATTTGGTATTTCTCCAATTGTTGAAAAATCCCAATGCCAACCCCATTCTTTTTTGAAACTGAATGAGATAAGAGTTCCAATAATTAAGGAAAGTAATCCTGCAGGAATTTTTTTAGAAACTTTTGGAATAAAATAAATAAAAACTAATGTTAAACCTCCAAGAATAATAGAACTCCAATGGTACTCAATTATTGGAGTATGTAGATCCATTATAATATCTAATATTCCACCTGGTCGTTCCCCACCTAAAAATGTATGCCATTGAGTAAGAATGATAATTACTCCAATTCCTCCCATAAATCCAGAAAGAACAGGATAAGAAATATATTTTACGTATTGAGCAACTCGAATAAGTCCAAATAATATTTGAAAAACTCCTCCTAAAGCAAATGATAATATAATTAATGGAAGTGCATTTGTAGGGTCTTCACTAAATCCTGCAGTTGCTATGATAGTTGCAGCAACAATTGTCATGGGTCCAGTAGGATCACTAATTAAAGTTTTGGTTCCTGCGACAATTGAAGCGACAAGAGCCAACAAAATTGCAGTATACAAACCGGCTTGCGGACCTAATCCACTTTGAAGTCCAAAAGCTAAACCCATTGGTAAGGCTATAATAGCTGCAGTCAATCCGCCAGTAAAATCTCCTTTCAAAGATTTAGAAGAAAAGCTTCCTGTTATATTTACAATATTTTTAAAATCCATATATAAATGCTTGAAATGCAAATTAGTGAAAATTATACAGGATTTTACCTATTCATATATTAATGTGTAATTTTGGCGTAATTAATTGGAGATGATAAATAAGAAAAAAGTAGTAGTTGTAATGCCTGCATATAATGCATCAGAGACTCTCGAAAAGACATACAACGAAATTCCTTTTCAACTAGTAGACGACGTAATTTTAGTAGATGACCATGGATCTGATAACACCTATGATTTAGCAAAGAAGTTGGGGATTAATCATGTAATAAGACACGAATTCAACAAGGGCTATGGAGGCAACCAAAAGACTTGCTACAATAAAGCGCTTGAGTTAGGAGCTGATATTGTTGTAATGCTTCATCCGGATTATCAATACACCCCAAAGTTGATTGAAAGTATGTGTTATTTGATAGCCAACGGTTTATATCCAGTAGTTTTAGGATCTAGAATTCTCGGGAAAGGCGCCTTGAAAGGAGGTATGCCCATTTACAAATACATTGCCAATAGATGTCTGACTTTATTTCAAAATATTTTAATGAATCAAAAACTATCTGAATACCATACGGGATACAGAGCATTCTCTGCTGAGGTTTTAAAAAGTATCAACTTCAATTCTAATTCTGATGATTTTATTTTTGATAATCAAATGTTGGCTCAGATCATGTTCAAGGGTAATGAGATAGGTGAAATAACTTGTCCAACAAAATATTTTGAAGAAGCGTCATCAATTAACTTTCAAAGAAGCTCAGTTTATGGGTTAGGTGTAATTTATACTTCAATAAGATATTTTTTAACGAAAATTGGACTTATAAATTGGAAGATTTTAAAATGAAAAAAATAAATCTTATTTCATTAATAAAACAACACCATCTTTTATGGTTTATTTGGTCTGTTTTTATGTTTATCGGTCTGTTTTGCTTGATTTTTATTGGTAATCATGAATTCTCAAAAGAAGTTAATCTACTTCATACAAATACTTTGGATGTGTTTTTTAAATACGTCACTTATCTTGGAGACGGGGTTTTACTTTATTTGTTAGGAATTATATTTATTTTCATTAATCGTCGAATGGGTATTCTAACAATTTTTTCTTTGGTCTTTACTACCATTGTTATACAGTTCCTTAAGCGAATTGTGTTTGAAGATTTTTTTAGACCTAGTAAATTTTTCAAAGAATTAATAAATGAGGGCACTTGGCATATTGTAGATGGAGTAAAATTGTATGACAGCTTTTCATTTCCAAGTGGACATACTGCACTAGCTTTTTGTTTCTTTATAGCAATATGTCATTTTTTAAAATCAAATTTTTGGTCCGTCTTTTTTATAATAATTTCTTTTTTAATTGGCTATTCAAGAATATACCTTTCACAACATTTTTTAGTTGATGTTTGGTTTGGATCTTTAATAGGTTCTGTAATTTCTTTACTTACCATTAAGTATTCCAATAACTTAATCTCAATTTCCCCTTTTTTTGGTAAAAGTATATGAAGTTAAATGATTTCAAACCGTTTTTATTTTTCTGTTTTTACGCAGTCCTACTAATAATACCATTTATTGGATTATTTAATTTATTTGATTGGGACGAAATTAATTTTGCTGAGTCATCAAGAGAGATGATTTTGTCTGACAACTTTTTTCAGGTGATGATAAATTTTGAACCATTTCATGAAAAGCCCCCGTTATATTTTTGGTTACAAGTACTTTCAATGAAAATATTTGGTGTTAGCAGTTTTGCAGCAAGATTTCCTAATGCTTTACTTTCAGTTTTTGTTCCTTTAATTATTTTCAATATTGGTACTAAACTTAAAAATAGAAATTTTGGCTGGGTATGGTCCATTATTTTCTTGAGTGGGTTTCTACCAAACCTCTATTTTAGATCTGGAATTATTGATCCTTATTTCAATTTGTTCATTTTCCTATCTATTTATTTTTTTCATTTATATACGCTATCAAATCCTTCAAAAAATATAATTATTTCTGGCTTGTTTTCGGGATTGGCAATATTAACTAAAGGTCCTGTCGGATTGCTAATTGTAATTATATCTTCTGTGTTTTATTTGATAAGTATTCGAAAACCACCTTTAATTAGGCACCTTGTATTGTTTATTATTCCAGCAGTAATTATTTCTTCCCCATGGTATGTCTTCGAATTAGTTCATAAAGGGCCCTGGTTTATCATCGAATTTATTCAATATCAAATAGAGCTCTTTTCTGTTCCAGTTGCAGGACATAAACAACCTCTCTATTATCATTTTGTTGTTCTTTTAATAGGGTGTATGCCGTTTTCATTATTTGCTCTTTCAAATACTTATAAAAAATCAGGTTCAGAAATATCTTTTGAAAGAATTATGCGCATTGTTTTATGGACTGTTTTAATTCTATTTACAGTTGTTACTACAAAAATCATACATTATTCCTCCATGGCTTACGTACCATTATCTTTCTTAGCTGCTATTGAAATCTATAAAATTATGAACGGTAAAGATTTTAATAAACTCTTAAAATTCTTTTTATTATTTTTTGGAATTACTATTGGTCTTTTACTAGCTATTTTATTGTACTTATTGATTTTTAAAAAGTCAATATTAATTAATTACATTCCAGATCCAAATATTCAGGTTCTTTTAGCTTTAAATTTGAATTGGAGGGGTTGGGAATGGTTAATCCCTTTAATTTTAGTTTTTGCAAATTTTATTTGGTTGAGGAAACCAACAAAAAACTATATTAAAAGTTTAGCTATTTACAGTGTTTTAATTGGATTTACATTTTCACTAATTAGTTGTTTTATAATACCTAAAGTTGATTCAGCAATTCAAGGCTCAGTTATTTCTTTTTACAAGGACATTTCGAAAGAAAAAAAGTATGTAACAACTGTAGGTTTTAAAAGCTATGCTCATTATTTTTACGCTGAAATAGATAAATTATCAAAAGAAGATCAATTGTTTCTTAAAAAGGATGAAATTTTAGAACATATTTTTTCAGTTAACTCATTAAATGATTTGAATAGACAAGAAAAATATAAATTTAATAACCAAGTTTTAGATTGGTTAATCAATGGAAATGTTGATAGGCCAGTCTATTTCGTAGCAAGAAAACGAAAACCTATTTTTAAATTAAATGAATCCAAAAACTTAAAATTGATTAAAGATTTTGGAGGGTACCAATTTTATAAAAGAGAATTAAAATGAAAGTAAGAGATTTAGCCCCTAGAGCAGTATGGAATAATTTTGAAGATTTAAATGCTATCCCAAGACCTTCAAAAAAAGAGGAGAAAATAATAGCTTTCATGAAAGCTTTTGGAAAGAAATTAGATTTGACAACCTATGTCGATTTAAGTGGAAATGTAATAATAAAGAAGCCAGCAACCATTGGAATGGAAAATAGAAAAACTGTAATTTTACAAAGTCATTTAGACATGGTTCATCAGAAAAATGCAGCAACTGATTTTAATTTTGACACTCAAGGAATACAAAGTTATATAGATGGTGACTGGGTAACAGCTAAAGGAACTACTCTTGGAGCAGATAACGGTATGGGTGTTGCTAGTATTATGACTCTTCTTGCTAGTGAAAATATTGAGCACCCCACATTGGAAGCATTATTTACCATTGATGAAGAAACTGGAATGACTGGCGCATTTGAGCTGGAACGAGGTATTTTAGATGGTGAAATCTTATTAAATCTAGACACTGAAGACGATGATGAATTTAGTATTGGTTGTGCCGGAGGAATAGACACTAATACTTCTAAATCTTATCAATTAGTAAAAATAGCTAGTGGATTGGCTTTTGAAATTATTGTTAAAGGATTGAAAGGTGGCCACTCGGGAATGGACATCCATCTAGAAAGAGGCAATGCCAATAAGATCATGAATAGATTGCTGGATCCAGCAAGAGAGTTTGGTTTAATTATTTCAGAAATAAATGGAGGAAGTTTAAGAAATGCTATACCCAGAGAGTCTATTTCTAAAATTGTTGTCAACAGCGAAGAATATCTTCAAAAATTAGACGGAATTGTAGCTGCTATCAAAAATGAATTTATTGTTAGTGAGCCCAATTTAAACATAGAAGTTAATAAAATTGAGAGTCCTAAGGAAGGTGTTTCTGCCAAAGATTCTTCAGAGATCATAAATGCTATTTATGCTACTTTTAATGGGGTTTTCAAGATGAGTCAGACCATTTCTGGTCTAGTTGAAACTTCTTCTTCTTTAGCAAGAGTTATATTAAAAGATGGAAACTTTATAACCCAGAGTCTTCAAAGAAGTTCTCTAGAAAGTTCAAAAATAGATATCGCAAAAACCGTTGGTTCTTCTTTTTTAAATATAGATGCAAATGTAGAACATACAGGTTCTTATCCTGGTTGGGAACCTAATACAAACTCACCAATTTTGGATATAATGACTTCCACCTATAAATCCATGTTTCATGAAGATCCAAAAGTTCAAGCATGTCATGCAGGGTTAGAATGTGGAATTTTAAATGAACGTTATCCAGGGTTAGACATGATTTCTTTTGGTCCTACCATTAAAAACCCACATTCGCCAGATGAAAAAGTTCACATAAAATCTGTCGAAAAATTCTGGAGCTTACTCATTGAAGTTCTCAGAAATATTCCTTTAAGGAGTTAATAGTCCCACTGGTCTCTCATGGAATTATAACCATTGGCACCAAGCTTAAATTCAGATTCTAAACCATTTTCTGAATTAATTGAACTGGCAATAAAAACTCCAAATTTAACCAGTCCACCAAAGATTTTAAACGGTCTTGAAATTCCTAAAAATACTTCTAGGTGCTGATAATCAACATCTGGAATTATTAAGCTAGCTGCACCACCGGAGAGTTGTAATCCTAGTCTATTAATTATTGGAATTTTATTAAGAATATTTCCATCAAAACTATGGACATAATTAGCCCTAAAGAAAGAATTTTGAGTCAGTAAAGTAGGTCCTAAAAGTTGCAGTGATGTTAATGGATTGCTAAAAAAACCACGGTCAGATCCTCTAAAATATTTCCATTCAATTACTCTAAGGTTTTCTTTGTTTAAAAAAGATCCAAGCTGCATATTCCATTTCGATTTGCCTAAATGAGGTACAGAGAACTCATCATTTACACCCACTTCTAAGTAATCAAAATTCACTTCACTTTGGAACAGTTTTGGAACGCCTTTTCGGTAAATTATATTTACTGTTGGAAATTTAGTTCCTAAAACAATTTTTTTATTTTTTTTGTAGTAATATTTTTGAAAAGGTAGCCAAGTAATTTGAATTCTACTCTCTAATTTAGTGTAGGGATTAAAACGAACTGGTGCCAAGCTTGCTGCAGAATCGAGAGGTGAGAACCAATCTGTAGAAAGATCTAAATTATCAATAGGAGTTTGAAAACAATAGGAGATTTTCCACTCGCTGTAAAGACCATTTAAAATTTCAGTTCTGTAAGCAGATTCTAATTGTTGAGATCTTACATAATTACTTCGTGAAAATGCGGTTATTATAGAAGGAAATCTGTTTATTACCTTGTATTCGTCTCCAATTGCTAAAGTTAGTTGCTTGTATTTTTTCTTATTGGAAATAATTGAAATATTTGTAGATCCTTTAAAGTCCTTATTTGCAACACCATAATCAATTCTATTTTGGGTACTAATTTTATATTGGTCACTTATGTTTTGGTTATAATTAAATCCTAAATTATGTCTGTACCCACCAACTCCTAAAATATTAAATTGCGAAATCACCGGCCATATGTAAAATGAATAGCCTTTATATCTATTTTTTCGCCCTATTCCTTCCCATAACACTTTAGCCCAGGTAATCTCATTGTAACCACTGTCTTGCTTTAAAGCATACTCTTCACTTTGATAATATTGACGAAGACTGTCGGTGTATCTGACATATTCTATTTCATTTTCTTTTAAATCCAAAGGCCGAAACTCAGTCCATTGCTTATTATTTTTTGAAAATGAGGAGTCTGCAAAATATTTGATTTGATTCTTTTTAAAATATTCAGGTACTTTTTCTTTAAATTTAAAATCATCATAAATAGCTACGGTATTACCAAGAATTTTATGAATATCTTCTTTTATGCTATAATCGATAATTTTTCTTTTCAATAAATTTTGATTTCCTAATTGTTGGTAATTTTGAATAACATGAAAGTTTTCAATTTTAAACTCTGATTGAATAGGTCCGCTGAGTTTTAGTTCGAAAGATTCAATATTAAAACTGCTGTCTTTTACAAATAAAATGCCTTTTAAAAGAGGCTCGTTATTAAACCTCGGAGTTATCTTTATTTTAAAAATTTTGTTGGAATCTTCAGTAGGTATAAACCCTAAATAATCGTATTTGTAATAAGTTCTGGATCCTGGTGCAAGTGGGGAGATAATGGGTTTGTTAGAAATAGAAACATTGATGTTGTTTAAAAATAAATTGAATTCAATTTCTGATAAATTATTTAAAATTTCATAATCATCATTTACTTCATATTTAGGAGTTATATTATATTCTCCAAAATCTTCAAACGATTGAATCAATATAAAATCTTGTTCTTCTTTAGTGTCTGCAAAATCGTGGTAAGCCTTGTAATCCCGAAAATTATTATTTTGGTTAATTCTGTATAATCTTCCGTACGACTCAATGAATTTTAATACATCATTTTTAAAATTAATTTGTTCTGAAGTATCTAATTGCCAAATCTCTATGGTATCTTTTCTTTTTAACTTATACTGTCTTTTTTCAATCGTATTTTTCAAATATTCAATGGATGAATTACTCCTATGGATAAATTTCTTCTTATTTTTTTTTACTTCATTGATTATTTCTAAAGCTTTATTTCTAGTATTAGAAACGACTTCATATTCAATTAGATTTTGATCCTTTGCCAACAGTTGAATGTCTATTTTTTGAGAATGGTCTTTGAGTTTTATGGTTTTTTCAAAATTTTGAAAACCTATGTAACTGTATACGATGGTGTATTGCCCGTCCTCTAATTCTATGAAATATTCTCCAAAGGCATTAGAGCTTACTCCATAAGTAGAGTTTTTTATATAAATGGAGGCAAATGGTAAAGGTTCTCCATTACTATCGGAAATTACTCCGCTAATATGATTGCAAAAATTGGTTAGTGGAAATAATATGCATATGGTAAGAAAATAGAAAGTAGTATAAAATGTAGAAATAACCTTCATCCTTCAAAAAAAAGAAATAATACAGTTATTTATCGAATAAAACATCAAATTTGTAAAAAATTAACAAATGTCTGTACATAAAGATATAAAACGAGTGACTACTCATGTTCTTCAAGAAATGAAAAGTCAAAATGAAAAAATATCGATGTTGACTGCTTATGATTTTTCGATAGCAAAAATTGTAGATCAAGCAGGTATTGATGTTATTTTGGTGGGTGATTCAGCTTCAAATGTCATGGCTGGTCATGAAACAACTCTACCCATTACCCTTGATCAAATGATCTATCACGCTTCTTCTGTAATTAGGGCTATTAGTAGAGCATTAGTTGTCGTAGACCTTCCCTTTGGTAATTATCAAGGAGATTCTTTAGAGGCTTTAAGATCAGCTGTTAGAATAATGAAAGAGGCAGAGGCTCATGCGGTAAAGCTGGAAGGTGGGAAACAAGTGATAGAGTCAGTAGAAAGAATACTTTCAGCTGGTATTCCAGTTATGGGTCATCTAGGGTTAACACCTCAATCAATTTATAAGTTTGGAACTTACACAGTAAGAGCTAGAGAAGAAGAGGAAGCAAAACTATTAATAGAAGATGCGTTACTTTTGCAAAAAGCAGGTTGTTTTGCTCTTATATTAGAAAAAGTTCCAGCCAAATTAGCAACTGTTGTAGCTGAAAAATTAGATATTCCAGTTATTGGAATTGGTGCTGGTGGTGGTGTAGACGGCCAAGTTTTGGTGTTGCACGATATGTTGGGTATTACCCAGGAGTTCTCTCCAAGATTTTTAAGAAGATACCACAATCTACATTTAGAAATTTTAAAAGCCTGTAGTAATTTTAAAAAAGATGTGAAATCCCAAGATTTCCCAAATTCTAAAGAACAATATTAATTTGAGTTTTACAGTATTATACGAAGACAATCACCTCATAGCTGTGAAAAAGTTAGCTGGTGAAATAGTTCAGTCTGACAAGACTGGGGATGAAACACTTGCAGAAAAAGTAAAAGCCTATATAAAGAGAAAATATAAAAAGCCAGGTGATGTTTTTTTAGGAATAATTCACCGTTTAGATAGACCAGTTGGAGGAGTTATCATATTTGCCAGAACCTCTAAGTCTTTATCGAGAATGAATGCTCTTTTTAGGGAGAAAGAAGTTAGTAAAGAATATTGGGCAATTGTTGAAGAGAAACCCCCTCTGGAAGAAGGAGAGTTAATTAATTGGTTAAAAAAGAATCAGGAAAAAAACAGGTCAAGAGCTTATGAAATTGAAGTTAAAGAAAGTAAAAAAGCAATTTTAAACTATCAACTTGTAGGCAGAAGTAAAAACTATTTTTACTTAAAAATAAATCCTTTAACCGGAAGACATCATCAAATTAGAGTACAACTATCTTTTATGGGTTGTAGTATTAAAGGAGATGTTAAATACGGTGCTAAAAGAACTAATAAAGATGGTGGAATTCACTTGTTTGCCAAAAGCATTTCATTTATTCACCCTGTAAAAAAAGAATTACTTACCATTTCAGCCAATCCTCCAATAGATCCACTTTGGAATGAATTCTTAAATTTAAGTTAGCTCCTTATTTTCCAGCAATAAAACTGATTTCTATATTGGCATCTTTAGGTAATCTTGATACTTGTACAGTCTCTCTTGCAGGATAAGGTTCGTTAAAAAAATTGGAATAAATTTTATTTACAACTTCGAAATCATCCATGTTTTTTAGGAAAATACTACATTTTAAAATATTTTCTCTTTCAAGTTTAGAGGCAGCTAATAACGCATCAATATTTTTAAAAATTTGAGTCAATTCTTCTGAAATAGACGCTGTGTTCAAAATTCCATCAATAGGATTAATTGCTATTTGACCACTTGCGATTAATAATCCATTGTATTCAACAGCCTGACTGTAAGGACCAACCGGAACAGGTGCGTTAGGGATGTTTATAGTTTTCTTCATTAGGGTATATTATTGTCGTACCATGTTTTTCTTCGTTGTAATTTGAGATCTTGAAGAATGGATGATTTAACACTTATATTTAAATTATAACTTCTCATAAAACCAATTGGTATCCAATTGAAACTCATCTGCCAACAATGTAAATCTCTTGCAATATTAATCGAGGTAAAACTAAATTCTTTATTTACGAAATCGTAATTTGTCATATAAGAAATTTTCCAATTTTTGGTGATGCTAAAATCTCCTCTCAATCCTACACTCTGTGTAATGTATGATGTGTCGGTGTTGGTATTGATAGTTCTTCTGTAATCAATTTTATAATCTATACCAATTGTCCATGGGATATTGAAATCAAGATACATATCAGTATTAGAATTTATCATATCTAACTCTTCTTTCGGCCCTTTATCACTTTCATATTCTTCTTTATTATTTTTAGGAGATTTTAAGCTGGTGCCTATGGCCAAATTTGCTGATTTGATGGTTCCTAATTTTCTGTTTTCTAAAAACTGATAATTATCTACTCTTTTACCGTTTAAATACTGATAGGGGTCAAGTCTTCCACCAAATCTAAAATTTACTTTTTTCCATAAAGTGGTTCGGCCAATTAGTTGGATATTATCTAATTGAAAAGAATCTTTAATAAGGTCGTACCCAGAAGATATACTTAAGTTGTCTAAAATTTTAGTTTTTATAAAGGGTTCTTTATCTGTTGTGTCATTTAAATTTCTTTTTTTAAGTTCCAATGAATTTATTAAACTAAAACCCAATCTCCCAGATTCAAAAGAGTTTATCGTCCCATAAATATTATTTGAAAAAGGGGAGTAGGTTCGTGTATTTTCTAAAGAGTCTGATTGGTAGGTAGATAAAGGGTGATTATTTGGTCGATAGGTGAAGTTTATATTAGGGGTTAAAGTATGTCTAATTTTTGAATCGTTTTTTCCTCTTAAGAATTTGGCGAATTTATAAAAACCGTAAATTTTAGTGGTTGCAGAAGCACTGAAACTTTGAGAGAATAGTTGCGAAAAGCCTTTGACAGTATCGTTTATCACCAGATTTTCAACGTCATCCCAAGATTTAGATAATTGATCTAAATACCATAAAGAAGATAATTTATAAGAAGGGTTTATGGTTACATTTTTACCAAATAGTTTTATGGAACTTGATGCGTTAATGTTATGTCTCATACCACTTTTCCCATTAGAAAATAAGTCTGTTGGGTTACTACTGAAAAGATCTGATGAATTCACACTTATTTGATTCTTTGTGTTCATTTGATAATTAATATTGGTTTGGTCAATAATATCATGAATAAAGTTCTTGTTAATACTGTTTTTCCTTAACATTTTGAACGGATAAAATCTATTTACATTATATGCTATTTCTGGTAAAGTAAAAATCATTTGCCCTGTATTTCCGTTTTGAGTATGTCTTAAATTAGTATTCAAATTGGAGCTAATTTCACCCTTGAATCTTTTACTCCACGCTATATTAGAATTAAATGTATTGGTCAAGTAATTTTGTGCAGATATGTTGTTGTAATCGTTTCTAAAATTAGTAGTTGTTCCAGCATTAATAAGGGCTTTAAAAGTGCTTCCAGGATTTAGTTTGGCGTCGTTTTGATGATTCCATCTTACAAAAAACTCTCTAGATTTACTGAAGTCTGGAAAATCTTTTTCTCCACTCACAACATTTCTATAGGAAAATTGAAATTGACCGTTGTACTTATATCTTACTTTATATTTTGTGGTGTTAGCCAATCCCCAAGAACCTTTGCTGTAAATATCTCCAGTTAATGAAGTACTTAGTCTACCATTTTTGAACTGATGATAATAGCCACCTCCAAGTAAATAGAAACCTAACCCTTGAGATTCACCGTAAGTAGGTATGAGAATCCCGTTAGAACTTTTATTTTTCTTGTTTGGAAGAAAAGCAAAAGGCAAACCAAGTGGAGTGGGTATTTCAGCTATATATAAATTAACAGGACCTGAAACAATTTTATCGTCAGGTTTAATAACCGCTTTTCTCAATTTAAAGTAAAAGTGAGGATGGTCTAAATCACAAGTTGTGTAAAGTGCATTTTTAATATGAATATCTCCATTATTTTGTCTTTTTACTTTTTGACCATGTATAAAGCTTTCCCCTTCTTGAAGTTTTACTTCGTAAGTAATTCCTTTTTTGGTTTTAAAATTGAATTTTAGGGAATCGGAGGTAGTAGAGGTAGATCCGTCAGATAAAATAGGTTTACCAATTTTTTGATTATTTGAATCTAGACAATACCTAGCAAATACAGTTTTAGTTTCAAAGTTAAATTTAATAAAACAAGCATCTAAAACAATTTCACCATAATCAATATGTCCATCATTGTATAAAAATGTTTCCTTGTTATTCATGTCTAATATGATGGAGTCTTTAGCATTCCAGTTTAAGGTGGCTTCTAATTGGCTGGATTTTTGTAGAGTATCTTCTTGTGAGAAAATACTACTAGTGTTTATTAACACTAAAAAGAGTATAAATAGAGCAAAGTATTCTTTTAATAACCCGTTAAGGAACTTAAATTTGAGAAAAAGTTCGTTCATAGTTTATTTGATCAACTCTAAAGAAAATTTATTTTTCAAACGAAAAAACTGAAATTAAATTATACAAATATAATGGTACTTATATTAAGAGGGTATTTCTTATTGTTTCTTTTGACATTTTGTTTGCAAATTTCTTATTCTCAAACAGGATTAGGAATTAATACTGTAGTTATAGATCCTGGACACGGAGGAAAAGATCCAGGAGCAATAAGTCCTAATAATAACTATGAAAAAACAGTGGTACTCAAAGTAAGTTTGTTACTAGGTGATTTAATTAAAAAGAACTTTCCAGATGTTAAAGTAATTTACACTAGAGACACTGATAGATTTATTGGATTGGCAAAAAGAGCTAAGATTGCCAATGAAATTGGTGCAGATTTATTTATTTCAATTCACGCTAACGCGATTGAGGCTCCATCTGCAAATGGTTTTGAAACTTGGGTGCTAGGATTACACAAGTCACAGGCTGCTCTAGAAGTTGCTAAATTCGAAAATTCAGCTATTTTAATGGAGGAAAACAATAAGCAAACTTATTCAGAATTTAATCCTAACGACCCCGACGCTTATATAGCATTGTCTATGCGTCAAAATGCTTTTTTAGACCAAAGTTTAATTCTTGCAAATTCCATTCAAAAAGACTCTAAATTAAAACTTGGTTTAAGAAATAGAGGGGTGAAGCAAGCGGGATTTATGGTATTGTACAGAGCAACCATGCCTGCTGTTTTGGTAGAACTAGGTTTCTTATCAAATCCAAAAGACGAAAAGCTTTTAATTTCAAAATCTGGACAGCTAAAATTAGCAAATCATCTCTTTGAAGGTTTTAAAAATTATAAGAATAAATACGATAATGTAGATGAGTCTCTTTCAGAGTTTAACGATCAAAAAAAGGTAATTAAGAAAGTTAATTATTTAGATACCGGCAAGGTTTATAAAGTCCAATTGGCTACTTCAAGCGTAAAAATACCTACACTTCCAGAAAACTTTAATGGATTAAAAGGCGTAGAAGTGTATATTAGTGGAAAATTTTATAAATATACCTTTGGAATAAGCTCAGATTTGAAAGTAATTAATGCAGAATTGAATCAGGTAAGAAACTCAGGTTATGAATCAGCTTTTGTAATCTCTTTTCAAGATGGTAAAAGATTAAACTGGGTAAAGCAGTAAAAAAATTAAATGAAGTTTAAAAAACAATTTTTAATTGGAATCATATCTATTGTAGGACTATTTATCATTGTCGTAGGTTCTTATTTTCTAAAAGGCCAAGAGCTTTGGAAGTCAAGGTATGTTTACTACAGTAAGTTTACAAATACTGAAGGACTTACCACTGGAAGACCCGTCAATTTAAATGGTCTTAAGGTGGGAATTATAACTAACGTTAAATTTGATCCACAAAACTTTAATTCCATTTTAGTAGAATTTGAACTTACGAATCCAAATGTTCAAAAACTTCAAAAAGGTTCTACGATTTTACTGAACTCTGATTTACTTTCTGGTGCGTATTTAGATATTGCCTGGGGAGACTCATCTACTTTTCATCAAGCCAAGGATACTATTCCATCATCAGTTTCATTAGCGTTAGAAGATCAAATTAACGAAAGACTTATTCCTTTAGAGAAAAAAACTAACGAATTAATAAGTACGGCAGATTCTGCAATTAAAACGATAGAAGCCATTTTTAGTAGAAATACTGATAATTTAGATGCATCATTCGATGGTATAAAAAACTCAATAAGAAATTTGGAAAAAGTTTCTTTAGAAATCAGTAGTTTGGTGAAATCCGAGAGAAGTAACATTAGCGATATTGTATTAAATGTTAAAACAATTACAACTAACTTAAAAGAAAGCAATGAGGTAATTAATAAAATATTGCAGAACGCCTCCGACTTATCAGATACCCTTATAGCATCAGACATTAGCGCTACCATTGAGAATGCTAAAGAATCTTTGAAAGAAGTTAATTTAATATTGTACGACATTCAACACGGAGATGGAACACTCACTCATTTAATTAAGGATTCTACCATGTATTATTCAGTAAACATAATGCTTGAAGAGGCAACTAGACTTTTAGAAAATATTAAAACAGAACCTAAACGTTATGTTCAATTTAGTATTTTTGGAGGTAAGGATAAAAGTATTTTAGATTCAAGAGATGAAAAGCTTTTAAAGAAATTTGCTGGGGATTCTCTTAATTAACAGTTGTTAATTTTTTTTCATGTTAGGTCAGTTAATATTTGCTATTTTATTATTGCTAGGTTTTGGATTTTTTGGTTACAATATTTCAAAAATTAGAAAAAACATATTATTAGGAAAACCTCTTAACAGATCCGATCAAAAACTTAAAAGAATAAAGACAACATTACTCATTGCTTTGGGACAAAAAAAAATGTTTCAACGCTTTTTGCCTGCTCTTTTTCACCTTTTCATTTATGTTGCATTTCTTTTTACATCTACCGAATTAATCGAAATAATTATTGATGGATTAACAGGTAGTCATCGATTTTTTTGGAATAAATTAGGAGGGGTTTATATTCTTTTAATCAATACCATAGAAATATTATCTGTCTTGGCCTTCATAGCAACATTGGTCTTTCTTACCAGAAGAAACCTTCTGACAATTCCTCGCTTTCAAATGTCAGAAATGAATGGTTGGCCTAAACTTGATGGCAATATTATTTTATACCTTGAAATTTTACTTTTGATATGTGTTTTCACAATGAATGGAGCTGATGAATCTCTTTACCTGAAAGGTCAATCTCATGTTGATGGATCCGGATCTTTTGGATTTGTTATTTCATCGTTAACAGCACCTTATTTTTTCAATCAGTTTAATATTGATACATTAATTTTACTTGAAAGAATTGGCTGGTGGGGTCATATTTTAGTTGTTTTTGCTTTTTTAAATTATTTACCTTTTTCTAAGCATTTTCATATTTTAATGGCATTTCCAAATACCTATTATAGTAACTTAAATAAGAATGGTGCTTTTAATAATTTATCCTCTGTAAAGGAAGAAGTTTATAAAATGTTAGATCCTAATTTTGATCCTTACGCAACGCCTGTTGAAGGGGACGCAGTACCTGATCGATTTGGAGCAAAAGATGTTGAAGATTTATCATGGAAAAATCTTATGGATGCATACACGTGCACGGAATGCGGTAGGTGTACCTCTGCTTGTCCAGCAAATTTAACTGGCAAAAAGTTAAGTCCAAGAAAAATAATTATGGATACTAGAGACAGATTAGAGGAAGTAGGTAAAAATAAGAGAGTATATGGACAAGATTTTAAGGACGATAAATCCTTATTGGGAGATTATATTACCGAGGAAGAAATTTGGGCATGTACTTCTTGCAATGCTTGTGTTCAAGAGTGTCCAGTTAATATCGATCCACTTTCAGTTATAATTGATTTAAGAAGATATTTGGTAATGGAAGAGTCCAAAGTACCATCGGATTTAACAGGCATGTTAACCAATATCGAAAATAATGGTGCTCCATGGCAGTTTTCACAAGCTGATAGAATTAAATGGGCAGAAGAATAATTAGTATATGGATAAATTAAAA
Source organism: Flavobacteriales bacterium (assembly GCA_029251405.1). Lineage (GTDB taxonomy): Bacteria > Bacteroidota > Bacteroidia > Flavobacteriales_D > Parvicellaceae > MED-G20. The sequence goes on from JAQXDK010000028.1 coordinate 36,148, forward strand.
GTTCCTACAGTAGCTGAAATGTTAGCTAATAACGAGCGACCAGATATTTTATTCTGGGTTGGATGTTCTGGTAGTTTCGACGATAGAGCGAAGAAGATAACAAAAGCAATTGTTAAAATATTGAATTATTGCAATATCAAATTTGCAGTTCTAGGAGCTGAGGAATCTTGTACTGGAGATCCTGCAAAAAGAGCAGGAAATGAGTTTGCATTTATGATGCAAGCGATTCAAAATATAGAATTGCTGAAAGGTTATGAAATTCAAAAAATTGTTACTGGATGCCCTCATTGTTTTAACACATTAAAAAATGAGTACCCTGAATTAGGTGCAGATTTTGAAGTAGTCCATCACACTCAATTAATAAATCAATTAATTAGAGAAGGCAGATTACTTTTAAAAGGAGGGGGGAATTTTAATGGTAAGAAGATCACTTTTCATGATCCGTGTTATCTTGGAAGAGCTAATGACGTTTATGAGGCTCCTCGAGAGGTGCTCCAAAAATTAGATGCAGAATTAGCTGAAATGAAAAGATCAAAAGCTAATGGTCTATGTTGTGGAGCTGGTGGTGCACAAATGTTTAAAGAAGCAGAAAAAGGTAACAAAGAAATAAATATTGAAAGAACGGAAGATGCTTTGGAAGTTAGTCCAGACTACATTGCAACTGGCTGTCCTTTTTGTAATACCATGATGACTGATGGTGTGAAACATTTTGAAAAAGAAGAGAAAATTAAAGTATTGGATATTGCAGAGCTCATTGTAAATGCCGCCGAGTTATGATCTTTTCCACTCTGTCACCAACTTCTAAAGTTTGGGTTTATATTTCTTTTAACTCATTAGATTCTAATTTAAAAGAAAAAATAAAATTGTCTTTTAATACTTTTAAAAGTAGTTGGAAATCTCACGGAAATCAAGTTAAAGCCCAAATGAAATTTATTAAAAGTAACGTTCTTGTGGTTGGTGCTCAGCACAAAGGGGCAGATATTTGTGGTAGAGCTGTTGATGAACAAGTGAGATGGGTCGACGGAATTAGTAAAGATTGTAATGTAGATCTTTTGAATAGAAATAATGTTGCTTTTTTATTTTCTGACTCTCTTCAGATATATAATTTTAAAAATATAGAAGAGTTGGTCAAGGATGGAACAATATCAAACTCTACTTTACATATTAATTCTTTTTGCACTCGCAATTCAGATAAAATTCAATTGCCTTTTAGTGAATCTACTTTAGGTTCTAAGTATTTTTCTTGATACGTCCTCTTTTTGAATACCTTAAATTCATCTAAATAGATGTTCTCAGCACCTTCTTCAAAAGGCTCAGTTTTACCTTTGGGCATTTTATGAAATTTAATACTGGAAATATTATTTTTTTCAATATTAATTTTCATGGACTCGCTAGAAATAAAATTAATTTCATTCAATGAGGAATCTTTTTCATCTACGGAGTAATATATGGCTTTACCAGCCATGTCTACGTCCAAAGATTTCAATTCGTTGTTTGTAAAGAACCCTTTGATTTGGTCTCCTTTGATTTGATCATAATGAATGCTGTCTTTTTTAGTTATTATTAAAGCATCATTAATGACATCCATGTTGTAAATTTGACCATTGAATGCTTTAAACTCAACAACATCCCCTTTTATCTGATTGTTGTCCATCCAAATTACAGGTTGGTTGATACATTTTAGCAATGAATCACTTTTATTGTAATAAATAGAGTCACAGTCCCCCTGAATGAAGTTGCCATCAATTACAGCATTATTATAACAAATAAATATTGTTTCGTTAGAATCTAGAAAATTTAAAAATCTATCTGCGTAAATGTGTATGGTATCGTCTTTACTAAATTGAGAAAATTCGGCATATCCCCAAACATTTATAGAGTCGTTTTTACGGTCATAAATTCCATACATTCCTTTAATAACAATCTTATTGGAGTCATCTATTATTTCTACATTTCCTTCTGCATAGGATGTTTCTTTTATTTCATTATAGAATACTGAGTCAGCTTGAAGAACTTGGTCTTCATCTCTAATAATTACATTTTCTTTAAAAGATGCATTTTTATTGGTGTTATCAAACCAAGCTTTTTCGCAATTTATGTGGCTATTTTCGGTTGTTATTTCCGCATTACCTATAATATCAGATGTTTTTTTTTCAGTGTAATATAATAAAGTATCACTTTTAATAGAATAGTCCTCATGGATTAGTTCCACATTTTCTTTAAAAAATATATTCTTTTTAGATACTTGGTAAATTCCTTCTTGACTTTCTATAGTATAGCCTTTTTCAATATCTATTACTCTTGCACCATCCATATATAATATTTGATTTAATTTTTGATTATACGTAAGTTGGTTGGTTTGGAGATTTATTTTATTAGATTTTACAATTACGTTTCCATATATAAATGCTAATTCTTCATTTCCAAAATAATGAGCACTGTCTCCATAGATATTCAAGGAGTCGTTTTCGTTTATTTCAACATTATTATAGGCTATAAAGGAGTTATTAACTCTTTCATATATTGCACTGTCGCAATGAAGCTTGGTTGTTTTATGTAGGAATTTTACATCTTGCCAAAGAATAAGTAATTTTTTACCATTAATAACTAACCCTTTGCTTTCCTTAGAAGTGAAATTTATTTTTTTGACTTGGCTGGTGACATTAAAATAAAAGACACTTAAAAAAAGATGTATTACTAAAAGAAAACTTTTCATTAAATTTTAAACGATAATTATTACAACAAAGTACGTAATTATCTTACAATAGTTTCTGATCTATTAGGACCAACTGAAACGATACTTATTGGAGTATTAAGTTCTTTTTCAAGAAAACTAATATAATCTGAAAGTTCCTTAGGGAAGCTTTCTTCATTACTAGTTTTGGTAATGTCAGTATTCCAACCTTTTATTTTCTTTAATACTGGTTGTGTTTTGTCTGATAATTCAAAAGGGAAATAATCTATTTTATCTCCGTTTTGTATGTAATGTGTACAAACAAATATGTCTTCAAAAGAATCAAGTACATCTGCTTTCATCATTGAGAGTTCAGTAACACCGTTAATCATAATGGCGTATTTTAAAGCTGGTAAATCAATCCAACCACACCTTCTTTCTCTACCTGTTGTAGCTCCAAACTCATTTCCTATTTTTCTCATTTGCTCTCCCACTGTGTTGTCAAGTTCTGATGGAAATGGTCCGCTTCCAACTCTAGTGCAATAGGCTTTAAAGATACCTACTATTTTATCAATTTTATTTGGGGCAATTCCTAACCCAGTACAAGTACCTGCTGTAATGGTATTGCTTGAAGTTACGAATGGATAGGTTCCAAAATCAATATCTAGTAATGTGCCTTGTGCTCCTTCAGCAAGAATTTTTTTACCTTCTTTAGCAGCATTATTTAAATAATGTTCACTATCAATATGATCGAATTCTTTAAGGTAATTAATGCTTTTTAAAAAATCAGTTTCCAAGGATGTTATGTCTTCAATAAGACTGGAATCTTTAAGCAGAGCAAAATGTTTTTCTTTAAGTTGATTGTATTTCTCTTTAAATTCTTTACTGTTAATATCACCAACTCGAAGTCCATTTCTTCCAGTTTTGTCCATATATGTTGGCCCAATACCTTTAAGTGTAGATCCGATTTTATGTTTGCCTTTAGCGATTTCTGATGCTTTATCAAGCAATTTATGAGTAGGTAATATTAAATGAGCTTTTTTGGAAATTAATAGTTTTTTTCTAACGTTTACATTTAAATTTTCTAACTGATCAATTTCTTTTTTTAAAATTACAGGATCTATTACTACGCCATTGCCAATTACATTTACAACATTATCTCTAAAAATTCCTGACGGAATCGTATGCAAAACATGTTTAATTCCTTCAAATTCTAATGTATGACCAGCGTTTGGTCCACCTTGAAATCTTGCTATAATATCATATTGAGGTGTCAATACATCTACAATTTTTCCTTTTCCTTCATCTCCCCATTGGAGACCTAAAAGTACATCAACTCCCATATTAGTTTTTATTTAAAAAATCATTTAGATTTTTTATTTCATTTTGAACGTTAAAAATAGTATTTAATTTGGTAGTAATTAATAGTTTATTAATTAATGAGTTGGCATTGCAAAGAAAAGTATCACCACCAATATTTCTTGAATATGTTAATATTTTTAAAAAATTATTGAACCCTGAACTATTTATGTAATTCAATGATGATAAATCAATTACAACGTTTGGAAAACTAGAATTTAATTCTGAGACAATACGATTGCTAATTTCCAGACCATCTTCTTCACTTATTAATTTACCTTCAATTTCCACCCAAATGTGGCTTGACTTTTTTTCGATAGCTGTGATCATTAGTTAGGAATTCTTTTTTCCGTAAAAATATAATTTATGATCACTGATGCTCACGTCATATATTTCTTCGATAGTTTTTCTAATATTTTGAATTCTAGGATCACAAAACTCAATCACTTCTCCATTATTTAAAATAAGGTGATCGTGTTGTTTGAATTCAAAAGATTTTTCAAAATGAGAACTGTTTTGGCCAAATTGATGTTTTTTAATCAAATCACAATCCATAAGTAATTCTATAGTATTATATAAAGTAGCCCTACTAACACGATAATTTTTATTTTTCATGTTTTTATAGAGCTCTTCGATATCAAAGTGTCCATCGATACCATATATTTCTGCTAAAATGGCAAATCTTTCAGGAGTTTTTCTATGGCCTTTTTCGCTTAAGTAGTCTGAAAATACCAACCTGACTCTTTCTTGTATATTAGATATATGTTCCAATATTATCAATTTTAATCATTGTAAAAATAGTACATTACTTGAATATTATTCTATTCTAACTACTTTTTCAATTCCATTAATATTCTTTAGCTTATTTATTAATTTTTCTAAATGACTTTTATCAAATACGTACAGCATAATTTGCCCCTCAAAAACACCATCATTAGTGTCAAAATTTAGAGATTTCATGTTTATTTCTTCCTCCTCTGAAATAATTTTAGTAAGCTCTTTTACTACACCAACTATATCAATTCCTGTAAATTCGAGTCCCGTTATAAAAGCATTTACTTTTTTACTTTTCCATTTTGCTGAAAGTATTCTATATGCATAATTGGCTCTTAACTGTTTTGCATTTGGACAATTATTTCTATGAATTTTTATCCCATCATTTATGGTGATAAAGCCAAAAACTGCATCGCCTGGCAATGGATTGCAACAAGGAGCTAATTGATAGTCTAAATTAGGATCGGCACCGTCTCCTATATAAATACTATCGTCATCTTTTTTAACTTTTTTAACTAGATTTTCAAAAGTGCTTTTAATACTTTTGGTTAAGGATTTACTTAGTATAAGTTCCTTCCCTTTAAGTTCAATTTCTTTTATTCTACCAAGATTAATATTTCCATTGGCAATTTGATAATAGAATTCTAAGTGTTCATCGAAATTAAAATGCTTTAACAGTGTTTTAATATTAGTTTCTGAGAAATCTATTTTTAAATTCCTTAATTTTCTTTCTAATATTTCTTTGCCACTAGCAGATATTTCCTTGTGCTCTTCTTTTATACTTTGCTTAATTTTATACTTTGCTTTCGACGTTATTACGAACTCTAACCAAGCCTCTTTGGGGACTTGTTTGTCTGATGTAAGAATTTCAATTTGGTCTCCACTTCGAAGAGTTTTGCTTAAAGGAACTAGCTTACTATTTACTTTTGCCCCAATACATTTTGCTCCTACATCAGAGTGAATTGAAAATGCAAAGTCTAGTGCAGTTGCTTTCATAGGTAAGTTAAATAGATCTCCTTTTGGAGTGAATACGTAGATGTCGTCACTGTAAAGATTGTTTTTGAAATCATCTAGAAATTCTGTTGTATTCTTACTTTTATTTTCCATGATTTCTCTAACGTCTGAAATCCATTTATCTAGTCGAGTATCATTTTGAAATTTTTCTTTATATTTCCAATGTGCAGCAAGTCCTTTTTCAGCAATATGGTCCATTCTTTTACTTCTGATTTGAACTTCTACCCATTTTCCAGTTGGACTCATCACCGTAGTGTGTAACGACTCATAGCCATTTTGTTTTGGATATGAAATCCAATCTCTCAATCTTTTAGGGTTAGGAATATAGAAATCTGTGACGATACTGTACACTTTCCAGCAATCTGCTTTTTCATCTTTAGAATCCAAGATAATCCTTAAAGCAAATACATCAAATATTTCCTCGAAATCAACGCCTTTTTCTTGAGTTTTTCTATAGATGGATGGTATACCCTTAGTCCGTGCTTTGAGTTGGTATTTAAAACCTTGTGCTTCTAATTCTTTTTTAATGGGGAAGGAAAATTTTTGAATAAATCGCTCTCTTACAGCTTTAGTTTTTTCGAGTTTACTAGTAATTGAGTTGTACTCACTGGAATTTGTAAATTTAAATGCCAGATCCTCTAACTCTGTTTTTATAGAAAAAAAACCTAGTCTGTGAGCAAGAGGAGCATATAAATAAGAAGTTTCTGAAGCAATTTTGAGCTTCTTTGTCTCTTTCATAGAGTCCAAAGTTCGCATGTTATGAAGCCTATCAGCAAGCTTTATAAGGATAACTCGTACGTCATCCGGTATGGTAAGAAACATTTTTTTAAAATTCTCTGCTTGTGAGGAGCTTGTGAAATCAAACTCTCCTGATATTTTAGTTAAGCCGTCAATGATGGATTTTATTTTACCACCAAACATTTTTTCAATATCGTCAAGAGTAATGGAGGTGTCTTCAACAGTGTCGTGGAGTAAAGCACAAACAATAGAAGTAGTTCCCAGTCCAATTTCATCCCCACAAATTCTAGCAACTGCTAACGGATGAAATATATAAGGTTCACCAGATTTTCTTCTTACATCTCTATGGGCGTTTACTGCTAGGTTGAAGGCTTTTCTAATTATTTTGGTTTCCTCTTTAGATCTTCTGGATTTTATGGATCGAAGTACACCTCTGTAGGCATTCAAAATCATTTTATTTTCTAAAACCTCATCCACTTGAATTTTATTTTGCTGGTAGAACTTTCGAAACAAGCTCACCAAAACCTACTTTGTAACTACCATTTGTTGCAGCTCCTCTAAATATAACGGTATCACCGTCATTGATAAATTTTCTTTCACTACCGTCAGGCATTGAGACTGGTTGTGTTCCTCTCCAACTAATTTCTAACATGGATCCAAAAGAACCTTTTTGAGGACCTGAAATTGTTCCAGAGGCCAATAAATCTCCACAATTAATATTACATCCATTTACTGAGTGATGAGCCAATTGTTGATTCATGTTCCAATACATGTGCTTGTAGTTACTTTCAGTCACTACTTTTTCTTCTCCATTAGGTATTTTTATAGAAACACTGAGGTCTATATTTAAATGCTTGTCATTTTTATATTCTAAGTAGGGAAGTACTTTAGGATTTTGAACAGGACCTGAAGTTCTAAAAGGTTCCAAAGCGTCTAGAGTTACAATCCAGCAGGACATTGAACTTGCAAAATTTTTAGCAAGAAACGGTCCTAAAGGGACATATTCCCATTTTTGAATGTCTCTTGCTGACCAATCGTTAAAAAGACACATTCCAAATATAAAATCATCGGCTTCTTCTGTAAATATTTGTTCTCCTAATGGCTTGCCTTCAAAGGTGATAAACCCCATTTCCAGTTCGAAATCTAATAATTTAGAAGCTCCAAATATTGGGTTCTCTGATTCATCTTGTTTTTGTTGTCCTTTGGGTCTAATAACATCTTCTCCAGATGGGATTATGGATGAGGAACGGCCGTGATATGCAACTGGAATATGCTTCCAGTTAGGTAGCAAGGCATTATTAGGATCTCTGAACATACTACCTACATTAAATGCATGTTGTTCACTGGAATAAAAGTCGGTATAGTCACCAATTTTGATTGGTAAATGCATTGTTGCGCTCGATTGAAGGTCAAGTACTAATTTTAGGTGCTTTTTATCTTTATATAGCTCATCATTACTGATGTTTAAAAGTTCCGATATTCTGTTTCTTAATTCTCTAATTTCGATTTTCCCATGACCCATCATTCTATTTAGAAATTCGTTGTTAAAACAATGTTCACAAAAGCTTAAAGAACTCAAATATCCAAGTTCGTAAAGATTTGCCAAATCAAGAATCTGATTTCCAATAGCAACACCCACTCGTTTAGATTTTGTTTTGGTAGAAAAAACTCCAAATGGTAGATTTTGAATAGGGAAATCACTGTTTTCGGAGACTTCTACCCAAGATTTTAAGCTGGGGATATTTGCTGATAATTTTTCTTTTACCATTTAAAAAGTGGTTTAGATGACATTAATTCGTTTACTTGATTCTTGATTGCTAATAACTGGGTTTCATTTTGATGGTTTTTAATACTTGAATCAATTAAGTTAGCAATAATTTTAATTTCTTCTTTTGCGACTCCTCTAGTAGTAATAGCAGCTGTCCCAATTCTTATACCACTGGTGATAAATGGAGATTGCGTATCAAAAGGAACCATATTTTTGTTTACGGTGATGTCGGCCAGCCCTAAAGAATTTTCAGCATCTTTTCCATTTACATCTTTATTTCTCAAGTCAATTAAAAGACAGTGATTGTCAGTGCCGTTAGAAATTATTTTATATCCTAAATTCATCAATTCTTCAGACATAACTTGAGCATTTTCAACAACCTTTTTAATATAACTTCCGTATTCATTTTGTTGAGCTTCTCTAAAAGCAACAGCTTTAGCAGCTATAATATGTTCTAATGGCCCACCTTGAGTACCTGGAAATACAGCAGAGTCTATTAAAGTAGATAATTTTTTAAGTTTTCCAGATTTAAATTTGAATCCCCAAGGATTTTCAATGTCGTTACCAATCATTATTACTCCTCCTCTAGGCCCTCTTAATGTTTTATGGGTAGTAGTTGTTACTACATGACAATACGGAAGAGGATCATTTAATATTTTGCCAGCTATTAATCCTGATGGATGAGATATATCTGCTAAAAGTAGTGCTCCAATTTCATCTGCTATTGAACGTAATGTTTTGTAATCCCAATCTCTTGAATAGGCAGATGCACCACAAATGATCATTTTTGGTTTTATCTTTTTTGCCTTATCTCTTACTTTGTTGTAATCAATGGTTCCAGTTGCTTCTTCAACACCATAGAAATGTGCATTATACAATTTACCTGAAAAATTTACTGGAGATCCGTGAGTTAAATGTCCACCGTGAGACAAATCAAAACCAAGTATATCATCTCCTGGATTTAAGCAGGCTAAAAATACTGCTGCGTTAGCTTGTGAACCAGAGTGAGGCTGAACGTTTGCCCAAGAGGCGCCGAATAAACTTTTCAAACGGTCAATAGCAATTTGTTCTATTTGGTCAACAACCTGACAACCACCATAATATCTTTTATTTGGTAGTCCCTCCGCATACTTATTGGTTAAAATAGAGCCACTCGCGCTCATGACCGATTCACTGGCATAGTTTTCGGAAGCAATTAATTCAATTCCTTCGGTTTGTCTTGTTAACTCTTCTTTAATTAGAGATTCAATTTGGGGGTCTTTTAACATCTAGAAAATTTTAGGGCAAAGTTAGAATTATAGTGAAATTTTTGTTCTATTGTAAGCGAAAAATACTAACAAAAATGACATTGGATATAATGAAGATTGAACAAAATGGCTTAACTCTAAAGAAATAAAATAAAAATTCATTTGGTTCTCTAAGTTCAATAATTTTCCTGCAATAAAAATTAAAAAAGAAATCAATAAAATTGAAAAACCACCAATTGAAAATAATTTTATAAAAACATCATGATTTTTCTTTTTAAATGTCCACGTAGACAAAATATATCCAATCACAAAGTATAATAAGGCAAAAGAAATTGATAAAATCCATTTGCAAACTTTTAGATTCTGAACACTCATGTTTTTTATAATCATATAAATGCTCGAATCTGTATAGTTAAATGGAACCAGATGGTCAATTTTGCTTAAAAGAAAATCAATTTGAAGATTGATGTTTATGAAAATATAATCTCTTAAAAATTCTAAGTATAAGGTAAAAAAAATTAGGACTAGATATTTAATTTTTTGCTTCATTTATATTAGAAAATTTCTTAATCCACCAAAACCACAAACCAAGCATAGAGAAATACACAACAATTTGAAATGTAATATTATGATTAAACTCTAAAATGAAAGGATTAACTGCAGAAATATATGTAAGTAAAGCTACTCTTATTACATTTATTATATGTAAAAAAAATATACCGGTTGGAATAAACCACATCTTATTTATAATTCTTCCTTTAAACGCAATTATAAAAATGCTAAACAACCCAAAAACCTTAATTCCATTGCAGGGCTCACCAATCCAAACTCCATGATTGTAAGGGTAGTCTAATATTTTTGTTATAATCATATCTCCTTGAATTTCTGTAGATGTTTCAAAATTAAATAAAGAGAGTAGAAAGTTTGACTGATGACTTAACAATTCTGAAAAGGTTGTTAACATGTCAATTTTAAAATTTAAAAAGTCATCAAGTTTATATAGATAGTGGTAGAAAAAAAACCAAAATGTTATGAGCGGAATAAAAGTGATTAAGAATTTAAATTCAGGTTTTTTTAAATCTAAGAAAAACAATTATTTGTTTTTTGAAAGAAATTTATAACCAAAAAGAATACTAATAAATGTGAAAATACTAATACCTCCGTCAATTGGAACACAAGGGGGGGGCCAACAAGGTGTTCCGCCAGGACTTCCTGGCTGAGAAAAGTATTGTTGAGTTATTAAAATTATTATGATTATTAAAAACTTTTTTTTCATTACACTACAAAAGTATTGATTTATTTAATTTTATACTACTTCTTAGTGTTAAAATACGATATTTGTATATTAATAATTGTCAAAATTGGAAAACAAAAAAACATCAAACATATTAAGTCAAAATGATTTCATATGGCTTTTAAATGCTGTTCTTAAGAATTGGTATTTATTTGTTTTAATTATTCCATTAGCTGCTCTTTTAGGTTATATATATAATCATAAGCAAAAAGAATATCATAATACAAAAATTGAAATTCTACTAAAAACAAATGATGTTTATGACTACCAAGAAAATCTGCAAAGTAGTTTGGGTTTTTATAATTATTATGGAGACATTTCCAATCAAAAAAGAATCATTGGGTCCTATGACATGATGCAAAATGTTCTAAAAAAATTAGACTTATCGTGTTCTTATTTTATAGTTGGAAGATTAAATACCAAAGAGTTTTTTAACGAGTTGCCTTTCAAGGTAGACGTAAATGTTTTAAATCAAAATCTTTTTGAAATCCCAATAGCTTTCAAAATTTTAAATAAAAACCAATATGAATTGAGTTATGTTTTAAATGAGAACATATATATCGAAATGCATTATTTTGATTCACTTCAAACTACCAATCATTACTCAATCAATACTCAATTAAATACATTTTTGGATTCTAAAAGAGCAGAAAATTTCTCTGAAATAAATTATCAAATTATTTTTCATAACGATAGTTACTGGGTTAATAATATCATTTCTAATTTATCTATTGAGAATATTGAATACACTTCTCTTTTGGTTGTTAATTTATTGGATGAAGTACCTGAGAGGTCTAGAATGATATTGGACACCTTAGCATATGAGTATATTGGATATACATTAGAAAATCAATTTAGAATTAATGAGAATACAGCAAATTATATAAATATTCAATTAGAAAACGTTGTAAATGTTATTGATTCTATTCAATATGAATTACAAAACTTCCGAGATAAAAAGGGAATTTTGAATGTAGATAAGGAATCTGACAAGTATTTTCAGACACTAATGTTACATAAATCGGCTAAAAGAAAATTAGGGTTAAAAGTTAAATCTTTAGAAAATTTGATTACATATCTAACAAAATTAAAAG
>JAQXDK010000033.1 GCA_029251405.1 Flavobacteriales bacterium
TTAATATAAATGATAAAATACAGTTCTCAGAAATTTTAGAAATATTTTCATAATTATTAAATAGTAAATTTTTTCCTTCATCAGTTTTAATTCCTACTGAAAAAGAAATGTCCTTTAAATAATTAAATACACTAAATGCTTGTTCTCCACTTACTGCTGTTCTTTTAATTCTTGCTCTAGTTTTATTGTAGTAGAATTTTTTGCTGTTATTTTTAAATATTATTACACATTTATCCTTTTCATAATAATATTTTTCAACTCTTTCAGTTTCATCTTTTCCATCAATATATACCAGATTTCTTTTGATTGACATTTAACTAATATATTTCTTTATTCTAATTTTTGTATATAACTACTCTAATTTAGATAATATCAAGCTTGGGGTTTTTATAGTAACATACCAAGCCTAGTCCGGTCTCTGGACTCTTTTACAACATGTTATTCGATCTAATACCTTGGATAAGAATCACTTATCTCTCCCCACTATGAAAAATAAAAAACATTGTTTTTTTTAGTAGGTTTTTTGTTAATTTTTGCTCTAAGATTAACAAAGAATACTTAAGGAATACTGACCATGGATTTAAATCAGGTTTAGGTGTTTTTTCTTTTCCTAAGCGTTTTATTTGTGATTCATACCATATTATATTCATTGCTCCATCAATCCCTTTTACTCCTGTCTTTTTAATTTCGGTATTGAAATTTATTCGACTTTTGTTAAATATTTCATTCCCAATATTTGGATAGACTGCAAAAGGTCGCGCAATCCCAATAATATCTAATTGATTAGAAGCTACAGCGTCTTTCATCACTGAGGTTGTACGAAATCCACCAGTTAACATTAGAGGAGTATTTGTTTTTTTTCTAGCTTTTTCAATATAGTCCATGAAATATACTTCTCTTTTTATGGTACTCTCTTTTCGTTTACCCATCATCGCTGGAGCCTCATATGTCCCTCCTGATATTTCGATTAAATCAATTCCTTCTTCTGAAAGAATTTTGACGACTTCCATTGATTCTTCTTCTGAAAATCCACCTTTTTGAAAGTCCGCTGAATTTAATTTAATTCCAATCGGAAAATTACTTCCTACTCGAGCTCTAATTTTTCTATAAACTTCAATAACAAATTGGGCCCTTTTCTCTAAACTCCCACCCCATTTATCTGTTCTTACATTCGAATATGGTGATAAAAATTGGCTTACTAAATAACCGTGTGCCCCGTGAATTTGAACGCCTGAAAAACCTGCATCTTTCAAGATCATAGCAGTATTTCCAAACGCTTCAATAATAGCTAAAATCTCACTTTCATTTAATGCTGTAGGTATTTTTTTTGTTATATTTTTTCTTCCCCCAGATTTTAGAGGGACAGCAGAAGGAGCTTTCAAATCACTATTAATTTGTTCCATTGCTTGTCTTCCAGGATGATTTATTTGAGCCCATAAATGTGTGTTAGTGCCTTTTACACTTTGTGCCCATTCTTTAAGCATTTCAAAGTTTTTCCGATTTTCAACAACTACATTTCTTGGCTCACCAAGAGCTTTTGAATCAATCATAATGTTTCCGGTAATCAACAATCCTGCACCACTTTGAGCCCATTTTTTATATAAATTTATCAGAACAGGTGTTGGCTCATGATGTTTGTTTGATAAGTTTTCACTCATTGCTGATTTCGCAATTCTATTATTTAGTATTGAGCCATTTGGCAAAATCATTGCTTGTTCTAATACATTCATGAGATTGATTAGTTACTAATATTTGTTTTGAAATTAAACGGGGTATATTTTTATTTTCATTTGTATCTAACGTTTGGCTAAACTGAGTTTTAATGCAGTTTAGGTTTTGTTGGCAAACGTTTTATTGTTTTATCAATCTAATTACAGCCTTCTTATCTCTCGTTTCAATCACTAACAAATAGACACCAACCGGTTCTTCAAGTTTGAGATTCAATAATTTACTTTCAATGTATTTCTCTGACTGAATTAGTCTTCCGTTCAAGTCTGTTATGGTAATTGTAACGGTTTGATAATTTTCTCCTAAATCAATTGAGAAATTACCATTTGTAGGGTTTGGGAATAGTCGAAGACCATTACCAAAACCATTCTCCAGAATACCAACACTTGTTACTGTGTAGCAGGTAGAAGTGTCAGAACATCCATTACTGTTAATAACAACGGCATAATCACCATTATTTGTGGGGGTGTAAGATTGGTTTGTTGCACCCGGAATAGAATCCATAGTTAGACAGTTTAACCACTGATAGGAAGCTCCTGGGTGATTCGATGATAAGTTTGCCCCTGATTGTGATACTAATAAGTTTATCGTATCGATTGAAAGGTTAAGTGTTATAACAGAATCACATCCTGCAGAACTTGTTAGTGTATATGTTGAAGTTGAGTCAGATTTGGAATAAGAATTACCATCAATCCATGTATAAGGTTCACATGAAGCTATCACATCTACGCTAACATCACTACAAGGGGTAATTTCATTCAATGACATTACGTTCCATGCTGTTCTTTGTCCTATCTTATGAGCCATCCACGTTCGCCATTGAGAAGAGTCTGATGGCATAGTTTCGCATGAGCAATCGTTGGTTAAAATTGTATACATATACGTGCCAATTGCTGTATTAACATCAGAGCTTAAGTGCCAAGGATCACCAACAGGATAAATTTTAACCCCTGGTATTTCTTCTAACATCTGTGCAATTAAAGTTCTTAAGGGTACATTTCGAGCATATGGTAATTCGGATTGGTTTAGCATCTGACGAGCTGTGCCTAAATCTGTTTCGACATCACCCGTGTTTCTTCGCTTATCTAACCCATATCGCATTGTAACTAATCCTGTGCTAGCATCATCTTGTAATGGATAACCAAAGGAATAATCAAAATTAGGCGGGTCAATATTATATAAATGTGTTGTTCCCATGCTGGATCTGCCATAATTGAAATGTACAGGAGCACTAGCACCATACTGTAATGTTTTTTGATTCTTGGCAACCACCCAATTTAAACCAGTTAAAATTCCATTTTCTGTACTTGTTCCTTGGTGGTTGTAGATAAGGTTTATGTCGTTTATTCCACAGTTTTTGAATGGAGAAACAAAAGTATGACTACCAACATAATGAGCTTGGCTTATTGAATTAGTTAAAGTTGTTTCAGCAATATTAGCTATTGTGTCATTATAATTGTAAAGTGAAAATGCGGCACTTCTGCTATAAATATGGGCGTAAATAGATGCAGCTGTAAGATATGCTCCATTTGGAGTTGGGTGCACTGCTGCAACATCTTTTAAATTAATAGGTAATGCATCCCAAGCAAGACCACCAGGAACAACCTGAATTGGTGATTTTAATCCATCAGCAGTTCGATAAGTAAATTCTTCGAAATGATTAGTGAGTGTTGAGTCATTCATCCACTCCATTAAAAGTAGTGGTTTGGCTCCACCTTTAATGACCTTATCTACAATTTTATTAACTCCAAGAGAATAGTAACCAGGCATTTTGGATATAATATAAGGATCTGCACCAATTACAACATAATCCCAATCTACACCGTTGTTTCCTTCTAAGTTGGCCATTTGAGTAGCGTGGTTATCAGGCCAAAAATAATATTGAGCCAATGAGTGGCAATAATAATTTCGATTTTGGGTAAGCTGGTTTGCAATACCTGTAACAACTCCTTTCATTTTATAAATATCTTCGGCCACAACATTCACATTAATAGAGATAGAAGTGTCAGCAGATAAAATGCTTTGTAACTCTGTGGTGATTTGGTTTGGTGAGAACTCTTCAACATTGTTTTCAATAGAAACGCTGGTTCCAATTACCAGAATGTTTAATGTTCCATCTCCGTTAATATCTTCTGTTTGCGACCGCAATACTAATGAAGACATTAAACAAATTAATAGTGAGAGATAGGTTTTCTTTAGATTATTTATCATAGCAAATACTTGTATTAATAATTTTGTAAATCGAGTTTAATTTGCATACGAAAAAAGGCATAAATGGTTGCCAACGTTAAGTATATGGAAAGTAGGCGCTATCTGTTTAATAAACTGTATTTTAATTCAATATGATTTTTTTGTGAATTATTCCTGAATTTGAAAACGCTTTAACAAAGTAAATTCCTCTAGTTAAATAGCTTAAATCTAACTTTCCTTTGTAGCTATTTATATTGTTCTCTAATACCACTTTTCCATGGTTATCAATTACTTGAATATATTCAAATATATTAGTGCCATTGAAATTTAAAACATCATTGGTTGGATTTGGATATAAATTTAAACTTTGATTCACTTTTTCGTCTATTGAGCTGCAATTTTCAACTGTAATGGTAAGTGGAGACAATCCACTAATGCAATCGTCATCTGCTATTACATACCATTCTACATCGTCAATATAGTATTCATCACCAACTTCTGGTCTGAAATT